>NZ_AOGW02000008.1:65000-270093 GCF_000332495.1 Leptospira terpstrae serovar Hualin str. LT 11-33 = ATCC 700639 | reverse complement strand
TTCGCGAAATGACAGACTTGCGACCCATAGGGAGCAAGTCTCGGACACTCGCCCGCGGAGCGGAAAAGCGAGTGGGGGTGGAAGTAGGACATTGCCTTCGTTAGTCATTATAGATTGTGAGGGCGTTCAATAAGTTGAGCGCCTTTTTTGTTTGTGGAGCGTAGTGTATGCCGCGGCTAATGTCCGCGACTATTCGCTGCTTGCGCCCGCCAAAGATGCCTGCTCGGATGATTCAATAAAAGTAGGTAAATTTATTTTGCGGTGGGAAATGGTGATGGTTTGGCTTTTTATTTCGTCTAAGATTTGTGTATGGGAAATAGAATCAGAACAAACAAGAGGACCATTCGTAATCTTACGTTGGCAGTTCTTTGTTCTCTATTTTTGGCCGCTATTTGTACGGCTGGACTCATTTCCTGTCCCAAATCTTTTTCCGGTGATCAGAATTTCACTACGGAAGAATTAGAATCATTGCCTTGCCATACCAGTGATGCTACGGAAGAACAGGACTGCCGTTGTTCTGAAATCGGATTGGAAAAAGACTCATATCATTTTTCAAACTTAGTAAGTGCAGCACCCATAAAAACCGATTTATTATTTTACCTCTCCTACCTTCCCCGTATAGCAACTTTAGATTCAGATAGTGAACTCAGTCTTTTTTCTCTAAACGACACAGCACAAATATTTTCAGATTCCATACGTTTGCTTATTTAAACTCCCATTCGTTTTCATTTACGAATAGGAGTTTTTTATGTTTTTACAAAAACAGTATTTTAATAATAAATTATATAACAATATATTGATTAGTTGCTTTTTGTTTTTTCCGCAAATCGTTTTTGCGATTGAAACAACGAATTCAATGGAATCAAAAATTCAAATGTTACTGAACTCTCACCCGGAGTTACTTGTGAAATATTTGGAGTCGCGTGAGAAACACCACCGTTCAGAACATGCCGATGTTTACCCAGACCCAAAATTCGGATTTGCTTATCGGTCTTATCCTTACCGTGGTGATGTGACCCGTGATCGGAGTCGGCCCGATACACCAGGAATGACAGGAAATGAATATTCAATTGCTCAAGAGATTCCCTTCCCAGGCAAACTGGATTTGGAAAAACAAATTGTTCAAAAAGATTCTGAATTGGACCTATTGAATGCGGAGTGGATCAAAAACCAATTCATTCGAAATTATTTTGAAACAGTACTTTTGAAATCGGCTTTAATAAGAGAGATCCAAGACCTTGAGTCACTAGAAAAAAGTATCAATACGGGAAGTAAGTTAGAGTCAAGCCAGTATTCTGCAGGCAAAAGTAATATCACAGGTACACTACGAGCTTTAAACCTTAAAGAAAAAATTAAGGATCGGCTGTTCACAAGGAATACCCAACTCTCAGAATTGAATGCAAAAACCTCCTATTTTTCTTTAGATAATACTTCTTTTTTGATTTCAGAAGAAGAGATTTTGAAATTTCTAAAGGAGAAAGAAGAAGAGTTCGTAAAAAGTTACTCTGAAGAGTTGATTCAAAAATCACCTTACTTCAAGTATGCGGAAGTCAGTACTGAGAAAGCAGAAGCAGAGGCAAAAAAAGAAGAATTATTACATTATCCTGAAACAGAAGTGTTCATTAGCTACATGCAAAGGAGGAGGAAACCTTTTTTATTGGATAGTGGCCCGTTGAATGTTTCGATTATGGACAATCCTGAGTTTTCTGGTGATTTATGGAGTGCTGGAATTACTCTGAGAATTCCAGTTTGGTCCCTTGGTAAATCTGCAGACTTAAATCGAGCTAACTTACTCAAAGTGCATCGGATGCAGTTGGAGAAAAGAAAACAAACCTATTTACTCGAAACTGAACTTAAAACTTCGATCCAATCATGGATGGGAAATAAACAAAGAGTAGAAAATTTTCAATCTTCATTACTGCCTACCCTCAATCGGAGTATCACCACTTCTGCTGCGGCATACACAAAAGGTGATATTAGTTTAGTCGACACCTATCAGTTTTTAAACGAGTCCATTGAAATGAAAGCAACGTTTCATGAAGTGAATCTAAATCGGTGGTTGTCTCTCTTGAAAGTGTTGGAGATCACAAATAATATAATACCAGAGGATAACTCTCATGAAAAATAAAATACAAATCTCAATCATATTAGCATTTTTTGTTTTTGGCCTTTCTTGCGCTGGGAAGGGTGTCGTAACTACAGACATTTATACTTGTCCCATGCATCCCCAAATAGAAATGGATCATGAAGGGGAATGTCCCATTTGCGGAATGACATTAGTTAAAAAAGAACCAATGGATCTTTCGGAAAAAACGGAAGGCAAAAAGGAAAAACAAACCACTGATTCGTTTTCCCTATCTGGAGATAAACAAAAGTTAATCGGTATAGAAACAAACACAGTCTCTAAAGGTGATATTATTAAAAATATTTCTTTTAGTGGGAAGGTTGCCTATGATCCAGATTTATATTCCACTTATAGTGAGTATCGGTCTCTATCCGGCAGCAGTGGTTCAGAAGCTTTCATTCGAAAAAGTGCCAGATTAAAATTAACCAAACTAGGATTGAGTGAATCACAAATCCAATATCTGAATCGTAAGTCCGAAGATATCCTTCTAACTGGAAGATCAAATAACCAAGTGTTGGTGTTTGTACAAGTGTATGAAGGAGAAATCAATCAGATTCTGAAAGGAACGACAATGGAAGTGAAAGCAGATTCGATTCCTAATGTTTCGTTTCCAGGGAGAGTGGTTGCTTTTGGAAATTTAGTGGATGAAACAACGAGAACTCTTTCTGTTTGGTGCGAAGTAAATGACTTTGGAAATCGATTAAAACCACAGATGTATGTACAATCCTCTGCAAGAATAGAAAAGAAAAATGTCCTACGAATCCCAAGAGAAGCTGTGTTTCCCACGGGAAAACGAGAGATTGTATATGTGAAACAATCAGAGAACCATTTCAGTCCTAGAAGTATTCAAACAGGATTTGTTTCAACGGAATGGGTTGAGGTTTTGGAAGGACTAATCGAGGGAGAAGAGATCGTATCAAAAGCCAATTTTCTCTTAGATTCAGAAGCAAAATTGAAGTTAGGTGGAATTCATGATACGCACAATCATTAGATTTTCAGCAGAAAATAAATATTTAGTTCTTTTTGTCACAGTAATCCTCCTGTTTGTTTCTTACTTTTCAGTTAAGAACATAGCAATGGATGCCCTACCCGATATGTCAGACACTCAGGTAATTATCTATTCAAAATGGGATCGCAGTCCTGATATCATTGAAGACCAAGTCACTTATCCTATTGTGACTTCACTTCTCGGTGCACCCAAAGTAAAATCAGTTCGTGGGTTTTCTGATTTTGGGTATTCGTTTGTGTATGTCATTTTTGAAGACGGAACGGATCTGTATTGGGCAAGATCTAGAGTGAATGAATTTTTATCTCAACTTCAAAGTAATCTTCCTAAAGATGTAACATTGAATCTTGGGCCCGATGCAACCGGTGTTGGTTGGATATTTCAATACGTCCTAGTTGATGAAACAGGTAAAATGGATTTATCAGAACTTAGGTCGTTACAGGATTTTAAATTAAAGTATCTGTTTACCTCTGTTCCCGGTGTTTCCGAAGTGGCAAGCATTGGCGGATTTCGCAAACAATACCAGATCCAAATTGATCCTTTAAAGTTACAAATTTACGGAATAGATATGGATACAGTAATCGATCGTGTACGTGAATCAAATGATGAAGTGGGTGCACGGCTATTAGAAATTGGCGGAGCCGAATTTATGATTCGGGTGAAAGGTTATGCAAAATCGATTGAAGACTTAGAAAGAGTATCCATAGGTTCGGACCCGAATGGAACTCCTATTTTTTTGTATAATATTGCAAAAGTCATTACTGGTCCCAATTTAAGAAGAGGTGTTGGTGATTACAATGGTATGGGAGATCGAGTCTCTGGAATTGTTGTTATGCGGCACGGAGAAAATGCCTTACGTGTTATCGAAGATGTGAAGTTAAAAATGGAATCCATCCAGTCTTCTTTACCAGAAGGAGTCAAAATTATACCTGTATACGACAGATCCATTTTGATTCAAAAAACAATCCGACTTTTAAAAGAGAAACTTTTAGAGGAAATGATTGTTGTTTCCATCATTATCCTTATTTTTCTTTGGCATATTCCATCTGCCATTGTTCCTATTTTAACCATACCAATTGCAGTACTTTTGTCTTTTATTCCGATGTATCTTGCGGATATCGGTTCTAATTTAATGTCACTTGCGGGAATTGCTTTGTCGATTGGGGTCCTTGTGGATGGTGCGATTGTGGAAGTAGAGAATGCATATAAAAAGTTGGAAGAATGGGAATCAGGTGGAAGGATCGGAGATTTTCACGTAGTAAGGCTTGAAGCACTTTTAGAAGTAGGACCATCTGTATTCTATTCTCTACTCATTATTGCCGTTGCATTTTTGCCTATATTTACTTTGGTGGACCAAGAGGGACGATTGTTTCGTCCTCTGGCATTATCCAAGAACCTAACAATGGCTATTGCTGCTATTCTTGCGATTACTTTAGATCCTGCCTTTCGTATGATGTTTACAAGAATGGATCCCATTGTTGGATTCACTCCTTCCATAAACAAAATTCTTACTTCTGTGTTTGTTGGAAAATACTTACCGGAAGAAAAACATCCAATTAGTAAACGACTCTTTCATTTCTATGAACCGGTGGTAAAAAAAGTATTAGAATATCCGCGTCGAACGGTTTTTTGTGCCTTTGTTTTGGTTTTTCTGACTCTGCCTGTTTTTTTCAAAATTGGAACTGAATTTTTACCTCCGTTAAATGAAGGTAGTATTCTTTATATGCCAACAACCCTACCAGGATTATCCATCGGGGAAGCAGAACGAATTTTAAACCTAATGGATGCTAAATTAAAGGAATTTCCGGAAGTTGAGTCAGTGTATGGGAAGGCTGGTCGTGCGGAAACATCAACGGATCCTTCTCCTCTCTCTATGTTTGAAGTCATCATCAATTTAAAACCTGAGTCGGAGTGGCGAGAAGGGATGAGTAAAGAAAAGTTATTAGAAGAGATGAACCTCTCTTTAGATTTCCCAGGGTTTACTAATGCTTGGACACAACCCATTCGAGCAAGAATCGATATGCTTTCTACGGGAATACGAACACCGATTGGAATCAAAGTACAGGGGGAGAATAGCGAAGAAATACAAAAGCTTGGAATTGCCATAGAAGAAACTTTGAAAAATGAACCAGGGGTGAGATCAGTTTTTGCAGAACGGACTTCCAGTGGTTATTATTTGGATATTAACATAAAAAGGGAGTTAGCTGCAAAATATGGATTAACAATAGACGGAATCCAAAAGACGATACTTTCCGCTTTGGGTGGAGAAACCATTTCTACTTCAATAGAAAAGAGGGAAAGGTATTCCATTCAGATTCGTTATCCAAGAGAATACCGAGATAATTTAGAAAGGATTATGAAAGTTTTAATTCCGATTCGAAGTGGTGCTCATATACCTTTAAGTTCCGTTGCTACTGTTGAATTTGTGACAGGAGCTGCCATGATCAGAGATGAAAATGGATTTTTGACTGGATATGTTTATTTGGATACAAGTGAGACTGACCTACTTGGATTTGTTTCGAAAATGAAGAAAATTGTGGAACTCAATATAAAAATCCCCAAAGGAATTTTTTTAGAATGGAGTGGTCAATATGAGAATATAATACGCGTTAGGGATCGGATGAAAATTGTTTTACCGATCACACTCGTATTAATTTGTCTTCTTCTATATTGGAGTACGGGCTCAATGATGAAGGCAATGATTGTACTAACTGCAGTTCCATTTTCTTTAATTGGTGCTATCTGGCTTATTTATTTTTTAGGGTACCAAGTTTCTATTGCTGTTTGGGTCGGTATGATTGCACTGTTAGGATTGGATGCGGAAACAGGAGTATTTATGTTAATGTATTTGGATTTGTCTTTTGAAAAACACAAAAGGGAAAATGAAGTGATGACAATCCCGGTATTGAAACAAGCTATCATGGAAGGCGCTGTCCAAAGGATTCGACCCAAGATGATGACGGTAATGTCTGGATTCATTGGATTATTACCCATTATGTGGGCAAGTGGATCTGGGGCTGATTTGATGAAACGTATTGCGGCTCCTATGGTGGGTGGTCTTGGAACCAGCTTTGTCATGGAACTAGCAGTTTATCCTGCGATTTATTTGCTCTGGAAACAAAGGACTATAATATCAAAATAATCTAATATTTTCTGTAAAAGGATTTTGATTTATAAGTAGATTCACTAAGGGAGAAAAACAAATTCCGAAAAAATAGTAGGAATTTCTTTTTCTCAAAATCTTTAGATAGTTAAAGCTTGCACTTTTATTTGAAGCTGTTCAGGTATTAGGTAGAAATGGAAAATTTGATTCCAAGTGAAGTATACTCTTCACTAATTTTGCAATACCTATATGATGCAGTGATTGTTACGGATCTAGAATTCCGCATTACTAGCTGGAATCTTGCTGCTGAAAGAATCTATGGGTTTACGGCAAAAGAAGTTATTGGTGAATCTACAATTACAGTTTTAAAAACAGAACAAAACCATTCAACAAGAGACTTGCGTATTTCAGAATTACAAAGTAAAGGAATTTGGCAAGGCGAAGTATTTCAATACACCAAAGGGTCTGAGCGGTTAACCATTCGATCAGCCGCCAGTCTTCTAAAAGATAAATCTGGCAAAACGATTGGTGTTATTGCAATCAATCGTGATATTACTGAAGAAAATAAAATCCAAGAAGAACTGGCAGACAGCGAAGAACGTTTTCGAATGAGTTTCGATAACGCAGGAGTTGGCGTATGTATATTAGATCTAGATGGCAGGTTTGTAAGAGTAAATAAAAAGTTAGAATCTATGTTGGGTTATTTTGAAAAAGAACTTATTGGAAGAAAAACCAATGAGTTCGCCTATGAAGAAGACAAACAACTTTTTGATTCCTTTCGAGAAGCAGCACTTAGTGGCTCGAAAGAGAATATGATTTATGAAAAAAGATTTTTTTCAAAAGATAGAAATATTCTCTGGGTTGAAATATCAAATACTTTAGTGAAAGATAGAAATGGTAATGCTTGTTATTTTGTAGTTCATATGAATGATATAACTGGCCGCAAAAGTGCTGAGTTTCGCTTACTCAGTGCCATCAAAGAAGCAGAAAGAGCCAATCAAGCAAAATCAGAATTTGTTGCCAATATGAGTCACGAAATCAGAACTCCTCTAAATGGAGTCATTGGATTTAACGAATTACTCCTTACTACGAGTTTGGATTCTGACCAAAAAGAATATGTGCGAAATGCCATTAGTAGCGCGCATGGTCTACTTGGAATTATCAACGACGTTTTGGATATTTCAAAAATTGAAGCAGGAAAACTTGTTTTAAATGAAGTCACTTCGAACCTAAAACAAATCATTAAAGATTCGTTAGGTGTGTTGAAGTGGAAGGCAAGTGAAAAGGGAATCCAACTAACACTCGAAGAAGGTCCGAATTTACCTGAAATTATATTAGTAGATGCAACAAGACTTCGTCAAATTCTCATCAATTTACTCGGGAATGCTGTGAAATTTACTGAGGTAGGTGGTGTTGTATTGAAAGTAAATGCTTCACCGAAGACGCATCAAAAAACAAAACTAGAATTTACAATCACAGACACTGGAATAGGGATTCCTGAGGAACATAAGTCACATTTATTCCAATCTTTTTGGCAAGGAGAATCCAATTCTACCAGAAGGTATGGGGGAACTGGGCTTGGCCTTCGAATCACAAAATCATTGTTAGATTTGATGGGGGGAGAAATTGAGGTCCAGTCCAAACCAGGATTTGGAACCGAGTTTCAATTTGTAATCGAATGTATGTGTATAGATCAAACGTCTATGGTAGATACGCAAGATGAAAGTGAAATCCAAACAGAATTACTTGCAAACTTCCAACAATCTACTTTGAACGAAATTTCACCAAATATATTGGTAGTGGAAGACAATGAAATGAATCGGGAGTTACTGAAACGTATGATTCACAAATACATTCCAAAAGCTCAGATTGAAGAAGCTGTGGATGGGCTGGAAGGAGTTCGTTTTTTTCGAGAATCGAAACCTGATTTAGTATTTATGGACGTTCAGATGCCCAATATGGATGGTTTGGAAGCTGCAACCGAGATTCGTAAACACCCATCTGGAGCGAAAGTTCCTATCATTGCACTCACTGCTGGCGCCTTGTATGAAGAACGAAAAAAATGTTTCGATGTAGGAATGGATCAATTTTTGACCAAACCGATCGATATTTTAGCACTCAATCAAATTCTATTTCGTTATTTGAATCGATAATCTTTCGAATAGAGTAGCAAAAACTTTCTAATAACCGCATTTTGTCCAAAATGAGACGATTTCCTTTTTTAGCTTATCTTGGTCCTGGGCTTTTGTATGCCGGTGCCGCCGTTGGTGTTTCTCATCTTGTGCAATCGACTCGAGCGGGAGCCGTATATGGATATGGACTGCTCTTTGTTGTATTATTTGCTAATTTGATAAAGTATCCATTTTTTGTTGTGGGAACTAGGTATACGATCATTACCGGTAAATCCTTGTTAGATGGCTATGAAGCATTGGGACGATTGCCAGTATGGATATTTTTCTTCATATCAATCGGAACAATGTGTATTATTGTCGCCACAGTCACACTTGTCACTTCTGGGCTCTTTTCAAATCTTCTTGGGGTAACCATGGAACCATGGTTACTTTGTGCGATCATTTTGGTGTTTTGTTTTCTTTTACTTGCGATTGGAAAATTTGCTGCCCTCGACGGACTGATGAAATGGATCGTTGTTTTGTTAACTGTTTCTACAATAGTAGCTATGATCCTTTCTTTTTATGCTGCCATTCCTAAATTAGAAACTGGAGGAAAAACTTTTTCCATATCCAACTTAGGTGATGTTGCTTTCCTGATTGCCTTAATGGGATGGATGCCCATCCCTATTGAAGCGGCTGTCTGGCAATCCGATTGGACATTGGCAAAAAAAACTCCCGATGGTAAACTCCCTCCTATGAAATATGCGATGATCGATTTTAACATTGGTTATATTGGGACTACTTTACTTGCCGTATGTTTTTTAGCGTTAGGTGCAAATATGATGTATAATACTGGTGCGGAGTTTTCTTCTCAAGCAGTGAGTTTTGCATCAGAGTTAGTTAAATTATACACTTCTGCCATTGGATCTTGGTCTTACCCCATCATTCTCGTTGCAGCATTTTTTACTATGTTTTCTACAACACTTACTTGTTTTGATGCTTATCCTCGCGTTGTATCGAATGCAAGTCGTCGATTGTTCAAACCTCTGGAAAAAATTCCTACAGAAAAACTCTATTGGTATTGGATTGTCATAGTTGGTGTGGGCTCTATTCTCATTTTACTTTTTTTTAGAACGAATATGAAGAGTTTGGTAGACTTTGCTACTACTGTTTCCTTTTTGAATGCGCCTGTTCTTGCTCTGATCCACCATTTGATTTTATTTGGAAAAGAAATTCCGAAAGAACAAAGGCCAAAACCATGGATGAATTTACTCTCCTGGTTTGGTATTTTGTTTCTTTTTGGATTTTCTATTTATTATATCAATATTACCTTTCTTTAAAGTATGGAGAGAGAAAAACAGAATTCTATTTTTCTCTCTCTTTCTCCACTTTTATACTTAGTCCTATCCATACTTTTGTTTCGTTTTGTTTGGGTGATCCCATACCCGCATCCTGTCGCATTGTTAGTGGCAGGACTTCTTTCCTTTTTACAACGAGGAAATCGAAAGATTGTCTTTTTGAAATCAGCCTTTCGTAAAAACTTTCTTTCTGTTCTGCCAGCGATGGAGATCCTTTTTTTTGTGGGAATGCTCATTGCTTCTTGGGCTCATTCGGGTGTTCTTTTGACAATGATCCAAACAGGAATTTTGTTTTTGCAGCCGGATTATTTTTTGCCCTCCTTGGCCATAGTATCCGCTATAGCGGCTATGGTTTCTGGTTCTTCTTGGACTACAGCAGGAACTCTTGGTGTTGCTCTTATGGGTGTTGCCGAAGTGATTTCTTTTCCGCAAACCATGGCGGCCGGTGCCATCGTGAGTGGTTGTTATTTTGGGGACAAACTTTCTCCTCTTTCCGATACAACCAACTTGGCTTCCAGTTTAACACATGTTCCTATCTGGACTCATATCCGGCATATGTTAAAGACAACTTGTATTAGCTTCGGTGTCGCTATTTTCGCATTTTATGTTTTAAATGTTTATACTTTGGATTCCAATCAAATTACGAATTTATCTTTGCAATCGGAAAGTCTATTGTCTGGTCCTAATCACCAAATTTTTTGGCTTAAATTCATTCCCGTAGTTTTAGTATTTGGTTCCGCTTTATTCAAATTACACATCAGATTATCGCTGTTACTTGGAATAATTTCTGCCATTGGATTTAGTATTTCTGAATTAGGATTTCAATTTTCCATAGGGAAATCTTTAGTATATGGGTTTGTGTCGCATTCGGGAAATGATGTGTTAGATCGTTTTTTAAGTGGAGGAGGTGTGGTTGCAATATTGCCAACGGAAATTCTAATTCTTTCTGCCGTTTGGTTTGGAGCTGTTGTAGAAGGTTATGGATACCTTAACGAAATTCTAATGCATATAAAGAATTGGGCAAAAGACAGGTGGGATATTTTACTTTCAACTATGGGAACATCCTTTCTTCTTAATTTAGTGACTGCTGACCAATATTTATCATTAGTAATTCCTGCCCGTGCCTTTCGAAGTCTGGCAGAAGAGAAAGGAATTCCTGAAAAAGATATTTCTCGTTCTTTAGAAGACTCAGGCACAATCACTTCTCCTCTTATTCCTTGGAACAGTTGCGGAGCATTTATGTCTACTTCACTGGGTGTGTCTGTATTATCTTTTTTCCCTTTTGTTTTCTTTAATTTGTTTCATGTCATCTTATCTGTCTCACTTTTACTCATTGCAAAAAATAAATTTAAAAGTTCATACTTGAACAAATCAAGTTCATAGATCGGGAAATCAATCTTTGCTATAATCTGTATTAGGCTTTCTTTCCTTTGTGGATGAATTATAAATTCCATCCATGTTACCCAAAATACTAGACGAAAACATACTCCCTCTCATCGAAAAAGCTCGTTCCAATAATGATCCAAATATTCTGAAAGAGGAATTGCCCATTTGGATGGTCGACAGGTTGGCCAAAAAAAGAAAAATTACCGATGACGAAAGTTGTGAAATGGTGGTAACAATATTAGAAGTTTTTTCAAAGATGTGGACTTTGAGTTTAAATTATCATATAACCAATGTTCTTGGGTTTTTTGTTACTTATGCTTTTAACCAATATCGAAATCGTTTCCGCCGCACAGAAATTTCGGAATCGGGAGAACTCTATTTACAATTATGGAATTATGATTTGCCAGCCAATGAAGAGATTCCCATAGAAATTTTGGAAGAGGGAAATCTACTCCAGTTAGAATTGGAAAAATTACCAACACTCACAGGATTGGTATTGGCCTTACAGTTTGATTTGAGAATGAAACAAAATCTAAAACAACTTCTTCTCTGGAAGTTACGAGAGACAGGTCATGATATTGAGATTTTTTATCGGGAGCTTGATGAGAAACGATTTCGCCAACGCCAAATTTTATCTCGGCTTTCTGGTATGATTACTAGGTACACTCGAAAGTTATATGAAGCAACTGAACCCAATCGGAGGAAATGGTATCTCAAACAAAAGAAACTCTGGATTTTGAGAAGGACGAGAGCCATCGATCGAAGTTTTTTTTCCGAAAGAGAGATCGCAAAGCTCTTAGGAATTTCCAGAAAGGCGGTTCGCAACCATTTGTCACAGGGAAAACATCAACTTCGTAAAGCTGGCAAAGATTTATTGCACTATGCATAAAAATTTGCTTTACATTCGGCAAAATCGAAGGATTTTAATGGCAACACCACCTTCCGAAGGGTTATGAAAATCAAAGTTACTAGTAAAAACGACGTGCACATCATTAAAATTGAAGGTGCCATCAAAGCCGGAAATGAGTTCGAGCTATCTGAAAAGATTGAACAGTACATCAAAAAAGGCCAAGTCCCTAAATTTATTATTGATTTGAAAAAGGTTCCTTTCATCAACTCAGCTGGTTTAGGAACATTTCTCAATATCTATAAACATATTGATGGCCTAAATGGTAGACTGGTATTTGCGAACTTAAATTCCGATATCGAGAACCTAATGGAAATCACAAAGCTTTCTAGCGTTTTCGAGATATATAAAACTCTGGAAGAGGCTGAAGACTCCTTCGAATATTAATCGCTCGAGGCGATTCTGCTAATGAATCCAATCCTGAAGGTAAGTTTAGGAATCGCCAAAACAAAAACCTTTCGTGGACTTTTGGTCCTTTTCCTTCTCTATAAATCTCTATTCAATGCATTCACAGCTGACCTACTAGTTCCCAAACTAGTATCTCATTTTACTATGGGAAGGATGGAGGGATCTTTTCGTACTTTCTCCCTTTTCTTTGGGATTGAGGTGAAAGACTTACGTCTTTATCCTGGACTTCCTTTTGATCATACGCCTCTTTTGGAAGCCAAAGAACTTCGCCTTCGTTACAACCTTCCTCTATTACTTTTTGGAAAAATTAAAATATCGGAAATTGGCCTTAAAAACGCTAAGATTCAAATCGAAGAACGGTCGGGTCAGTGGAACTTTGTTTCTCTGGTGAAAAAGTCCAAATCACCCTTACCAGAACCAACTCCAGAGCCGAAAGCACCGCTAACCGAACTCAAAACCTATCTCCCGTTACAGGCCAGTGCTTATATCGATTTGGATGCGGTAGAATTTCAATTGAAACGTGAAACAGGTTCATTGCATTTTTTCTCCATCCAGGATCTCTCTTTACAAACGGAACTGGAGACTAACAGGTTTACTTCCATTCCTTTTGATTTATCTGCTGTAAATCAGATCGATCATGTCCTTCTTTCTCTCAATGCAACCAAACCAATTCCATTGGATTTAGATTCGGAAGAACTTCGATGGAAACAAACAATTCCTATGTCCTTACGATTTGAATGGGACAGAACCGTTTCTCCTGAAATGTTTTTGTTTACCACAGACATTGGGAAGGATGATATTTTACTTGAGGTTCGTAAAAAACCAGTTCAGCTCGGATTACGTCTGTTATCTGATATTCATTATGACAACCAATTGGATCAAGTAAGCATTAACCAATTAGACCTTAGAGTTTTGGGACAGTCTTGGCTTAGTTTATCAGGTTCCATTCAAGACGTATCGAAGGAAACTCCTAAGGTGAATGTTCTTGTGGGAAAATCCAATATGCAACTGACCTCATTCCAAAGGTCCATTGACCAACTTCATGGAATCATTCCCGAAATGAAGTTGTCGGGTGATCTTTCGCTTGAAGGAACTGGAATTCAAGGGAATTGGAAAGATGCAGATGCAAATTTAAAACTAAAAGCTTCACAATTGTATTTCAAATTGGGAAAATCAAAAGCTCATTCCCTATCCTCTGCTGAATTACAGATTTCTTCCCATCTAAATTTAGGTGATACAAAACCTCAAACTGCAGAAAAACCATTTCCTTATCTAATGTCTTTAAAGGTTTCTCCCTCACATTTAGATTATAATGGAGCATCCTTGTCTTTATATGGCGAATATTTTGAATCCCAGGGTCTGGATTTTCATCTAAAGGTAGATAAACTTCAGTTAGGTGAATATGTATCTGGCTTAGGTGGGAAATTGCAAATGGATTTAGGAGTCTCTGCTGAATCCTTTGCTTCGCTTTTGATTCAAACGAATGCAAAAATTGATGGATTCCGTTATCAATTGGATCGCTCCAGATCTCCTTCTTCTTTACTCGGACTTGGTTTGAAAACAATTCTCGTTTTTGATCGGCCATTTGGTCTTTCGGAAATTAAAATTTCCGATCTAAAATTGGATCAAAAAACAATCACTGGAAATAAAGCAATAGATTTGGATTTGAAAGGGAATTTGCAACTAGGAACAAATTTAATCGCCAATGTACAACCGTTAGGTTTGAATGTTCACACTTCGAATCTTTTGCTTGTGCTCCCATTAGTATTAAAAGAAAAAATATCTCCAATACAAAACTTACTTGGGAACAATCCAAAATTAAAATTAAATGCTCGTTATTCTGGTTCGGGAACTTCAAAACAAATTAAAGCAGATCTCGGTGCAGAACTACCAGGTTTGGAAATGAAAGACTTAAAATTGGCTGCAGATCTTTCTCTTTTAGGAGCAGAGACAAACGAAATAGTTATCAAAACTTTAAAGATGAATGCATTTGCTGGAATATTTAACTTATCCGCCAATGGTAAGTTGTTTAAGAATGGAAAGCCGAAACCACCTCTCGGTCCATATTTTGGAAATTTAGATTTAAAATTCGGTTTGTTATCTCCCACCAAACAGTATTTAGCAAAAGGACTAAGTTTTCAGGGAGATTTGGGATTAAATATCACGATTCGCGATTATGATATCAACGGTGAGTTTTATTCGAAAGTTCCGGTGATCTCTTATAATAATCAAAAATGTCCAGGTGACCAATGCCAGGCATACCTATTAGAAGAGGTTGTAGCAAAAATTCCCATCCAACACAATTTAGCTGAAAATCATGAAGAAAGTCTTATCGTTGGTGATAAGTCTATCTTCATAAAAAACTATGGAAGAAACCATCCTCCCAATCTAACCATTGGACAAGTTCTCGGCACACATCCCAACATACCTAATTTACCTTTTGAATATGTAAAACGTCAAAAGGATGGTCCTGGCCTTACTGCATTTATCGAATATAAAGAAAATTATGCGAATATTGAGTCTTTGCGATCCTATTCTTTGGATGGATTGGTTTTGGGAAAAAACATGGTCTTCAATTTAGGGAACCTAGATCCTAAATCAATGGAATTTCGTGGGAACTTTCTTATCCGCGACATTGACTTAAAACAGCTTATGGCACCAAAAGTTCGAGATAAAATTGATGATGGAAAACTAAAAGCGGATCTGAATATTTCAGTAAGAGATTTGAGTGAACCTGTTGCTAATTTAGATTTATTTTTTTCGATCTTTCAGATTGGCCGAGATTTTGGGAAAAGTGCTTTGAATGTGATTTCTCCGCAAAACTTTCTTATTGATCGTATAACAGATAGTTATTCGATTAATAAAATAGATGTTTCTTTATCAAAAGGATTAGTATATGCAGATGTATACTTTAATCGATCCTTGCTTTCTTTGTTAATTAATTTAGAAGATGGTAAAATTTCTCAACAAAGGATGCCCCTCGCAAATTTTCTAAAACGAGCACAGAGCGAAATCCAAACATACCAAGAGTGAGGTATTTATGAAACGTCTTATTTTTGTATTTTTAATGTTGGGCTGTAAGTCCCTTTTTAATCTAAAAGTTCCTCCAATTACGATTACCAATGCACAGACTGCAGCTGAAAAACAAATGGTTGGAGAAGACCGAGAGTTAGAAAAGGAAGGTTGGATGATTGCCTCTATTCAATCTTCATCCAATGGTAGATCCAATCGAGAAAAGTTGGCAGCCGAAGATTCTGATCCTGATATTAAAGCACACCGAATTCGTTTAAACTATTTAACTCCCGAAGTCAAAACATACAAAATGCACGGAATGATTGGAGAAACTCCCGCAGGTTTATTGAAATTAAATCCCCTGGCTTCGGGATTACCAAATTGTGCACAGTATGAAATTCCCGCCAAACGAAAACGTGTCGAAGATGTAGTTCTCTTTTTTAATGAATCAAGAAAGATAATTTGGGATAAAGAGATATTAAATCAAAAGAAAAAAGGAAAAAAAGAAGAAGAATTAATCAAATACAAACAATCTTTAGTGGAAGATTATTATAAATCTGTTTCTACAGGTGAGTATTATGAAACCACAAATGGTAGATGGGAGAAATTCCAATGAAACCTTCTCTACGGTTTCCCATCTCTATTGTTTTTCTATCTTCTTTCTTTTTCTTTCAATGTGCTTTATTTCAGAAAAGTGTCAAGATGACGAATGTCGACTTTGATTATTCGGCTATCTCAAAAAATTACTTTTCACCTACTCAGTCCAAACCATTTCCTCTCACAGTCCAACGTGGAAATAACCTATACAATTCGACAACGAACGATGGGAGGTATTTATTTTATGCAACGGACCAGAAGGGTAATTTTGATATTTGGTTTCGCGATTTAAAAAGTTCTGTAGTTGTTCCTGTTACCAATCATCCTTTTTCAGAAACCAAACCATCCATTTCACCGAATGGAAAGTATCTCGTTTTTGTTTCTGAAGAATTTGATTCCGAAGGAGATTTGGTTCTTTTGCCAATGGACATCGAAGAGTGGACTCATGAACTTCTCAAAGGCAATCGATTCATTAATCATGATTTTATCAATCTAACTAACAAACCAAACAAAAGTGGAGAATATACAAAAGGAATTATTGATACAGATCCAGTTTGGTCTCCCGATGGGGATACAATATATTTTGTGTCCGACCGGTTTTCACCAGGTTTGCCAAATCTTTGTGCATTAAAATTGGAAAACCCTGAGCGAGTGATACAAATAACTTCCAAGGGTGCAACCTCACCATATGTTTCTCCGGATGGAAATACTATTTATTTTATTTCTTATTTTGAAGAAGCGAAAGGGGAAGTGTATCGTATCAATCTGAAAAATTCTGAGACCCAAAGAATTACAAATAATGTTTACCTAGACTTTTCGCCTACAGTTGATTCAAAATCAAAAAACTTATACTATGCTTCGATTCGAAAAGATACAAACCAAAATGGAAAGTTAGATGAAAGAGACAATAGTATTCTTGTAATGAAGAGTTTGGAAACAGGAGAAGAACGAGTTTTATCTTCTGGAGAAACTTCCAATTTTGATGTACGTTATTCACATTTCAATGGTGGATCCATTCTCTTTTCAGCTTCTTATTTCAACGCAATTAATATCTATTTTATTCCAGAAAACGGAGCCATCCCTAGACAACCTAACATCCGTGAGCAGTATCAATACGCTA
Source organism: Leptospira terpstrae serovar Hualin str. LT 11-33 = ATCC 700639 (assembly GCF_000332495.1). Classification (NCBI taxonomy): domain Bacteria; kingdom Pseudomonadati; phylum Spirochaetota; class Leptospiria; order Leptospirales; family Leptospiraceae; genus Leptospira; species Leptospira terpstrae. The sequence goes on along the minus strand of NZ_AOGW02000008.1, from coordinate 252,960 downwards.
AAACATTTTTTACCGGACAAAGTTTAGATTCCTATTTTTTAGCTTTGGATTCGATAGAATTGTTTTATTCTGAGGATGTATTATTTCCTGTTTATTCGGCAAGAGTTGCCATTTTGAAATATGTATCTCTAATGAGAATCGGTAAACGAGATGAAGCACGAATCTTTTTAGATTCATTTCGTCAGAAATCCCAATCAAATCAAAATCAATTTGCCTTAGTTTTACTTCGTTGGGAAGAGGCAAAACAAAATGGCAAAGTCTTTGATTTCGCAAAGGAGATCCAATCGGTTTCTCATTCCAAGTGGACAAAGGATGCAGAAGCAATGTTGTACCATTTGTATGTAGATGAATTAGAAAACGAGAAAAAAAATACACAGGCTTTTGATTCATTAAGATTAATTTATGAACGGTTTCCCGATTACCACCAAATCGATGAAATTAAACGAAGGTTGGGTGGGTATGAATTTAAACCAAACTCCTTAAAATTATCAAATTTGTATCAAGAAATGATCCAAGGATGGGAAGAGGAAAAAAAGCGATATTTATTGAATCCTTCTCTTCCTTTTTCAAACGATTATAAAAGAGATCTTAGGTATTTATTAGAAGATGTAATTCAAAAAATTTCAGAAAATCGAAATAGTGAATCTATTATCTCCTATGTAAATACATTGCTTGCGGAATCTGAAACAAACCAAATCCAACAATATACTATAACACTGAAATATTTGAAAGCAAAGGCTTTGTCTGAAGTACGCAAATTTAATGAATCAAATGAAGTTTTAGATTCAATTATACCAATACCCATTCAAATTGATTTAGAACCTGCGGGTAAACCTTCTGTTTTCGAAACACCTTCTTTTATTGCACAATACAAAAGTCCAATTTTGTTGAGAGCAAATTTATTGAAGTATTACAATCAAAAAGCTGCGGGAAATACTTCAGATGCACTTCGTAATTTAAAAATATATTTAGAATTTTATGATCCAATTTTAGGTGTAGATTTAGGTTCAGAAGACATTCAGAGTGCCTTTTTTTATTTTGAAAATAGGGCGGTTGAATTCGAAAGGATTGGTGATTTACTCCAATCCTCATTTCATTATTTTTTTAATAACCAAAACATGTTCTTAGTAAAAACAAGAAACCTATACTTGGATTCTTTGTATAAGGAATATGCAATTTATTACCAAAGGAAGATGGTTGATACAATCTTCCGCTATGGGAAAAAAATACGCGAAGAAGAAGAAAGAGCACTTTTAAACCAATTGAATATCTTAAGTAAAGATAAATTGAATGTTGTTGGTAATTTATCTGGTGTCACTTCACTGCTCACAGACAATGAACTCCTTCGAGGTGTCGTGGATATAAAAGACTTCGAAAAAATCGAAGTTTTATCAGAGAAGGCACTTAGTTGGACTGAACTATACTATAAACAAGCAGTTCCTCGCGCCAGACCATATTTGGATCTTGCGACACTCTACGGATATTCTTACTATCTCATCAATAAATACGTAACCTTCGAGTCATATTATTACTCTACAGGTACAATGACTGATGTTCGTAAAACGGAAATATTGGAAAATTTTAAACGAGCTGAGTTGGAACTTCGTTGGATTATATATGCTGATCCGACACATTATGATGCTTACCAGTTGCTCGGATGGCTTTATCAATATGTCGATTTGATTAAGATGCAGAAAAATCCGAAATCAGGAGAGATTGATTCTGAATTATATGAGGCACTTTATAAAAAATATTTTCCAGACAAAAACTTAGAAGCTAACATCGAATTATATAATCAAATTCTAGTATTTTTGGGAGAGGACTACGGAGACCGGAAGGTAGTTTCAGATTTAAATCTCAACTTAGGGAATAACTATTTTTTATTAAGCAATTTCCCAAAAGCAAATGAAAGTTATCGTAAAGTAGAAGATGTATCCATTTACTTATCTGTTAAAAATCAGTTTGAAGGATACAAACAAGAAGCTATTTATCGATTTAACTACGGGAAATCATTAATTTACCAAGGCCAATATAAAAAGGCATCGGAACAATTTTCAAAATCCATCGATATCTATTTTAAAAATGAATACTATCAATCTGTGAATGTTTATGCATCTGAACCCAATTCATTTTCTTTGGGTAAGTTAAATGAAATCCGTTCTAAGTTAGCATTGTTATTTTCTCTAAAGGGATTGTCTGAATTAGAATCTGGTAATTATGAAGGTGCCATTTCATCTTTTCAAACAGCGATTGCTTATAACAAAGATGTGAAGTTTATCAGTCCTGTTAATCTAGCAAATTATCTAGCGATCGCGTTCCAGAAAAGCGGTCGGTTTCGTGATTCTTATCAGATGTTAAACATAGCTGAAATAGAGTATAAATCTAACCAAGAATCCATCCTTCATCGAATTCGCAAATGGAGTTTGTGGAACGTTTTTTTTGGAGATAACCTTCGAGTCATTGGGGATGGTAGATTTCCAGGTGAGTTCCCAAATGATTTTAAATACCTATTAACATTGGGAATTCGAATTGAAAATCATATTGAACAAGAGGAATATACTGCCGCTCTATCTGAGATTCAAGTTAGAAACCAATTGATTACCTCTAAAGATTTAGATGATACAATCATTGGTAAAAATATCTTAGCTAAGTCTAGGCAGGTAGAGGCTCAAATTTATCAAAGGAGTCAACTTCAGGTAGAAGCAGTTGGACATTATAAAGAACTGGCTGATTTACTTTTTGATAATTCTACGAATAAAGGTTTTGAAAATTTATTCCAGAACTATGCATATTCTGTTTTTTCCTTACAAGAATCATCTGAATTCCAAAATAAAACCAAGCGCGTGTTACTGGATGAATTTCTGGAGCAATTAAATCTTTGGAAAACAAGAGAAATTGCAAAATGCTCTGAATCGTATGAGTTCTGTGAAAATTATTTTAGAAGTAATAATCCGAAATTTGACATTGTATATGGAACAGGGATGTATTATTTATCTCTCCTTTTAGAAACAGAAGGAAAAGATTTTCTATCCACTTTAGCCAAAGCAGTGGAGGTCTTGGAAAATCCCGGTCTTGTCGATCCTCGAGTTATAGGTTTAGCCAACGATCCAATTTCTCGTCAAACAAGAGTTCGTGTTCTTTTGAATTTATATTCTATCTATATGAAATTGGGAGATACTTTTGTTGCTGAAAAAAGATGGAAAGAGGCTTCCGAATTGGCTTATGAATTTAGATTGGATGAGGAAATGTTCTGGGCAAATGCGCAAAGGTTCAAATGGGAAAAATTTAGTACAGGCGTTGAGAAAAAAAATAATTATATCAATTTTGGAAAAGATGCCATTCAAACTTATGATTCTAATCTTAGTGTAAGACTATTTTCTCCTAAACATCGTTTGGTTGATTTTTTAGAATCATATTCGGAGACTCTACTTAGTTCGGGTGATCCAAAATCTATTGTAAATCATTGGGAAAATTTCAGAAGTCTCGAATTATTTCGTGATTTGCTATCTGCACAATTTGAATTTGAGGATTCCAAGTTAAACTTATATTATCAAGATTTAGTAAAATGGATGAAAGGTTATCGAAAATTGACCAATAGTATTTCAGAGAAAGCACTAAAGAGAGAGTCGGTTGCCCTTTCTTTAAAACAACAAACTTCCGAAGTCCAAAATCTGGAATTTATCCTTGGGAAAATCAAAACCGTTTCGCCGGAACGTTCTGCATTTTTAGAACCGAAGCGATCAATGAATGACGAGTTTTTAAATGGCTGGATTGGATTGTATCCAACGAATGAATCAAATTATTTTTTATACAAACAAGATGGAAAACTAAAAATTGAGCCATGTTCTTCCCAGTCAGAATTTAGTTTATGTATTCCAAAATTAACGGAAATTTCCCCTATCATTCAGATTGTTGGAACAAAAGCAAATGGAAGTTTGGTAAATTCTGTTTTGAAAGAATACCGAAAATCAAATTTGTTCCCTGTGCTTCTTTTCGATAGAAGTCATAAAGATCTATTTCTCGAAAGGAATGAACGTAGGTTGAAGTGGGTTACCATTTACGGTGAAACCGAAAAGTACAAACAAGATAAAAATGTTCGCACACTATCCTCGGGAAACTTAGGTGCTTATCTTTATGATACAGATTATTTAGTTACCAATCGTTCTCTCGATAAACAAACAAGTTTGTTTGGAGATGATAAGTCTCATGTTTTCCCAGTTCGTGAAATTTTCCAAGGATCTGGATCTGAAATTTCAGTAATTGGATTAAATGAATCTAATTTTAATACAGAGAAACATTGGAATTTACTTAGCAAATTATACGAAGTTTTACGTTCCAAACGCATTCAAAATATTGTATCTTATCCGTCGAAATCAAATGAAGATTACTCGTCGATGCGACTTGATCTTTTTGCAAAAGATACAAATCGATTGTTGATTGGAAACTGGAAAGAATTTTCTGTTTCAAAAGATGGATTAGGAAAAAAGGCGGAAGGTTTTATCGAGGCGGGTTTTTTAAAAGAAAAATCCAAGGAATTTGTTGATGCCTACGAAAATTATTATACTGCCTCTACTTTGTTAGATGATGGTGATCTTTTGTTGCCTTCTCTTGAATTAAAGTTAGCAAAACTAAAAACAGAAATATTCCCCAATGTTCCTAAAAAATCTTTTTTTCAGCCCCTTTGGTCGAAGTATGCAAAATCTTCATTCCAGAATCAAATTCGTTATGAATTTTTGGTTTCCTGTCTTTCCGCTAAAGAAAAGGAAGATTGTAAATATAATACTTCTGATTTTATCGGTGAAGATAGTGATTTTTATTTAGGTTCATTAGAATTTTACTTCCAACTGCGAAGTGGAAATGTAAAAGACCTTGCGTCAAAAAATGAGATCCGATCCAAGTTGGAATCAAAAGAAGATCCTTTTTTACAAGCATATCGGTTGGGGACTTTATACATTCAAAACTATTTGTTTTATGAAGCTGAATCTGAAACAAATAAACTGAATCGACTCGCCAAAACTCCCAAAGAGAAAACTGTCGCAAAAAATCGTATTTTAGAGTTGTACTTTCATAAAGGGTTTTTGTTAGGTGATAAGGATATTTATTTAACTCCACTGACTTCTACTTCAGCATATAATTATGGATTTAAAAAAGATTGGAAAAATTTTGATGAAAAAACTCTCTCTCGGGATTTTACAAAATTTGGATATTCAGATTCAATTTACGATTCTTATCGATTAAGGTTGTATTCTGCTTGGAAAGAGCAGCTCCAAACTGGATATTTTGAACCCATGTCTTTGACACCTGAATATTTAACTAGTGGTGAATCTGTTCTAACTAAACTTTCTCATTTGAATCGAACCTTATTCTTTCATTTACTTTTGAGTTCTATTCCATTCCAAAAGAACGGAGAAGTAAATTCTTTAATTGAACTATTAGTTTCTGAGGAATTAAAAGAGGGACGTAGTTACAGAACATTATTTTTCCGTCTGGAACTTGCTAAGTCTTTATTACTTCGTGGAGAATGGGAAACGGCCGATTCAGTAGTATCAAAGATTCAAAGTCTGGATAAAGAGTTAGGTGATGGAAACCGATTTTGGCAAGAAAGATGGAATGATTTTAAATGGAAACGCGATTATCTAAAAAACCAATCCTCTACAATTTCCCATACAAATCCATTTTTAAAACTATATCAAGCTGCTAAATCAAAAAAACCAGAGGATTATATTCTTCTTTTGAATGAGTTTAATAAAAAAATGCGTGGAGAATATTTAAGCCCAGAACTAAGAGAAGAATATGAATTTTTATTTCATTTCCTTCTTCAACAAAGTTTGGAGAAAAACAGTTCCGAAAGTTTTTTTGATTTAGCGGTCGCGAGAGAGATGTTTCGTTTTACCTCTTCTCGTTTCTCTGATACTGAATTGTATGTAAAACATATTCCTAATTTTGAAATCTATTCTGAACGATTGAAAAAAAGGATGGTTGGAAAACAAGAATTCCATGGTCTTTTTGATCTTGGAAAAAAAACATACTTATTAAGTTTTGCATCGGGTAAATCTCTTGGTCGCGAGATGTTCTCTGATAACAAATCGATTTATAGAGAATCGGTAAAATACTTTCGGTCCGCAGAATCTGGAAATCAGGAAGTAATTCTTCGTGAGTCGTTGGCAGACAAATACCGAACCAGTTTTAGGTTAAACAAATCCAATCGACACTATATCTATAGCTCTGGAATTCATGCAGTTGTTCCGATGGTGATTCCAGATACAGAATACTATTCGGTCGCTTCTGTTTCAGATTTCCTCTCAAACCCAATTCTGAAATTTACATCGATTGCTCCGAAAAAACCAGATGTCACTGTAGTAGGTTGGAAAACTTCCTTGGAAAATGAAATGAATGCTGGTCTTATGATTTGGGAAACCAACGGAAAGCGGGACGGGTATTCGCCATATAGCATTGATTTTGCGGAAATTGGATGGTGTGAAGATAATTATTTGTGTAGTGCTGGTGCTCCCCTGTTTGGTTTAGCCACAAAAAGTGCAAATACTGCGAAAGTTTATGCGAACCAAAGAATCGGAACTTCAACACAATACACTAATGATTTTAGTGGAGTAGCCTATTATCTAGCAAGGGAAAACACTGGACTCTTCGTCTTACACTCGGGAATCCAAACGGGTGTTCATAATTTATTCTTTTTGAAACAATTTTTATTAACAAATGATTTACCAAAACCTTTACACATTCGGTTGGTGGAAGGAAAAGAAGCGGCACGTAATTCTACTATCGACGACCGCTATTGGATTGGTTATAAACTTTACACTTCTGCGATGATTGAAGACTAATGATTTTTGTTTAAGAATTCTTTGCGAGAGTCTTCAGGTAAATCGAAGAGGTTCTTTACTTCTTTATGAAACTGTGCGAAATTTTTCCCTGATTTTATAAACAAAGAATCAAAGCTGACTTCTCCAGAATGGTAACGAAGAGCCCCTAAAAAATCTTCGTTATTCCATTCTCGAGCCAAAAATTCTTTCGATTTTTCTTCAGGCACTAATTTTTTTAAAACCACTTCTTCTTTGAACCGATTCATAATGGAAGTTTTTTCTTTCCATTTGATTTCCGTATTTAAATCCGATGAATAAAGGGTTTTTAGATCCTCTGCATATTTTTTTAAAAGACTCAAAGTCACTTCTCTTCGAACTTTTTCTTTTTTAAACTTTTGTAAATGGATACTATTTTCCCCTTCATGTTTCGTATAATAGGACTCAATTCCTTTTTCCTCCACATAACTCGCGTAAGATTCGTTTAATGTAGAATCACCAGGTAGATATACTGTTGCATGGGCCATTTCATGAAAGACGAGTCCCACAAGTCTGTGGTCAGGCCAGCTGAGTTGCGGTGACAAAACCGGATCAGAAAACCAACCAAGTGTCGAGTATCCACCGATGGCACGGATGCGTGTATCATAACCTTCGGATTGTAATTCCTTTTCAAGCGCTAATGCCATTTGTTTGTCAAAGTATCCTTTATAAGGAACTGTTCCTGCAATGGGAAACCACCATGTATAGGATTTTAATTCTAATGCTTCTGAGGCACTTACATTCCAGCCGATTTCTTCCCTATCTAATTTAGTATAGTATTCGAATCCGCCTTTTTCATTTAATGCTAGTTCCCCGATGGCAAAATTTCTGGCATCTCGGATTAAATTTAATTTTTGTTTTGTTTTTAAATCCAAGCCTGGCAGGTTTAGAATATCTTCGATTTTTTCACGACCCAAGATAATGGAAGATTGTTCCTTACCTAAGTGAAATAAATACGGCAAACACCCTGAAAGAAAAATGGGGAACAGTAAAACCGTAAATATTCTCGGAATCTTTTTGGTTCGACAAGGAAGGGGAATCGACAAAAGTGGAAGGGGTTTTGGCATTCTATGGAAAGAAAAACTTCGATTCCGCCAGTCGTCTACATTAACTTTGCTTTAGTTTTTGTACTTTTGTTCGCTATCTTCTTTCCGGAGATTCGATCGGCTGTAACAAAACTTTTTGCTTCCCCAAAACCTATTTCTTCTAGTAAACAAAGCCAAGCCATACAAATCCAATCTAGCTTTCGCAACGTTTACCGCGAAGCCCAACAATTTGTAGTTTCTATCCGTACGAAAAAAACAGAGATGATTTTCCATCCTTATGCATTTGGTGAAAGTAGGGAAGATAGGATATCCTCCATTGGAAGTGGATTCATCATTGATGAGAGGGGGTTTGTTGTCACAAACTACCATGTCATAAAAAATGCAGAGATCATAGAAATCATCATGTCTGATGGGCGAATTTTTCCTGCTCGATATGTGGGAAGCCATGAAAGGGCAGACATCGCACTTTTAAAAATCCCAAGTAACGACCGTTTTACTCCAGCATTTCTCGGCAACTCCGATGAAATAGAAGTAGGGGATTGGGCCATTGCTGTTGGCTCTCCTTACGGACTTGAAAAAACATTTACTGTGGGTGTGGTATCTGCCAAGTCCAGAGAGGATCTGGATGAAACAGGACAAACTCATATCCAAACCGATACTGCTATCAATCCTGGATCGAGCGGTGGACCTCTTTTAAATATTTACGGGGAAGTAGTAGGTATCAACCGTATGATCCGTTCTTCCTCTGGTGCGAGCGCCGGGATCGGGTTTGCCATTCCTATCAACTATGCCAAACGAGTGCTTCGCCAAATCGAACAAAATGTAGGGCAGAACATCCGACCTGCTACCCTAGGAGTGATGGCAACCGCTCCCCTCCCTGACCATAGAAAGTCGCTCGGGATACCTGGAGAAACCGTTGGGGTTTTGGTCTATGACATTGAACCCAATTCCTCTGCAGAAAAAGGGGGACTCAGGCGCTACGATTTTATCGAGGGGGCCAACGGCCTCCAAATACGCCATATCAACGATTTACGAGAACAAGTAGGACTTGTTGGTCTCGGGGGCGTCTTACGGTTGAAGATATTACGGGATACCCAAGAGATGGAATTATCGATCCCTTTGGTCGAGGCCGCCTATAAAAAAGGCCAGTAAATTTTATGAGAAGAAATATAGTCCACTCGGGTGCTGATGCACTCATTTATGAAATCCGCCAGATAGTAGCCCTTGCCAAACAAATTGAGGCAATGGGTGTTGCGATTACCTGGGAAAATATTGGAGACCCCATCCAAAAGGGAGAATCTGTTCCTAATTGGATGAAAGACATTGTGAGTGGACTTGTCGCCCAAAACAAATCTTGGGCCTATACTGCAACGCAAGGGGATGAAACCACTCGCAAATTTTTAGCATCCAAAGTGAATGAAAGAGGTGGGGCCCAGATCACTTCTGAGGACATCCTTTTCTTTAACGGCCTAGGGGATGCTGTCGCAAAAATATTTGGTTTTATGAGACGGGAAGCAAGAATCCTTGGACCTTCCCCCGCCTATTCTACGTTATCTTCTGCAGAAGCTGCCCATTCTGGATACGAACACTTAACTTATGAACTAAATCCTGATAACGATTGGATGCCTGATTTAGAAGACATTGAAAACAAAGTAAAATACAATGATTCGATTGCAGGAATTCTTCTTATCAATCCGGACAATCCTACTGGTGCCGTATACCCTAAAGAAGTGATGCGAGAGATAGTCAAAATTTGCGAAAAGTATGACATCATCTTAATTTGTGATGAAACTTACGCTCATGTAAATTATTCGGAATGGGGAAGTATCCACTTATCAGAAGTGATTGGAGATAAGGTCTGTGGGTTTGCTCTTCGATCTATTTCTAAAGAATTCCCATGGCCTGGGGCACGTTGTGGTTGGCTTGAAGTGTTTAATCGTAAAAACGATCCAACCTTTGAAAGATATATTAAATCGTTGTTAGATGCAAAGATGTTGGAAGTTTGTTCTACTACACTTCCCCAACTTTCTATACCTCTGGTATATTCCCATCCGGAATTTTTAAATCATCTCAAGTTTAGAAACGAGAAGTTTAAAAAACGTGCAGAAAAAGCTACAACTATCCTTTCTGGAATTCCAGGTGTGAAAGTCATCCAACCAAAGGGTGCCTTCTATTTAACTGTTCTATTTGAAGAGGGTGCATTAAAATCTCATATGACCCTTCCCATATCTAACACTAAGGTTCGTGACTTTGTAGCTCCTCTGATGGACAAGGCAGCTCTTGATCGACGTTTTGTTTTGCATCTGTTAGCTTCTGCGGGGATTTGTGTGGTTCCGCTCAGTTCCTTCTGTTGTAACCGCAATGGATTTCGTGTCACCTTACTCGAAGAAGACGAGACAAAGTTTGAATGGATTTACAAAACTCTTGCGGATAATATCAGGAAGTATTTAGCATCTTAAATGAATTCTCGCGGAAGATATAAGATAGGGATTTTTGATTCGGGTCTTGGAGGACTTTCTGTCCTTCGGACGCTTTGGAAAGAAACATCTAATATTGATTATATCTACTTTGGGGATTTAATTAATTCTCCCTATGGACAAAAGTCCAAAGCAGAGGTATTGGAACTTTCTAAAAATGCTTTTGAATATTTGTTAGAAAAGGATTGTGAAGCAGTTTTGTTTGCCTGTAACACGGCTACCTCGGCTGCTGCTGATTTTCTTCGTGCAAAACATTCAATTCCTATTTTTGGTATGGAACCTGCGTTGAAGCCTGCAGTGGCTGAAAATCCTGGTGTTAAAATATCTGTTTTTGCAACGGAACTCACTTTAAAAGAAGATAAATTTAAAAACTTAGTTTCTGGGTTTCCATTAGGAACAGAGATTCTTCCTGTTCCTTGTGAAGGTTTGGCAAAACTAATTGATAAAGATCTATGGGAAGATGCTTGGGATTTGTTTGATTCCAAAATCAAAACTGTGGTGAAAGAAAGTGATATCTTTGTCTTAGGTTGTACGCACTATGTTTTCCTCAAAGAAAGAATTCTCTATAATTATCCCAAGATAAAAGTTTATGATGGTAATTTGGGCACTACACTCCATATAAAACGAGTTTTAAATTTACCAGATTTCCAAGAAAACAAAAACCAGCTAGATATACTTTTGAATACTTCAGACTCTGATTACGTTCATTTAGCTGGAAGAATTGCAAAAACCATCACTCCAAACCATACTCTTTCCCTTATCAATACTACTACAGGAAAACTCCATGTCTGATTCAAACAAAGTCACTTACAAAGAAGCAGGTGTTGATACCGAAAAAGGTCAAGAGTTTGTAAAAAGAATCAAATCCAATGTAGCGTCAACTCATAACAAAAATGTTTTAGGTGGGCTCGGTGGTTTTGCCGCCTGTTATGATGTTAGTTTTTTGAAATCATATAACGAACCTATTCTATTGTCTGGAACTGATGGTGTTGGGACCAAACTACAAATTGCTCGTTTGTTAGATATTCACGACACAGTTGGAATAGATCTAGTTGCAATGTGTGTGAATGATATTCTTGTGAATGGTGGAAAACCATTGTTCTTTCAAGATTATATAGCTTGTGGTAAACTATTTTTACCACGTATGGAAGCGATTGTTTCCGGAATTGTAAAAGGTTGTAAATTAGCCGATTGTGCGTTAGTTGGCGGTGAAACTGCTGAACACCCAGGTGTTATGCCTGATGACGAATATGACTTAGCAGGATTTGTCGTTGGTGTTGTGGAAAAACAAAAAATGATCGATGGCCGGACAATCAAAGCGGGTGATTCCATTATCGGTCTTGGTTCCTCTGGCCCACATAGCAATGGTTTTTCGCTCATTCGAAGACTATTATTAAAAGATGGAAAATTGCCATCTACTTCAGATGATTTTGATTTTTTGAAAAATCATGTGTTCCAACCGACTAAAATTTATGTAAAAACGATCTTGTCTATAATTGAAAAGTTTTCTATCAAAGGGATGGTTCATATCACTGGCGGTGGGTTTTATGAAAATATCCCTAGAGTTTTGCCTTCAGGTATAGGTGCTGAAGTCAATAATCTACCTGAAAGTTATGTTTTTTCAAAATTAGAAAAAGATCATTCTTTGGATCGCCATGATATGTATGGTACCTTTAATATGGGGGTTGGTTACATTCTCGTGGTTGACCCATCTCAAGTTGATTCTGTAATGTCTGAGCTAAAAACTCTTGGTGAAGACGCTCATTTAATTGGAAATACTGATTCTACTGGGAAAATTACAATTAAGTAGTGAGCGGAAAACCGACTTTAAAAATTGTCCTTCCTGGTGTAGATTCAAAATCAACATTTGCATTGTGCCTGTTTGCAATTTCTTTCACAAGATAGAGTCCAAGTCCTAAACCATCACCTGTAGTTTTAGTTGAGAAAAATGGCATAAATATTTTTGCGTGGTTGTCTTGTGGAATTCCCACACCAGAATCTTCGATCTCCACAAAAACAGTATCTGATCTTTTGAAACTTCGGATTTGTATCGTTCCTTTGGAAGCAACTGCTTGGATGGAATTCCAGATGATTTGGCTCCAGAGTTGGACTAAGTCACCTTGGATACATCGAACGTTTCCACTATACTCCAAATTAAGAACCAAATTTATATCTCTTAAAAAATATTCCTTATAAAGGGAAATTGCAGTATGGATAGTATCGGTTAACAAATAATCAGTGAGTTCTAAGTTGGATTGTAAGCCTGCAAAGTTTTTAAGTGTATAGGTAATCTTTGAAAGCCTTCTCACTGAATACAATATATGTTCGGAGGATTGTTTTACTAGTAAAAGTCTTCTTAGAGTTTGGAAGTCTTCCTTATTACGAATAACTGATTTGATTTTTGTAATCATCGGGTGAGAAAGATTTCGTATTCCAGAATCGACAAAAAGTTCCGCAAGTTCTTCTTCAAATGGAACCGAGTGTTGTTGGAAACTTTCTCTTAAAGATTTCCTTGCTTGTCTGTTGGACAACCCTGTCAAGATTCGAAGCCCACCAGAATCAGTATCAAGAATAGATTGTATTAGTTCGTTAATTCTTATGCTTGCATCATGGATTCTTTCTTCTTCCCATTCAGAAACTAATGTTTCTACAGAGGACTTGATCATCCCAATGGGATTGTTGATTTCATGAGCAAGGCCTGATACGAGTTGTCCCAGAGAGACCATTTTCTCATTTTGAATTAACTTTTGTTGGGCTTCTCTTAATGCATAGAGTGCTGAATTTAATTCAAAGTTACTTGATTGTAATTCTTTAGTTCTAGCTTTAACTTTCTCCTCCAACGATTTGTTTAATTCTTTGAGTTCAATTTCAGCAGCTCGTTTTGAAGTTTGGTCAATCCCAATCCAAATGATTTTTAATGGTTCGTTTCGGTTATCACGTATGATGCCAAGCCTCCATTCTAAAAAAAGAATTTGATTTGAATTTGTAACACATCGTAAGATTAAACTTTCAGCAATGTTTTGAATTTCGTTTACGTCATCCAAAACATCTTTTAGGTATTCTCTGTCTTCAGGAAGGAGAATGACATCCTGGATGTATTTCCCGATCACTTCGGTTTTTCTCATTCCTAAAATTGTTTGAGCCGCAGAATTGATACTTTCAATCAGTCCATTTGCATCTGTTAGTAAAATTAAGTTGGCAGCATTGTCAAAAACAGTAGTATTTAAGTTTTTCTCCTGCAATAAAGAGATTTCAGTTTTTTTTGATTTTGTAATATCAAGTGCAACTACATCGATTCGTTTTTCAATACCCAGTATATCAAAGGACACATTTACATAATGTTCTGTCCAAATGAGTGATCCATTCGCATGGATCATTCGAAGAATGATTGGTGAATGACCTGCATACAATTCAGGAATTTTATGTTGGTCTTCTGGGATTACGATATCTTTAAAAAAATCTGGATTTTCATAGAAAAAATTTATTCCATATCCTGTAATGTCTTCCATTTTCGGACTTATGTAAGAAGTTCTTGGCTCTGGTAAAAACTCAATATTATAAATAATTGCAGGAAGTTGGTTGTACATAATGAGAAGACGAACATTTACATCTTTAATTGTTTTTTGTAATAACTCCAATTCTTCGAGTGATAGGTTTAATTTTTTAGTTTGTATATTGAAGTTAAACAGAATACAGCCAACACCAAATAAAAACATAAATAATGTATTTATGATATAACCAAGAGGCCTATACCATTCTATTCCAAAAAGATAAGGGAAGGTAAGTCGCTGAAGTGCTATGATTAAACAAATTGCCAAAAAATATATTCGAAATGCCTGTGGATATGAATTTAATTTAAATACCACTACACCAAACAAAAAAAGGGCGGTCGCATTAAAAAGGGAAGATGGTAAAGCCATCCAAAAAAAAGGAATGTCTGTTAGGAGAAGCGAAACAAATAGAACGTAAATTGAGATACAAAGTGTATATAGATAAGCTAAGCTGATTTTTTTTGTAATAATGGGAGATACAGCAGCCACCAAGAGGTAGGAGCCAAGTATAGCACAACTCTCAGAAAACAAAAAAAATATTTTTTGGTTACCTTCTCCAAACAGATAAAGAGCAAAGTTTCTGAATACTAGAACCGTCAGAAATATGGCTGTATAACCCAGTTTAACTTCAGATTTCGAATGTTTGGATAGAAAATAGATGATTAATGCCATCGTAGTGTTGAATACCACTGAGATGACAGTAATCGCAAATATTACATTTATTTCAAAGGGAAGCATCGCTGCCGAAAAGCTCCGTTACTTGTTTGATTAGCTGTTCGTTGTTAAATGGTTTAATCATCCAGGCATCCGCACCATTAAATAAAGCGTTTGAGATGATTTCTGGTTTATCTTCTACAGAAAGGACAAGTAATTTGAACTTTGGATTTTTTATTATCTTTTTGGTTTCTCGGATTAGGTTGATTCCGCTAAGCCCAGGCATATTAAAATCGAAGATACCTAAGTGAATTGAAACATCAGATTTTAGTTTTTCCAATGCTTCCTCTCCTGTGTTACAAGTGATTACAGTGTGTCCCTGGCTACTTAAAGCTAACCTTACTATCTTTAAAACAGCAGACGAATCATCTACTACAAGAATCGCAGCCATTTTACATTGATACTAGTTGGGAAATCAATTTGATTAGTGATTCATTTGCAAATGGTTTTACGAGCCATCCTACAGCACCAGCTGCCTTACCTTTGTTTTTCATTTCATCACTAGATTCAGTAGTCAACATGACTATTTTCATTGACTTGCCATTCTCTGATTTTAGAGTTTTTTCCGTTAACTCAATCCCTGTCATTCCCGGCATATTCACGTCGAAGATTCCAATGTCGAAACTTGATGTTTCCAACCTTTGGAGTGCTTCCATTCCGTTGGTAGCTGAAGTCACTTCGTGACCTTCTGTTGTTAGCACCAAATTTAAAATCTTTAAAACTGCAGGTGCATCGTCTACTGTTAGTATTCTTGCCATTTTATTTTTCCTCTTCTAGTAATGGGAATCGAATTGTTAAACATACGTCTTTTGTATTTTCATTTCTAAAGTTATTTTCAATATTATAGATTTGAACGTTTGATTGATGTTGGTCCATAATCTTTTTAACAAGTGGTAACCCAAGTCCAAACCTAAATTGTTCAAATTTTGCATAACTATCATCGACTACAGATGAAATTCTGAAAAAAGGTTCAAATACAAAGGATTCAAATTTTTCAGGGATACCGCTAGTTCCATCGTTGTTTTGGTAAGCAGGGTTAATTACTTTTAATTCTAAAAAATTTTCCTTATGGAAGAAGATTAAATAAATTACATCTTTCTCTTTTGAATATTTAATTGCGTTTAAAAATATTTCGCGAATTACGTAGGAAAGTTTTGTTTCATGAAAGCGAATTTTTTTACCCGCAGCAGATGCAGGGATTTGGCTTAGGTTTACTTTTTGAGATTTGATATTGAGCGCTTCGTTCAGAGTTTCCAATTCTTGTTTTATGAGGTCAAGAAGTTTTGTAGGTGATTCTTTATAGTCAATAATAGTTTCGTCGTCTATCACTGATTGTGATATGGACATACTATCGAACATACTTTTTGCAGCCTCATAGTTTTCCGATAAAAGGTCCATTACTGGTTTTGCAACGGAATAATTTTTTCCCTCTTGATCCAATTTACTTTTTGAAATTAAAATACTAACAACACTCATAAGTGTGCCTATCCCACTTCCTTGGAATAAATTAATATTCATTTGGTGGATGATGTCTGCGGCAATATTTTCGTTTTCTTTATGTAAAAGAGATTTTTTCCAATCGAAGATTTCTACCATTCTTTTATATAAATGATTTTCTGCTTCGTTTATGAATTGGGACTTAAGCTTTGTAAGTAAATATTGGAGGGAACGATTTAAAGTGAATTGAAGATGACTTGAGTCTAGCGGTGTTTGTATATAGTCGTAAACGGAATGTTGTTTTAATAAAGAAGCAGTGGTTTCCCATTTCGATGTGTCGGTAATGATGATAATAAGAGTATATGGAAAATTTTTGGTCCATTCGGAAAGGCTTTTTCGAGCGTCCAAATGTTCTATATCGTTTACATGTAAAATTAGAAAATGAAATTTACCATCTTCTAATGTTTTGTGTATTTCCTCTAAAAGGCTAACCCTTTCAAAGGTATAATCTATTTCTTTAAGTAATTCTGCTATTAGTTTTGTGTTTTTACTTTCCAGAATTAAACAATGCGGAATCATAATGCTGCAATTTCCTTGATTTTATCTACCATTTCGTTTAAGGGAACTTGGTAAGTTAATGCTCCTATTTCGTAAGCTACTTTTGGCATTCCATACACAACGCAGGTTTCTTTATTTTGGCCAATGGTAAGGCTACCTTGGTTCTTAAGTTTCAAAAGTCCAGATGCACCATCACTACCCATCCCTGTAAGGATAATTCCTATACTATTTCCGCCTATATCCTGTTCTGTTGCGGATTCAAATAAAACATCAACAGAAGGCCTGTGCCCATTTTTTTTATCGGTTTGGAAGATACGGGTATAATAGTCGGAACCGATTTTTTGAATTCCTAGATGGTAATTCCCTGGTGCAATGTAGACATGTCCAGTTTGTAGTATTTCTTTATCCTTAGCTTCTTTTACCTGGATTTTTAAATCGGAGTTTAGCCTTTGAGCAAACAAGGAGGTAAAGTTTTCTGGCATATGTTGTGCAATAAGAATAGGGGGAAAGGTTTCATCTACTTCATCCAGTAGTTTTCGTAACGCAGTTGTTCCACCGGTTGAAGAGCCAATTAATATAAATTTTCGTTTGAATGTAGTTTTCGAAATTTTTTTGTTAGGTGAATTTGTCTCCTTTTTTGTTGTTAAGTTTAATTTTGTAAGATTGTAATTTAGACTTTCGTATAGTTTTGAAAGTAAATCCTCTTTTGCTTCGATTAAACTTTCTGGAGTTCCGGTGGGTTTGGATACATAGTCAAATGCGCCAGCTTCTAAGGCCTCAAATGTAATATGTGCACCTTCTGTAGTTGAGGAACTAAACATAATGACTGGCATTGGATACTGTGGAAGGAGTTTTTTTAAAAAAACAATTCCATCCATACCAGGCATATGAACATCTAAGGTCATTACCTCTGGTTGTTTTTCCACAATCAAGTCACGTGCTTCATACGGATTGGCTGCTTCCCCAATCACCTCCCAATTTGGATCGGATTCAATCCAACGTTTGATCATACTTCTCACAGATTTTTGGTCATCGACAACAATTACAGTGTGTTTTTTCATATTGTAACCGAGGAAAGGTGTTGGCCGATCAATTTACGTACGTCAAGAATTAAACCCGCATGACCATTTCCTAATATGGTGCAACCAGCAAGTCCATTGATGTTTTTAAAAATAGGTGATATAGGTTTGATCACAATCGATTGATTCCCTAAAATTTCATCGAATACAATCCCCATTTGTTTTTCATGTGATTCGGTAACAATAAGGTATTTTTCTTTTAATGTTCTTTGATTATTTAAATCAGAATCTTTTCCAAATAATAAATTGATATCAACAATTGATATTTGATTGGTTCTATATTGGATACTATGATTATTTTTATACAATTCATTGATAGGTTCATTGGATAAATACATAGATTCTTTTACATCGATAGACGGCAGAATAAAATAAGTTTCTTCTTTTCGAACCACAAGACCTTCGATGATGGCGAGAGTTAAAGGAACACGAATTAAAAATGTTGTTCCTTGGCCAAAAACAGAAAATACATCCACAAATCCTTTTAAAGTAGTGACATTTTTTCTCACAACATCTAATCCAACTCCTCTTCCTGAGAGGTCTGTAACTTCCTTTGCTGTAGAAAATCCTGGATGGAAAAGAAATTCCCATACATCTTTGTCCTCAAGAGACTCAGCATCAGAATGAACAATTAGTCCTAAGGAAACTGCTTTATTTAAAATTCTTTCTCTACTCAACCCTTTCCCGTCATCCCGCACTTCAATCCATACCTCTTTACCCGATTGGTTTGCAGTAAGTTGGATAGTTCCTTGGGGTTGTTTTCCTGCTTCTTTTCTTTCTTCTGGAGTTTCTAAACCATGATCGATGGCATTGCGGATGATGTGGACAAGAGGATCATACATTTCTTCAATGATTGATTTGTCGATTTCTGTATCTTCACCAGAGATGATGAGTTTTACTTGTTTCCCTGTTTTTTTAGCTGTGTCTCTCACGAGGCGTTCCATACGAGAAAAGATTCCCGCAATCGGAACCATACGAAGACTCAATGTTATCTCTTGAAGGTTTCTAATTAGTTTTTTTAATTGTAAGGCAGTTTTATGGAAATTTTCTAACTTGAGTTTACTGATATCTTGATGGTCTGTCACCATCGGTTCGGTGATGACAATTTCCCCAACGATGTCGAGTAGGGAATCTAACTTATCTGTATCAATGCGAATGTCTTTTTTTATGATTGTTTTCTTTTCGTTTTTTAAATTCTCTTCTGGTTTTTGGATTTTTTCCTTTTCTGAAATTACATCCAGTTTATGAAATAATCCGAATTCTTCGTTTGTCTTGGGAATGGAGGCATTATTAAAAAGTCCAAATTCTGTTGTATCTGCTGCTTTCGGTGTATTCGTAAACAATCCAAATTCTTCTTTAGGTTCTGCAGTTTTTGGATCATCACCAAACAAACCAAATTCGACACTTACCTGAGTGGTAGTTGGTTCTTCGGGAGTATTTAACCTATGAACTCGAATAAACTCATTCTTTTGGTTCAATTTGTTTAAAAATTGGATTTGTTCCTCGGAAAAAAAGTCACCTCCCGATGGAGAGGATTCCTCATGTTCTACTAATTCATTTAGGTAATCCAGTGCAGTAATTAATAACTCTAAAGTATCTTCATCTTGGTCCTCTGGATTTTTTCGTAAATAGTCTAGAAGATTTTCCGCAGAATGTGCAATTTTTACTATAGCAGTAAGACCAAAAAACCCCGAACTGCCTTTGATGGTATGGAAATGTCTGAACAGGGTATCAAGGAGATCTCTGTCTACTAAGCTACCATCTAACGTTGATTTTTCGAAATGAAGTAAATCCTTTTCGATGTTTTCAAGTGTTTCTCGTGCTTCTAGTAGGTATTCTAATACATCATCTCTTTCCATGGATTAATTTCCGGGAATGTCCTTAATTAAATGTGTTTCTTCTTCTGTGAGTAATCTTTGTAAGTTGATAAGGATTTTTACCGTATCTCCCACTCTCCCTGTCGCATAGATAAATCTTGAAGATTTTGATTCGCCGATTTTAGGAGCTAAATCAATGTTTTCTGAAGGAATCCTTAATACATCGTTTACTGTATCAACAATCAAACCGAGAGGTAATCCGTCTAATTCAACCAGTAAAACACAAGTTCTTTCGTGATAAGATTTAAATGGCATATCGAATCTCAGACGAACATCCATTACTGGAATGATTTTTCCTCGGATATTGATCACTCCTTTTAAAAAAGCAGCCGTGCCTGGTATCGTTGTGATTGCAGGAAGTGCTAAAATTTCTGTTAGGTGACGGACTTCAAATGCATAGTCTCTATCTTCGAGACTAAAACAAAGATACAAATCTTTCATGGTATCTTCGTCTGCATCCACATCCCATGATTTTAAATGTTGGCTCATTTTTTGCCTACAATACGATTCTTGGTCTTTCTACTCGAGTGAGGGCGGTTGATTTAGAACCGTCTTCTTTCAGTTTGAAACCCATGATGATCGAGCGCATAATTTCTACTTGGCGCTTTAAAGTTTCACTTGATGCGGCAACTTCTTCTGCGGAAGCTGCCGTTGTAGAAGTAACAGTCGTTACCTGGTCTATTCCTTGAGTAATTTGGAGTACAGCTGATTTTTGTTCGTGGATAGAAAGAGCTAGATCTTTGGTTAGGCTGCTAACGTTGTCGGCACTTTCTGAGATTTTTCCGAGCACCTCAGCCGTTTTTTCTGTGGCTTCATTTCCTGATTTTACTTTTTTCATAGAAGATTCAATCAAGAGAGTTGTTTCATCGGCTGCACTCGCACTTTTTTGTGCAAGGTTTCTTACTTCTTCCGCTACAACAGCAAATCCTTTTCCATGTTGACCAGCCCTTGCCGCTTCAACTGCTGCATTCAGTGCTAAGATATTAGTCTGGAAAGCAATGTCATTTATGACTTTGTTGATTTTGGAAATTTGATCAAAGGAATTGCTGATTTCTCCCATAGCAGAAACCAAATCTTTCATTTTAGAATTTCCCTCTATAGCTTGTTTGGCGGTTGATTCTGAAAATTCAGTCATCCTTTCTGCATTTTCTGCATTCGCTAAGAAACTATTGCTGATTTCAGTGAGGGTAGCCGAAATTTCTTCAACTGCGCTTGCTTGTTCACTGGCAGCTTCCGATAAGGAAGTGCTGGCATCGGCTAGTTGTTGAGCACCTAGGTCTACTTCTTGTGATGAGAAATATAACTTTTCCACAACATCGGATAAGTTGATGAGCATTCGTCGTAAACTTAAACCCAGTTGGTCACGTTCTGATTTGAGGGTGACATCAGCGCTAAGATCAGAATTTGCAATACGTTCTAAATGTTCTGCCCGTTCTTTGATAAAAGAGACAAGCTCCATAAACGCTTGTGAAAGTTGTTGGATTTCATTTCCTTCTAAATTTTTAGCATTTGCAGATTTTTTATGTTTAGTATCTAAGTCTACATCCAAATCACCAATAGAGACAGTTTGTGCTACTTCCACAATTTTTTTCATTGGAGCTGCAATGGAATCAGAGAAGAAAATGGCGATGAGAAATACCATAACAAAAGCAAGAATGACAACCCCAGAAACAATCACTAAGGAACTTTTAAATTGTGCTTCTGATTTGTGGTATTCTTCTTTGGCAACCTTCAATTGCACTCGGATCAAATCGTCCAAGTGGTGGGTAAGTGGTTCGAAGATAGGATACATGTCGACTGTGACAAACTTTTCTAGTTCTACTTCGTTTCTAGTTTCTAAAATGATGCGAAGTTGTTTGACTCCAGCTTTCAGTGGAGGAAATTCTTTTTCCATCTGATCAATGATCGCTTTTTCTTCGGGGACAAGATAGGTTCCTAAATACACTTTCCAAACAGCATCAGCTTTCGTTTCTGATTCACGAATGGATTCGAGAGCTTCTTCTATCGTAATTTTTTTTGCACGGACTTTATTGGCTGAATCGACAATTCCAATAAGATAAGCGTCAGATACTTCTTTGATTTGGCTAATCGGTACCACACGGTCTTCAAACACAGTGTGAAGTGAAGCTAAAATTTGACGTGCCGAATAGAAACTGGCACCAGCAACCACTATCATCAAGAGAATGGTTACCATAAACGCTAAAAGTAATTTGACCCGAATCTTTAAATCATGAATCCATTTCATAGTTTTCCCCTAGAGGTGGACGGAAATATATTCAATGCATTAGGTAAGTCAAGTCTTTCCTAATATTAAAATGCAAAAAACCAAATTGATTTTACTTGGTTTAAAAAACTTTGGAATAACCTAAGCTAACATAAAATAAATGGGAAGGGATTTTTTGTAAGGTATAAGCTTCTCTTAGCCAAGTTTTTGCGATGGAATCACCTAGGGAATTCCCAGTGTTGATTTGTTCGATAGCATTTAGAATTGAGGTATTGTACGCACCATAAATCCGAGATGGGTCGGTTACCTTTCCATCCTCGGAACTCCGGTTCCAATGCGCTTTGTTTGGATCTCCCCCTGCATATCCATAATAATTATTTGTATCCCAGAGGTATAAGTCTGGTCGAAAGATATGAGCGAACTTAATAAAAAAATCACCAAAGAAGAATGAAGTTGATGTTGTGATGTCTTGGATTCCGTTCCGATTGTCCACTGCATTGTTTCCCATGGCATAACCAAGATTGAAATGAGGCATAATTCGAAAAAACTGGTCTTCTCTAAAAGTATAGGAACCGCTAAGAGAAAGATAATTTTTACCAGCCAGTAGTCCTCCGTTTTCTGTAGAATATTGTGTGTAATAGGAGATGGTCGGTTTTACTATTTTTAAAAATGGAAGTTTCCAGTGTAAAAAGTATTCATGCCAAACTAGTCTAGTGATTGCATCTGGATTGTTCGCATTGAACGTGTTATTTGGTCCTCCTGATGCATAAGAATTTTGTTTTTGAGTGCCTGGACTCAAAAGAGTGTTTGGAGTTTTTTGAAAAGTATTATAAAACCAAATCCCAACAGCAAAATCTCCAAACTTGCTGGGATCAAAATGATAACTCATGGAAAAAAACATTCCATCCGCTCGTTTGTTTCCGTTTGGCTCTTTTTTTGGACCCAATCCTTGGTTGGGGCTGTAACCTAAACAAGGGTCTGAACCTTCGTTGCCAGTAGCAATTCGATCGTGAAGGGAGCGGACACAGGGGTCTTGGTCATAAGGATCAAAAAACTTTGTTTGTTCTCCCAAGTAGGAAGGGCCCACACCGCCGGGACTTGATTGTAATAGTCGGCGGTCGGAATCCCTATCGTCTCGATTGGTTAGTTGGAAATTTCCAAAAAGAGAAAACTGGAATTTTTTTTCGGGTGACCAGACATTGATGGATGGTTGTAAGGCGGGAGCATAAGTGAAACTTTGGTATGCTGCACCATTCCTTCGACTTTGTCCTTCTCCTGCAAATGAATTTCCTCGCCATAGAAAGTCCGATACAATTTCTGTATTGGTTTCAATGATGATAGGTTTTGGAACTTCTGTTTGTGTTTGTGAACGTAACGGAAAGGAAAATAGAACCAATCCCAGCAGAATCCTAAGGTTTTGCAGGGTAAAAAATGTTTTGAAATAACTCACGAAATCTTCTGCCTCCTTCCTTTCGAATGGGATCTTGTAATATGGTTTCTGAACTCCCGCTTGAAGTTAGGATGACTTTGTATTCTTTACCCATTAAAAAGACATGAACGTATTGTGCAAAAGCTTCTGCATAAGTATCGTCCGCATTGGTTGCTGCATATAATGAAACAAACCCAGTGTTGGTTAGTTTTTTATATAGAAACTTTCCTTCGGGAAATAAAGAGATAGTGGGAGATCCTTGGTAAAATTTGATTTTGTTTCTTTCGGGAAAAAAAGTGGCTTCATATGGTGAATAGGTTTCCGACCACCAGATTCCATCAAAGAGAGGATAGTTTCGAAAGTCTCTATGTGTTTCCGAAAAATCAGGAGCATGTCCTTTTGTTACGGATAAAATATGACCTAATTCATGTAATATGATAAAACAAATCGCAGTTTCTTTCGAGTTCGTACCATCCAAATGAATTTTAATATTATGTTCCTGGGAAGACCGAAAGGCTGTGGATTCTTTTTTGGAAGCCCAATCATTTCCTCCATCGTTTAGTAAATCGGAATCTAAAAATAAAATCCCACCGATGGGTTTGCCTAACTCGTCGCGCACAATTCCAGTAAGCCCTGTGGAACCTAAGTTTGTCACAAAGTAAATTCCATACACTAACGAGTCTGCGAGTGCATTTACTTCCTTAGGTAACGATTTATAAATTTTGTTTAGTTCTATTTTCCAAGGAGAAAGATCCTTAGTGGGGCCCGGAAGATCGCTAATTCCATCAATGGCATTGATTGCAATTAAGGTATCCAGTCGTTTGGAATCTAAAGGATACACTCGCGTATTCCATGTACTTTGTTTGGTAGGATGGTTCTTTGATTGTAATCCAATACTTTCTTTGGCCCATCCTGCGTACGGGTTTTCCGGTATTGAAAACGAATTGGGTGTACAGGCCCAAAAAAGGAAAAGAAGTAAAGATATGAGGTAAGGATTCAATCGCATTTGCCGATTGTATTTCTATATGAAAGGACTTGTCGGTCTATGCTTTTTTTTGCCAGGGATTCTTTTCGCTGAAATCAATCCGTGGAATTTACGACCCGATGTCCGTATTTTAACTAGAAAAGAAGTGTCCCATATTGTTTTAGAAAGAAGGCCCGACCATTTTCGTGTGACTCTCCTTGTTTGTGAACGATTCCCCTACAATTACAAGGCACTTTCTTACCCTTTTTTCTTTCGAATGGAAGACGAGAAAAAAGCATTCGAACTTGCGAATCAAATGGACAAGTATTTGGATACTGGAAAAGCTTTCACCATCACCTTGAATGGATCAGAGATCCAAACTTTGGTATGGGGAGAACCCTGATTGACACGTTCCTTTTATTTATACTTCAAAGAAATCTTTCGAAAACCTACAAGATCAGAATGGGAAATTTTAAAATTAGTAGAAGCCCGTTATGATAAAGAATACACATATTATATTTTTATCACACATATCATTGTATATTCCTTACTGATAGCTCCACCGTTTTCAGAAATCCGAATGCAAATTTTGCCTTACCTACTCGGGGTTTCCATTGCTCGTCTGATCTTACTTTTGCAATTTTATACAAAGAATGTTCCCATTCAAAGAGTGATTTACTTCAGCGGATTTGTTGCTGATGGGCTTGTTTACGTAGTTTTTATTCTGGGAATCCATTCCTTCCCCTCCCTTGGAAGTTTTTATCTATTAAATTCCTATTTGATGTCTTTTATTTTTCCCATTCTTTTGTATAGCACAAGGCTTGACCCAAAAGCTTGTATTACGAGTGCATTTTATTTTTCAGTTTTACATATCCTTTATATTTTGAATCTTCCTACAGTAGTTTCAGATCAGTTTTCTTTTTTTAGTAAATATTTTTTAATCTTAGTGTATTGGGGAAGTGCAGCTCTTGGAACTGTATTTGTTCTCAATAAAAGAAAAGACACTACGGATATGTACAATCTGTCCGAAGAAAAACGGTATATGTTACATGAGTTGGAGCTTGCAAAAAAAGTACAAGATGCACTCTTCCCAGGGAATATCAAAATACCAAGCCTTGCTTTTACTTATTACAGAAAAAGCCCTAATGTCATCGGTGGAGACTTCTTTGATTTCGTACAACTCCGGGAAGGAAACGTAGGTGTGTTTTTAACTGATGTTGCTGGGCATGGAATTTCTTCCGCCATGGTTGCTTCCATCATGAAGGTACTTGTATCTACCATTCCTTATCGTTTTAAAACAGCACCGGCAAAACTTATGGATTATTTAGATGATCGTTTGACAAATGATCTAAATAAATACCACGCTTCGGCAATTTATTTATTCTTTGATTTCATTGAGAAAAAACTGACTTTAGGAAATGCAGGACATCCTTATTTAATTTTAGCACACAAAGACGAAGACTACCAAGAGTTAGAAACTCAAGGTGCCATCCTAGGATTTAATATAAAGATTCCACCCATTACTGAAAAAACAATGCCCATTGCACCAGGAGATCGTTTTTTTATTTATACTGACGGACTCATTGAATCCACAGATTCGGATGGGAATTGCCTCGGAACCGAAGGATTACTCGCGCTCCTTAATCGGCATAGACAAAGTGCAAACATCAAAGAATTAGAAATGAATCTACTCACTGAGCTAAAATCCAACTACGGACTTGATAGTTTTTCTGATGACACCATGTTTCTAATATTGGAAGTAGAAGAATAAGGAGAAATCATTTGTCTTTTTTAGAGATTCAAATTAAATCCAATTTTGCGCTGGTCACCATCAAAAGACCAGAAGCCCTCAATGCACTGAACGATGTAGTCATCACTGAAATTGGAGCCATGGTGGACGAACTGGAATCCAACCCGTCCGTGCGTGGATTCATTTTGACTGGCGAAGGGAAAGCATTTGTCGCTGGTGCGGACATTGCCAAAATGAAAGAGTTCAATGTCCGGGAAGGTCAGGCATTTTCAGAACTGGGCCAGACTGTTTTTCGTAAGATGGAATTATCTAGTCTCATCTCTATCGCTGCCATCAATGGGTTTTGTTTGGGCGGAGGAATGGAATTGGCTATGGCGTGTGATATTCGTTATGCGGTTGCTTCTGCCAAATTAGGACTTCCAGAAGTTACTTTGGGTTTACTGCCTGGATTTGGCGGGTCACAAAGACTTCCAAGACTGATTGGAGTAGGACGTGCCACGGAACTCATTTTGTCTGGTGATATGATTTCCGCTGATGAGGGATTTCGTTTGGGACTTATCAACAAAGTCACAGATCCTGCGGAGTTATTAAACGAATCTGAAAAAACTTTAACTACGATCCTTTCCAGAGGACCTAATGCGATTAAGGCGGCAAAAACTGCCATTCGTCAAGGATTGGAAACCAATATGGAAGGTGGTTTGGAGTGGGAAAAACAACTATTTGGTGGCCGGTTTGCAGACGAAGAAACCAAAGAAGGTCTTTCTGCCTTTTTAGAAAAAAGAAAACCAAATTTTAAAGGTTAATGCAATGAAAACACGGATTGGAATTCTTCTTGTTCTTTTTTCTCTTTCTGTTTGTAAACAAGCAGAATCCTTTCCGTCCCAAACCAACACTCCTGAGATTTTATTTGGGAGTGTAGCCGACCGTGCTTTAAAACTGGAAATTGCCAACTCACCTTCCACAAGAGCCACGGGACTAATGTACCGAACGAAACTCGGAGAAGATGAGGGGATGCTTTTTGTTTTTCCTCGCCCTGATTATTTGAGTTTTTGGATGAAGAACACTCTCATCCCTTTGTCGATTGGTTATTTTTCAGAAGATATGCGACTTTTAGAATCATTCGACATGAAACCAAACCAAACAGAAGAAGTTTATAATGCAAGAAAACCTGCGATGTATGCTTTGGAAGTCAACCAAGGATGGTTTGCAAAACACAAAATCGGTAAAGATGCCGTTCTTACTTTGGAAAGAAAGGTCTCAGCAAGAGATTAAAAAATTTCTTTTTACTTGAATCTATAACTACTTTGATTACCATTTTTTACCATGGTCGTCACAAATCCTCGTTTAATTTCCCTTTTATCTGAAGAACAAAAAGCCGACTTGGCTTCGATGGAAAAACAATTTGCTCACCATCTAGAATATACCATTGGTAAAAACAGGTTCAATCTTAAAAACGAAGATATATACAAAGCTCTCGGTCATACCATACGCGACTTTCTCATCGATCGATTGAATGTCACGCACGAACGCTACAGAAATGAAAATCCAAAGCGTGTGTTTTATTTTTCCTTAGAGTTCCTTATGGGACGAACCCTTATGAATGCCCTCATCAATCTCGGGTTATACGAGACCATCCAAGTGATGTTACGGGGGATTGGATTTGAGTTAACCGATGTTTTAGAATTTGAAACGGATGCAGGACTTGGAAACGGGGGACTTGGCCGACTGGCGGCTTGTTTTTTAGATTCCATGGCCACTCTCAATGTTCCTGGGTTTGGATATGGAATCCGTTATGATTATGGAATCTTCAACCAAATCATTGCCAACGGAAGCCAATTAGAAATGCCCGACCATTGGGATGCGGATGGGGTTCCTTACGAAGTGGTGCGTTCTGATATTTCGTTTTCCGTTGGATTTTTTGGCCATACGGAAACTCGGGTCTCTGGAAAAGGAAAAATCCAACACGATTGGGTTCCCGATGAAACAGTGCTAGCTTCTGCACATGACTATCCAATTCCAGGATTTAACACGAGTACGGTGAACTATCTAAGACTCTGGGCCGCCAAATCCTCAGAAGAGTTCAATTTGGATTATTTTAATCACGGTGACTATATGAAAGCCGTGCAGGATAAATCCATTTCCGAAAATATTTCTAAAGTATTGTATCCCAATGACACCACCGAACAAGGAAAGGTGCTGAGACTCAAACAACAATACTTTATGGTTTGTGCTTCTCTCCAAGACATCTTAACACAATATCGGGAATCCACTTACAATTTGAAAGAACTTCCCAGTTACGTTGCCATCCAATTGAATGATACCCATCCAAGCATTGGGATTGCGGAACTTATGCGAATTTTTATGGATAATGAGGAAATGGATTGGGAACCCGCTTGGGATATCGTAACAAAAGTGTTTTCGTATACCAACCATACCGTTTTGCCGGAGGCGTTGGAAACATGGAGGGTTGAGCTCTTTGAAAAACTATTACCTAGGCATTTAGAAATCATTTATGAAATCAATCATCGGTTTTTGTCTGAGGTTAGAAACAAAGGGATTTTATCTGAGGCCGAGATCCAAGAAGTCAGTATCATCGAAGAAGGTAATGAAAAAAGAATCCGAATGGCAAACCTTGCGGTCATTGGATCCTTCCGGGTGAATGGTGTAGCTGAACTTCATTCGGAACTCATTAAAAAAACTATCTTCCAAGCCTTTACCAAAGTTTTCCCTGAAAAATTTAATAACAAAACCAATGGAATCACACCACGCCGCTGGTTACTCCAATCAAACCCTAGTTTGGCGAATTTGATCTCCAAACGAATTGGAAATGATTTTACCACTGATTTATACAAACTAAAAGCTTTAGAATCATTTGTAGATGATGCGGATTTTCATAATGATTGGAAAATTGTTAAACAAACTGCCAAAGAGGAATTGGCAAAACTCATCAAAAGTGAAACGGGAATCGCCATTGATCCAAAGTCTTTGATTGATGTACAAATCAAACGGTTTCATGAATACAAACGCCAACTTTTAAATATCCTGCGAGTGATTGCATTGTACAGAAGGATCAAAGAAAATCCATCTCGTGTGGTCACACCAAGAACCGTGATTTTTGGTGGAAAAGCCGCACCCGGATACTACATGGCAAAACTCATCATCAAACTAATCAATAATGTAGCTTGGGTAGTGAACCGTGATCCCGATGTAGCCGACAGGTTGAAAGTGGTTTTTTTACCCAACTACCGTGTGAGCCTTGCGGAAAAAATCATTCCTGGAAGTAATTTATCCGAACAAATTTCGACAGCAGGAACCGAAGCCTCCGGAACCAGCAATATGAAGTTTATGTTAAACGGTGCATTGACTATTGGAACCTTGGACGGTGCCAATGTAGAAATTTTAGAAGAGGTGGGAGCGGAAAACATTTATATTTTTGGTCTCCATACAGAAGAAGTTTATCGTTTGAAAGAGGCGGGATACCAGCCAGCGGATTTCATTCGTCGCAATGAAGACCTCCACCGCGTTTTACTCATGATCCGTGAAAATTTATTCTCTATGGGGGAACCAGGAATTTTTGGTCCTATTTACGATAGTCTCTATTATACAGACAATTACCTTCTGATGGCTGATTTTGATGCCTATGACGAGACCCAAAACCTTGTGGCGAAGGATTATTTGGACGAAACCACTTGGACCAAAAAATCCATTTTGAATGTGGCTAGGTCAGGTAAATTTTCATCCGATCGCACCATCAGGGAATATGCGAAGGACATCTGGAAGGTTCCCCTTCTTGACACAGTTCCTCCCAAAACTATCTATAAATTGCCACAAAACTGAATCGACATAAAAGAACTAAGGTTGTATCGTTCCAAGGAAAGGGTCCCAAATGAGTAAAGGTTATATTATATGTGTCGATGATGAAGTATCGGTATTGGAAACGCTTGCAGAACAACTTCTGGCTCGATTTGGCGAATCTCATATCATCGAGACCGCAAGTAGTGCCGAAGAAGCACTTTCCCTCATCGACGAAATCATCA
Organism: Leptospira terpstrae serovar Hualin str. LT 11-33 = ATCC 700639; assembly: GCF_000332495.1. NCBI lineage: Bacteria > Pseudomonadati > Spirochaetota > Leptospiria > Leptospirales > Leptospiraceae > Leptospira > Leptospira terpstrae. The sequence continues at coordinate 222,963 of NZ_AOGW02000008.1, read as the reverse complement.
GTAGCAACGACATCGTAGAGTTGATTGTTTCTGACCAAGTGATGCCTGGAATGAAAGGGGATCGATTTTTGGAGCAGGTACACCACCGACTTCCGGATGCGATCAAAATCCTACTCACCGGTCAGGCGGGACTTGATTCTGCAATCTATGCCATTAATAACGGGGGACTCAGTCGGTATGTCGAAAAACCTTGGAACATTGACGAACTATCCAAAGACATCAAAGACCTACTTGATAAGTTTCGGCAGAATTTGGAAAACCAACACCTCATCCAGGCTCTCAACCGTCGCATCATCGAATTGGAATCTCAGCAGCAGTAAAAACCTTTCTATCTTCCTAATACTGATTTTTCTTTCTCTTTCTCCAGTGTTTGGAAAAGAGAAAGAACTCACTCCCGAACAAATTTCCAAAAAAAAAGATGTTCTTTCCAAAATCATTCGTTATGGCACAAGCCAAGAGAGAAAACAAGCGTTAGGTGAGCTAACTCGTTTTCCCAAAGAGAGTGCGGGTGAACTCTATATACTCATTGGGGAACAATTAAAATCAGAAAAAGATATGGGGATGAAAATTGTCCTCTTAAAAACCATAGGTGATTTGGATCTAAAGGAAAACAAAGAAACCATCATCACACTTTTTGAAGATTCGAATGAAGATGTCGCCAAACAAGCAGTTACTTCTGCCAAAAAAATGAAATTAGCGGAAGCGACAAATCCCTTATTGGAAAAAGTAAAAAAGGAAGATTTCACAAAAAATTCCAATTCCCTCAGTTTGTACATCACGGCCTTAGCCGACTTACCGGAAGGAAAAGTGGCAGCACCTTTTTTAGAAACCAAATTTCGGGAAAAGTTCAATAATGCAGATATGCGTGGACAAATTGCCTTATACTTTGGAACCGTTTTGTATTCTGAGGCAGAATCGGCCCTTATGGAAGTTGCCTTTGATGAAATCCAACCCACAACTTTAAGATGTTATTCGATGAATACACTTGGTAAGTTGAAGTCTGAAAACGCCAAACCAAAGTTATATGAACTTTTGGACTCCCTAAAAAAAACTGCCGGCAAGTTGGATGCCAAAAAAGCCCAGTCATTGAAGATTTATGCGATTGGTGCCCTTGTGACTATGGGTGACAAAGAAGTATTCCAGGAATTGAATGAATTTGCCCGTGACGATGATAGTATGGTGCGACTTCGTGCGATTGAATTTATGGGCAGTTTAAAAGATCCCAAAGCATTAGAACTTTTAGAATACAAACGTGACCGTGACCCAAGTCCCAAAGTACAGAAAGCTGCCAAAAAAGCCATCGACCAAATCAATGGAAAAGACAGTCCTGTGGAAGAGGAAAAGTCTACTGAGGAAAAACCAGAAGAAGAACCCAAATGAATTTTAAGGTTTTTGTTTCCATCCTCCTCTTTTGCTCTATTTTTGTTACCATATCCCTTTTTTCAGAAGAGGACGGAAGATACACAGGCCCCCTTCCTCGTTCCGAAAAACGAATCTTAGACGGGAAATCAGAATTTCAAAAATCAGGAATCTTTCCTTTAGAATGGAAGTTGTTTTATAAAGGGAAACAGGGGGATTTTGTTGTTTTTTATGACTTAAATGGAGATGAAATCCATTACCGGTATAGAAGGAATAAATTTGATTTGGATGCTGAATTTTTTGTAAAAGATTTGTTTCCTGGAAATCCTTACCGTGTGAAAGGTGAGTGGATAGGATATTATTTTTATTCTATAGATGAAAGAGGAAAACGATCTTCTCTACCCACTCCCAAAAAACTTCCAGCAGAGCCCAAAGAATTTGTAGATAAACAATCGGTTCCTATTTTTAAATTAAAAGAATACATAGAAGTTCGAACAGATGATCTCCTCTACTAAAAATCAATTTTTTGTAATAACTGAAAATTAATAAATAAAATGGGATTTGGATCATTTTCTTTTTCCGAATAACTTACGTTTAATGAGATAAAGGGACTTACCCATTTCAGTTTGATGATTTCCGCTCTATCGGTTAGGTTGATATTAAAGTCAGTTGCATAGGTCCAGTTTTCAAACCAAGCCCTGGTTTTTGGTTGGCCTTCTCGGAAAATCGCACTGAATTCGAGTAAGTTTCCATTATCTATGGGGATGGCAAGTTTCCCTTCCCACTGTCCTCCATTCTCTCTAGCTTCAAATCCAAAAGACACAACGGCTTTTTCCTTTCTCCATTCATAAAAGGCGGCTCGACCAATTTCATTCCATTGGTAATTCCCCGATTCGTTGTACTCTCGATAACGGTAGAGTAGGTTCCCCCATTCGGATAGAAAGAAAGGAAAAAATCCCGACCTTCCACTTTCCTTTCGATGGCCTTCTAAGGAATTTAAATATTCAAAACCAAGGAAGTGTTTAAAACTTCCACGAGTGTAACCTAAAATTTGTGGAATTTCTGGCCGCACTTCTGAAGGCGAAACCACTCCATATAACAAAGGGGAGTCTCTGTAAACAGTTGCATCTAAAAAGTATTTGGATTCGGGAGATTCTGATTTTAAATAAAAAAAACCAACAGATTCCTTTTGATTCAATATGGACTCTGACTGAACTCTATGGTTTCCCCAGTCTTTGGAATTCCAATTGTCATTGATATAGAAGCTGGACTTGTTTTCTCCTGCTGACCAAACTGCCGAATAAGATTTGTTTGGTGATACAAAGTAAATTCCAGGATAGACAGAAAATGCATTCGCATGATAGATTCCCCATTCGTATTCCTTTCCTTCTTTAAGAAACCTGTAGCCAAAAAAATGGGATTGTAAAATGGGTTGGGGGAGGGGTGAATCCGTTCTTTCAAGTTGTGAATAGAAATTTGGATCTTTGGCAAAATAAAAATGGGGGATGGGTTTGTAACGACTCCCGGAAGTAAATCGAAACTGTTGGGAGGTGAGATTGGCTCCGTAGGAGAGGTCTTCATCACGTTTTTCCAAAATCCAAATTTGCCCTTTTCCCCTCCCACCGATAAACAGAGAGGAATGGTTTTTTTCCTTCCTTGGCAAATACCTGACATCCAAGTTTTGGTAACTCATTCCCAAAAATAGTTCATACAGTGAATCGGAACCTTCTAGAGACTTGGTTGGGATGTCTTTGGATTTTATATCTTTTGCATATTTAAAGGATTTTGAATTTGGTGAATCATTGCCATGAAACCGTTGTTTGCTGGTATATAAGTTAATTTCCTGTTCTTTCCAAACTCTCGAAACAAGGTTTGCTTCTTTTCCTTTTAGCGACCTTTTCCATTCTAAGAATTTTTCTGGGGATAGTTTGGCCTTTGTTTTCCAAGTAGCAGCCAAATGAGGGGGAAATCCTGCTTGTAAAAGTTGGGGAACCGAAACCTGGTCAGGCGTTTTCTCTACAGCATTCAGAGTCTGTACGAGAGAAATCCACAAAATTACCCCAATTTTCTGCCAATCCACCAGGATTGGGGTTTAAAATTTTGTTTTTTTGCCCTAAGTCCGGTTGCTTTTTTTTAGAAAGGGACATATTCTTAACCTCCCATTAAAAAAAATCCATTTGGGGGCGGGTTTTGTCCCAGAGGAATGCTAAATTTATATATAGAAACCGATAGAAACGTGAAAAAAATATTGACTTAACTTCTCATATGTTAAGTAGTGTAAACAAGCGTTTAGTATATTATTGGTATTATTTTTTAGTTTTATGTCGTCTAAAAAGATGACGGGGAGGAAAAACCTATGATCGTTCGATCCATCCAACAACCCGCTTACAACCGCCACAAAGACCAAGGCCTCGCAGGGCAAGGTCCGAAAAAGGGATTTTCCCAGAACCAAACTGGGAAGACCTTTGAAGAATATCTAATGGAAGCCTTCCAAGGGGAAGTGGTTCAGAACGGAGAATGGGTATCCCCCGGTCTTTCTGATCTTGGCCAAAAGAACCTGAAAAGGATGTAGTTCCAAAATCCTGGCTTCCGGTCTAGAACTGGGAGCCACAGGCCGACAATCAAAGTATGGAGAAAGTATCCATACTTTGGGCTCTCGTTCGGCGTGACTATGCTCTGCAATATGCAGGATCCTTTTTAGGCATCTCCTGGATGTTCCTGCAAAATTTAGTACTCATCAGTTTGTACGCACTGGTTTTCCTGGTGCTCAATTTAAAAAACCCATCCACTCAGGAAGACTTCACAGCCTATCTTTTAACTGGTCTTTTGTATTGGATTCCCATCCAAGAACTCCTCGTTCGTGGTACAGGAATTCTCACAGACAACCGTAGTTTGCTCAAACGATCCAGTCTGGGGATCGATTTGTTTTTATGGATTCCTTATGTTCAATTTCTCATCCATAGCCTAGTCACATCCATCCCTGTATTTTTTTATTTGGCTTATTCTGGAAAATTAAACCTATCTGGGGTTTTCATCGGATATTTGATCTTAATTTTTTCTGGTCTTTATTTGATGTTACTTCTGCATTATCTTTCGAGATTGAATATTCTATTAAAAGACATTTCACCTTTGATCCGTTTGGTGAGCCAACTTATATTTTGGGGGATCCCGGTATTGTATTATCCAACGGGTTATCTAAAAGAGTGGAACCGATTGAATCCGTTTACCATTCCTTTAGATATCTTTCGTACGTCTGTGATACCAGGATACACTCCTCAGTTTGATTGGATTCAAATTTTGCCTTTTCTCTTTTTTTTCTTCCTTGTCTATTTACTTGCCAAACGTAAATTTCAATCGGTGATCTTGGATCATCTTTAAATTTTATGACTTCTGTTGTTTTAGAAAATCTTTCTAAGGACTACCATGGATTTTCAAAACCCTGGAAACGAATCCTTGCAGGACTTAGTTTTGGATATTTTGGAATTGATTCTAAGTTTACCGCCTTGCGCTCGTTAAATCTAACTGTAGGATCAGGGGAAATCTTAGGTATCATTGGCAGAAATGGCGCCGGAAAATCGACACTACTTAAATTGATTACTGGGGTTATCAGTAAAGATAAGGGAAACCTGATTGTGAATGGATCGGTTCGTGCCCTTCTTGAACTCAGTGTAGGTTTCAATCCAGAACTTTCTGGAGAAGAAAATGTTTATTACAATGGACTTGTTTGGGGTTATAAACCTTCTGAGATCAAAGAACTCACAAATTCTATTTTTGAATTTGCAGAGCTAACAGAGTTTCGAAATTCCCCTTTAAAGAATTATAGTTCTGGAATGGCAATGCGACTAGGCTTTAGTCTTGCTACTGCAAAACGTCCAGATATCTTAATTGTTGATGAAGCCTTGGCTGTCGGGGATGCGAGTTTCCAACAAAAATGTCTGAAAAGAATCAAAGAATATTCAAACCTTGGATCTTGTATTTTAGTTGTGAGTCATGATTTAGGACTTATCTCCTATTTCTGCACAAGAGCTATCTTACTCAATCAAGGGAACTTGTTATTTGATGGAAATCCAAAACAAGCCATCGAAGAATATATGCATGTGTTAGCTGGTAACCTAGAACCTTCATTTTCTTCGCTGACTTCGGAATCCATAAAGGACATTCATATTTCCTTAAGAAACGAAAAAGGGGTAGAAACTCGTCATCATTTTCTCGGTGACAAAGTTACAGTCCGGATCGAATTCCAAACAAAAAAATCAATAACGGACGGAACCATTGGATTCCATATTGATAGCGAAAAAGGAATTCGAATTTTTGGAACAAATTCCTACCATTTAGGTAAACAAAATTTATCAATAAAAGAATCGGAACGTTCTGTCGTAGAATTCCAATTTCCCATTCAATTTAGCGATGGGAAATACAGCCTAGGCATTTCCATCCATAAGGGCGAATCCCATATCGAAGGGAGCTATTTTTGGGGCGAATCTGTTTTGGATTTTGAGGTGGAACGAGGAAAAGTTGAAAAATTTGTCGGAGTTTGCCATTTACCCACGGAATTTGCCTTCCAAACCCTTTCCAAATCAGAATAGAAAAACAGTTTCCCTCAAAGGAAAAACCTAAATTCTGGAAATCCTATGAAAGTTTGTGTGGTCGGAACCGGATATGTAGGCCTCGTTGCAGGAACCTGTTTTGCTGAATATGGCAATGAAGTTATTTGTATTGATAAAGACGAAAAGAAAATCAGTGACTTAAAACAAGGGATCATTCCCATCTATGAACCTGGGCTCTCCGAACTTGTGGAACGAAACCACAAAGAAGGAAGACTCCATTTTTCTACTTCTTTAAAGGAAGGGGTTGAGTCTTCTGAGTTTGTTTTCATCGCAGTAGGTACTCCGACCTCCGATAACGGATCTGCTGATTTACGATTTGTTTTTGCTGTAGCAGAAGAAGTCGGTAAAGCAATGAACGGTTATAAAATCATCGTTGATAAATCAACAGTTCCAGTGGGAACTGCAGACCAAGTCAAAGCAATTATTGCAAAAAACACAAAACACCCGTTTGATGTTGTTTCGAATCCTGAATTTCTAAAAGAAGGTGCGGCAATCGATGACTTTATGCGACCAGAGCGCGTTGTCATTGGTGCTGAATCAGAAAAAGCCGCTAAAAAAATGAGCGAACTCTATTCTCCTTTTGTTCTCAATGGAAATCCTATCATTACAATGAGCATTCGGTCTGCTGAACTTACTAAGTATGCCTGTAATGCATTCCTTGCCACAAAGATTTCCTTTGTGAATGAAATCGCAAATCTTTGTGATGCACTTGGTGCTAACTATGATGATGTTAGAAAAGGGATGGGAACAGATTCTAGAATCGGACGTCAGTTTTTGTATGCTGGGATTGGATATGGCGGATCATGTTTTCCAAAAGATGTAAGAGCACTTCTTCGTACTGCAGAAGAAGTCAAAGCTCCCATGCATATCATTCAATCCGTTGAAGATGTAAACGAAAAACAAAAAACTCGTTTAACAGATAAAATATTTGAACATTTCAATTCAACTGATATGAAAGGAAAAACTTTCGGAATTTGGGGGTTAGCATTTAAACCAGGAACAGATGATATGCGAGAAGCTCCATCCATTCCTCTGATTTATGAGCTACATAAAAATGGCGCCAAAATCCAAGTGTTTGATCCGGCTGCTGCGGAAACTTCGAAGTATTATTTTGATGGAAAAGTAGAATATAAAAAAGATGCATATTCGGCACTTCAAGGCGCCGATGCTATGTTACTCTTAACAGAATGGCGAGAATTCAGGGAACCTGACTTTAATAAAATTAAATCGCTATTAAAATCTCCCCTTATCTTTGATGGAAGAAACCAATACAAACCAACTCTAATGCAAGAGTTAGGTTTTACCTATTATTCAATCGGTAACAGATAATCTTTTTAGTCCAACCTGAGGGAACTTTGGTTGGACTAAAATCCTCTTTCTATTTCAGACAACGCTTCATTACACATTGATTTATCGGTTTCAGTGGTTAATTGCGGCTTAATTTCGGTAAGAATTGTTTTTGCAAGTTTTGATTCCCCCGCATCCTTTAATGTCAGTCCATAATACAATTTAGCGGTAGTTTTGCGACTAGATGTTGGATACAATTCCAAATATTCTTTCCAAGATTTTACTGCAGATTCTTTGGATCCATAAATCGATTTGACTAAGTTTAAATTAAAATGTGCATTTTCTTTCAAAATAGGGAAGGATTTGGATTTTTGAATGGTTTCTGTGAATTGAAACTCCGCTTTTTCATAATCTTTACTCTGGAAGTATAATAATCCCAAACGAAAATGTATGTCTGGGCTACTTAGATTCCGCCTAAGTTCTGTTTTGAGATAGGATTCTAAGTTTGGTTCTTGGAGGATTCGTTTGGAAACACCCAATATATCTTCTTTTGTAGCAAGTCCAGAAATCTTTGTTACATAGTTTCCGTCTCCGTCTAAAAAAAGAATCGTAGGGTATCCTTCTATATTGTATTTTTTTCTTAGATTGGGAAATTCTTCCCCATCTAACCTAACTCTTACGAAGCTATCTAATATTCTGCTGACTTCAGGATCCGGAAAAATCTCTTTTTCTAAAACCAAACAATAAGTGCACCAATCTGCAAATACATCGACTATGATATACTTTTTGTCTTGTTTTGCCGTTTCGAATCCCTTTTGGATGGAACTTCCCCAAGGGGATTCAGAAAACAGAGCACTAGTGAATAGAAAGAAAAAAACAGGTAGTAACTTACGAACCATCCTCTGAATTCTATTGTTTTCCCCTTTGTTTGAATAGTCAATTTTCGCTTTTTCGAAATGGAATGGGTAGTTTCCATGGTCGCTAGAAGGTCAAAATATGGATTTTTTACTGAAATTGGAAGAACTGCTCCGCAAACGTAAGGAAGAATTACCTGAAAAGTCATATACAGCGGAACTCTTCCGTGATGGAGTTGACCGCATTTTGAAAAAAATTGGTGAGGAAGCAGGTGAGGTTATCATTGCCGCAAAAAATACCAATGAAAAAGAACTCATTCATGAAATTGCCGATTTGGTATTTCATTTAGAAGTACTAATGGTGGAAAAAGGAATTAGCCTTTCAACCATTGCAAAAGAATTGGAAAAACGACACAGCTAAAGTAATTGTTTCCCATTGGAAACTAAATGAAGATATTTTTATACTTACTTTATCCTTTCAGTTTGGTCTACCGTTTGCTCTTTTGGTGGTCCAGACGAGGGATCTCTCCATTTCGCATACCAAATGTTTTAGTCATTAGTGTTGGTAATCTTACTGTAGGCGGAACAGGCAAAACTCCTTTTGTGCAGTATTTAGTCCGCTACTTTCAGAAAACATACTCTAGTTATGCGATCACAATTTTATCCAGAGGTTATAAGGCTAAAAAAACGAAAGATGGGGCAATCCTTCCCAGTGGTCTTGAACCTAAGTTGTATGGAGACGAACCAAGCCAACATAAAGAAATGTTTCCTGATGTGCAGGTAATTATAGGCAGAAATAGAAAAAAATCTTTTCTGCAATACAATCAAATTAATTCTCAAAAACATATTGTAATCCTTGATGATGGATTCCAACACAAAGCTTTACATCGAGATTTCGATTTTGTACTGCTGGATGCTAATTCTCCTTTTGGAAATGGATTTACAATTCCATTAGGTTTTTTGCGAGAACCGATAGGCCATGGTAAGAGGGCCAATGCAGTCGTCTTTACCAAGTTAACTTCTAAAAATAGACAATATTTGGATCATTATAAAAAAGCCTTAACTCAAAGTGGTGTTACAATCCCCATTTTTCATACTAGTTTTCAAACTGAGATAAAACAAATTTTGCTGAATCAAAATTTATTACAAAAAACTTGGAAACCGGAACCTGATTCTGAATTGAAATATTTGTTGGTGACTGGAGTTGGTAATCCAAACAGTGTTTATGAAACAGCAAAATCAGTTTTGTTCTCGGAATCTATCCGAACTAAATTTTACCCCGATCATTTCGATTATGGGACTAGTTCTTTGTCATCTTTGTTAAAGGAAATTCAAACCGATGAAATCCTGGTCACAACAGAAAAGGATTGGATTAAGATGCGTGGTGATATTGGTTTTATAGGGGAACTAACAAAAAAAAATGTTCGAGTCCTTATATTGTTTATCCAAGTTTCCGTCGAAGAAGAAAAAGAAATGCAGTCTATATTAGCTGGTCTCGTTTCCACATACGAATTAAAAAACGATCGGGTATTAAAGATTTAAAAATTGTTTCCGATATTGGGATAGTTTCTTCTAACATGGAAGATACTAGTATCTCTCCAGAATACAAAGAATGGGTGAGTCCTCGTGATCCAAGTCCATTGAGAATACCCACAGATTTATAATAAGGAATATTCATTTTTTTGTTCGCATTTCGAAGTAAATTTTGGTATTTTACAGTTAAATCAAGTTTTGAGATATTCGGCAACTTCCCAACAATGGGATGACGGTCTTGTGATTGTGTTCTATAACTCACTCTAGTTGCAAACAAACGAGGGTTTTCTGGTTCCCAATGATTCGAAAGATTTGGTAATCGATTGAATAATTCTTTCCACATGGATTCAGATTCTTCTAGCCTTGGTTCTTCTTCTAATTTGAATTCATCAAATGTGGCACCTAAAACCTGATAACCTTCAATAGCTGATGTGATATAGTCGCCATATAAAATTCCAAAGGGATTTGCGGGTTTTTGCTCTGGAATTTTTAGAATTTGCCCTCTTACTTTTCGTAATGGAAGCCATTCCAAATGGGGATCGTCTGCAAATTGGTATCCTTGGGTTAAAAATAAATAATCACATTCAATTTCACCAATAGATGTTTGGCAGAGAACTTTGGATCGATTCTCTTCTTCCTTCCAACTTAATAATTTACAGGAATATTTTGTTTCTGGATTAGATAAAAAAAGGATTTGTTTAGTAAGATCTACAGGGGAAATTGATTTTCCTTCGGGAAAAAAAAGGGCAGGGGAACCAGAAAATGGTTCTATACTTTCTTTAGCAATGTGGTTTTGAATTTGATTGGAAATAATAGCATTCGAATAACGATCGTAAGATTCTTTTGTATCCATTAGAAAATAAATTCCGTCTACATGTGGGACAAGATTTTTTAAATGAAATCTTTCCCAAATGGATAAAAAATAGCGAAAAGCATCTAATGAAAATTCTGATTCGGATGTTTTGTGTTTGGTGAGGAATGGATAGACCACACCTATAGGATTCCCACTTGCATGTTTTGCAGGTCCCGTGTCTGAATCTATTAAAATTGTTTTGATGTTTCTTTGTTTTAATGCAAGGCAAATACTTGCTCCAGCAATTCCTGCTCCAACAACAACGGCAATTTTTTCCTTATGAGTCATGGTTTTATTTTAAAAATCCGGAAATCATCTCACGTTTACGACCGAATCCTTTTTTCTTTTCTACAACAAACCCGAGCTCTGTGAGATTTCTTCTTACGAAACCTGCAGAAGAAAAAGTTGCAAAACTAGTTTTGGGAACAGATTTTTCTCGCATCAAGGTTAAAGATTCAAAAGACCACATATCAGGATTTTTACCAGGTGAAAATCCATCTAAATACCAGGCATGGATTTCAGGAAAATTAGGAAGGCAGTTTTTTATATCTCCAAAAAAAACATGCAATGTAAATGGATTTTGATTGTTAGGATGATCCCATTGGTAAGTCCATAAGTTATCCGTAGGATTTTTTTTCCATGATTGGATTGCAGATTCATAGGAAAGAGTTAATTTTTCAAACCAAAGGTTTTTGTTCGGATAACTTTCGTTTAATGATTGTAATATGTTGATTGCCAATGGATATCCTTCAAGGCTAACAAACTCAACGGAAGTTGGGTTTGCAGATAATTTCCAAGTATCTAATGTTACGAACGCATTGAGCCCGGATCCAAACCCTAATTCACCAATCCGAAAAGGGGAATTTTCATTTTCCTCCCACTTTCTTTGGATTTCATTTCCTTCTAGAAATACAAATTGTGATTCTTCCCATCCACCTTGTTTGGAAAAATACACGTCATCGAATAACAAAGAAACCGGCACCCCATCTTTGAATTCAATTGCATTGTCTGGAAATTTCTGAATCGGTTCTATTGTCATGGGGGAGATACCCCCATCTTTTGTGATCCTACTAACTCTGGAAACTCAATCTCTAAATCCCTTGGGTGAAATTGGTAACTCACTTTCTTTTTCTAGCGATTTTCGATTGAACTAGGTTTTCAATTTCCACTCCTTTCCCGCACTCTGCGGCCGACCCCTTTTGAGTGACTATTGCCTCGAATTTATTATGTCTCATAAAAAAGACTTTCCAAAACGAGGGTACTCTTCATATTTTTCCCAGGTTCGGGGGATATTCTATGGATTTTGTAAAAATCCGAGGTAAAGACTTACAAGACTGCATCATGCAGATGAAAATGAAATACGGTCCAGAGGCACATCTCTATGACCAACGAGTGATCACAGAAGGTGGGCTCTTTGGCACTGGGCTTATGGCCCAACGTATGTATGAAATCGATGTGGGTGTCCCTGAAAAACAAAATTCCAAAGAGAGAATTGAACGTAAGTTAAAGGATCTCAAAGAACTCATCAAACAAAAGCAGAGAACCGATTCCATTCCTGAACCTGGCCTTGTGGGAATTGGATCCAATCAATCTGGTTCTTTAACAAATGGAGGGAGCCTTTCTCTTCGCAAAAAGAATATTGATGCTGTTCGTCCTTTTTCAGAGCGTCGTCGTAGACAGAACCCCCCAGTTTATGAAATCGAAGGCCATGAAGAAAGACCTGTTGGGCTTTCCTTATCCGAAGCCAAAGATTCTATCTTAGAAATAACACCCACTTCAAAACCACAAACACCCGATCGCCACCCCCATATCCAAAAACTCGTGGATCGTCTGTTCAACGAAGGTTTGTCTTCTGGATTTTTGGAAGAGATGGCAGTCGCTTTAGAACGAAGATTGTCCGCAGTGGATCTCACTCGTTATGCGAATGTGACTGATAAAGCGGTCACTTTTTTAGAAGAAAGAATCCAAATTGATTCCGATCTTTTTAGCGGCACTCCCCGAGGAAAACGTAAAATCATATTTTTTGTTGGTCCGACTGGGTCTGGCAAAACGACTTCCATTGCAAAACTTGCTGCAAAGTACAGTTTGCATATGGGTAAAAAAGTTTCCCTTTATACAACGGACAACTACCGCATAGCTGCGATAGACCAACTAAAGTTTTATGCAGATGCTATGGGATTGCCTTTCTATGCTGCCAAGGATTTGCGCAAAATGAAAGAGACTGTCTTACGAGATGGATCGGAACTCATCTTAGTCGATACGGCTGGGTATTCTCACAGAAAGTCAGAAAACCTGGAAAAACTTCAGGAATTCTACCAAGTATTTGGGGAAAAGGATTATATCGAAACGATCTTAGTGCTTTCCTCCACTGTATCGAAAGACAACGCACTTGCTGTGGCAAATGCCTATGAATCGGTAGGATACAAAAGAATTTTATTAACTAAGCTAGACGAAGCAGAATTTTTAGGTTCTGTAGTGGAATTAGCCGATACTATTCACAGGGAATTCGCATTTTTAAGTGTAGGACAGGATGTTCCTTTTGATATCCTGAATGCCTCGAAAAAACTTCTTGCCGAATGTGTAATTTTTCCGGAAAAATTGAAAGGGATAGCGGGGGAGGTCTTCGAAAAGACCGTGTAACCAATATCGTTATCCTTTAATGTCTAGGGGTAACGATGGACCAAGCTGCAAATCTTAGAAAGCTCACTGAAACTGGTACTGGATTAAAACTTGTTCAACCCCAGGATACAGTCAAAAAAACCAAAATCATCGCGGTAGCTTCCGGCAAAGGTGGTGTGGGAAAAAGTACTGTATCTGTAAACCTTGCCATTTCCATAGCAAGAACCGGACTCAAAGTTTTGATCTTTGATGGTGACTTGGGTCTTGCCAATGTCAATGTCCTACTAGGAATCATTCCGAAATACAATTTATACCATGTGGTGAAAGGCCACAAATCTCTCAAAGACATCGTGATCTCCACACCCGAAGGTGTAGACATCATTGCAGGTGCTTCTGGATATTCTCAGTTAGCTAACCTGAATGAAACACAAAGAAATAATCTCATCAAAGGATTTGCTGAACTGGATCGTTATGATGTAATGATCATAGACACTGGTGCTGGTATCTCTGCCAATGTCATTGGCCTTGTGATGCCTGCCGATGAAGTGATTGTTGTCACCACACCGGAACCTACTTCTATTACCGATTCTTACGGCCTAATAAAATCCATTGTTTCCCAATCCAAAGACAAAAATCTAAAAATCATTGTGAACCGTGTGCGTTCTGCTATCGAAGGGAAAAAAGTGGCTGACCGCGTCATCGATATCTCTGGTCAATTTTTAGAAGTCCAAGTAGAGAACTTAGGATTTATTTTTCAAGATGAAGAAGTAGAAAAGTCCATTCGTGAACAAAAACCATTCATCATTGGAGCTCCTCGTTCCAAAGCAGCAGCTTGCCTCACAAGAGTCACACATACCCTCTTACAAACCGAAGGCGGTTATACAGATGAAGAAGGACTTACAGGTTTCTTTAAAAAATTCTTCAGCTTCGTAGACTTTAAAGAGAAGGAAATGGAAGAGAGGATGGAGGAAGATAACTAAGTGCAGATCGGGTTTGTACTGGGATTTGCGGTACTCGGAGCCATTATCAGTTCCGTCTGTGGGTTTCTCGTGGGAAACAGGCTAGGTTATATCTTATTTGTCTCTCTTATCTCCACATTTGCTTTTGGTGGATTGGGCTTTGGAATTTTTTCTGTCTTACAAAAGAAAGTCCCTGAGTTTTTAGAGTTTCTATCGACTTTTTCCATTGGCGGATTCGGTGGGGAAAGCCATTCCGACGATTTTGACCAGGAACATGGGGGAATGGAACCTTCTCGATCTGAGTCTATGGGGTCTGATGACTTTGGTGTCCAACAAGTGGGGGACAATGCTATGGATGCAAAACTTGCCATGGCCAAGTCTGGAAAATTTGGAGACCACATCATTGTGGACAAAATTGCGATCAAAAACGAGCCAAAACTCATGGCTGAGGCCATTCGCACCATGATGGCGAAGGATGATACCCAAGAGGGTTGAAAAATTACCGTTTTTAGAGGACATAAGAAAAAATCCTCTTGTAATTTCCTCTTCTTTACGATTTTTTCTATAAAGTAAAGAGATTCCGTACTTCGGTTCCCTATGTCAAGATTGCTAGACAAATACAATCAGTTTGATGAGACAGATCTTTGGAAACAATACCGCGTCACAAAGGATGCGGAAATCCGAAGTTACCTTGTTGAAAAATATTCACCTCTCGTCAAACACGTGGCTGGGCGGATTGCGATTGGTATGCCTCAAAATGTCGAATTTGAAGACCTCGTCAGTTATGGCGTTTTTGGTCTGTTAGATGCGATTGAAAAATTCGACCCTTCTCGCGAAATTAAATTCAAAACTTATGCTATGACCCGGATTCGTGGGTCCATTTTTGACGAACTTAGAAGTGTGGACTGGATCCCTCGTTCGATTCGCCAAAAAGCAAAACAGTTGGAAAATATCATTGCCATGCTTGAGAACAAGGAAGGCAAAAAAGTGGATGATGAAGAGATCGCAAAAGAACTCGGAGTCTCCATGGAAGAATACAACTCGCTCCTTGCAAAACTTTCCGGAACCTCTCTTGTCTCTTTAAATGATATTTGGTTTCTCGGTGATGAGAACGATGAAGTTTCCTTTATGGAAACTCTAGAATCTCCGATGAATATGAACCCAGACAATATCATCGAAAAAGAAGAAATCAAAAATGTAATTGTAGAAGCCATCCAGTCTTTACCTGAAAAGGAAAAGAAAGTCATCGTACTCTATTATTATGAAGACCTCACCTTAAAAGAAATTGGTGAAGTTTTGGAAGTTACAGAATCTAGAATATCGCAACTTCACACAAAAGCTGTCGCAAGACTTCGCAGTAAACTCTCTAAAGTAAAATCCGCGATCCAAAAAAGGTAAACTGA
Organism: Leptospira terpstrae serovar Hualin str. LT 11-33 = ATCC 700639; assembly: GCF_000332495.1. Taxonomy (NCBI): domain Bacteria; kingdom Pseudomonadati; phylum Spirochaetota; class Leptospiria; order Leptospirales; family Leptospiraceae; genus Leptospira; species Leptospira terpstrae. The sequence goes on along the minus strand of NZ_AOGW02000008.1, from coordinate 207,489 downwards.
TATGTCTCTCACTGAATTTCTTACAGAGGAACTGAAAGAGTTCGACCGTAAGGAAAAAGAACAAGTGGAAGTCATTGCCGATACCATTGAAGAATGTTTGGCAATTGCATCCCAGCACCTAGGTCGCAAAGTCCATGAAATAGATTATACAGTTCTAAAAAGAGGAAAGAAGTCTTTATTCTTTTCTGAACCCTACCATATTCGCGCCTCTATCATTCCTGACGATATGCTTCTCGATGAACTCAGTCTTTTGGATGAGCACCTAACGGGCGGTAGCGGAAAATTAGTTTCCAAAGATTTAAAAGAACTTGTCACTCCTAAAAATAAAGATGGCCGAGTGACTGTTAAAATTTACCGCACAGGTGTTTTCGTTACTGTTTATCCACCAAGTGGAGAAGGCCTTGCAATGACTATTGCGGATGTTTCTAAAAAACTTTCGTTTCGTGGTGTAGCCGGTGTTGATCAAAATCTAATCAATAAAATCCTTAAAGAAAAAAAAGGGGAACCGGTTCTCATTTCGAACCAGAAACCAAAAGCAGGAAATGATTCTAGCTGCAACGTAGAAATTGCACAAGAGAACATGAGAGCCTTTGTCACTGTCTATCCGGCAAGACCCGGTGGGCGAGATTTAGAAGTTTCTGATATTGTGGCAGCTCTTAAAGGTATGGGTGTGGCTCACGGTTTAAAAGAAGAAGAAATCAGAAAAAGTTTAGAAGAAGACATTCATAATAAACCATTCATCGGGGCGGAAGGTGATTTCCCTGTGAATGGTAAAAATGCGGAAATCAAATACTATGTTCGCACGGAAAAGAAAATTAACTTCAAGGAAGACCAGTCGGGTCGAGTCGATTACAAAGACTTAGATATGATTGAAAACGTTGTTGTGGGACAATTGTTAGCTGAAAAAATTCCTGCAGAAAAAGGAAAGTTTGGACGCAATTTATTTGGTATGGTGCTTCCGGCCAAAGATGGTTTAGATACAGAACTCAAACAAGGAAAAGGAACCATCCTTTCTGAAGACAAAATGCGTCTTACTGCTGAAGTCAACGGACAGGTGTTATATGCTGCAGGAAGACTCTCTGTCGAAACAGTTTACCGCATCAATGGAGATGTGGGAGTTCGTACAGGTAATGTTACTTTCTTAGGTTCAATCATTATCACAGGAAACGTAGAGGACAATTATTCTGTCAAAGCTGCGGGTAACATTGAAATTTATGGAACTGTACAAAAGGCAGTCGTCGAAGCGGATGGAGACATCATTGTCCGCCAAGGGGTAACAGGAAGGGAAGAGGCACGAATAGAATCCACAGGTGGAAACATCGTTGCTAAGTTCATCCAAAACGCCACTTGCATTACAGAAAAAGACATCATTGTCCAAGAAGGAATTTTACATTCCCATTTAATGGCTGGAGGCAAAGTTTCTTGTAAAGGGAAACGGGGACAAATTGTGGGGGGAACGATCCAAGCAGCCCAACTCATTTCTGCCAAAATCATTGGTTCTCAAGCGAACCCCCAAACCGACCTCATCGTGGGAAACAATCCTAAAATCTTAAAACAGATTCAGGAATATGAAGAGAAGAGAAAGGAAAACCAGGACAAACTGGACCAACTCACAAAAACCATGCGCACCCTCAAAGCGAGAAAGGATGCCGATCCTGCGAGTTTTACAGCCGAACAGGACGCTCATTTGCAGAAATTGGACGCAGGTACTAAGAAACTCGAAAAACGCATTGCTGAGGCTGGAAAAGACATCCAGACACTTACCGAATACATGGACGAACAAGCTGCCACAGGCCGTATTTCAGTCGAGAAGACCATTTTCCCGGGTGTTACGATCCGTATCCGCAATGCAGAGTTCAAACTCCGCCACGAGACCAAAGCAAAGACTTTTTACGAAGAAGAATCCCAAGTTCGCAGTGCTCCTTACGAAGATCCGGACGAACAGAAAAATGACTGGAGAAAAAAGAGAGGGCGTGGTAAGTCTAAGAATTAGGAGGGACTTCCGATGATTCTAAACGAAAACTTCGCAAGTATCGCCCACCACTACGATTTTGCACGTAGGGCACAGGCAGAGAATCCCTTCACCCACCAAAACCAGGTGGTGGAATTGCAAAAGGTTGTGATCCAGACCCAAAACCGAGCCCAAACAGTTCCTGAGTCAAAATCAGGGAACCAAAGTTCGGCGGCGAAACCGAAACAAGACAAAGAAAATTCGGTTTATGCTTATTCCAAAGAAGGAGTCATTTATGACCGTCCTAGTTTGGAAAGAGGATTTCGTTTTGATTTAAAAGCATAATGCACTCACTCCGGAATGTTGTTGGAAATGTTCTGTAGGAGATTGGCATGGAACTCTTTTCCCTTGTTCTAATTAATTTATTATTTTGTGGGATGATGTATGTATTCATCTCAGCTAAAGTCCAAAAAGCTGTCGGGGAATATTACGACAAAAAATTAAATCGTGCCATTGATATGGCCACTTCGGAAACCATACGAGAGTTAGATGCCACTGTTGCTGTCATCGAATCGAAAATGGTGGCTCTTCGATCTATGATGGAACGAGGAGAGGGCCTTGTCAAAGAATTTAAACATTATCAAAATTCCGGTCTTTCTATGAAATCGGAGTTAGTTCCTGAGTCGATTCTAGAAGAAGAACCAGTTCTCGATTTAAAAGAACAAAGAACAGGGATTGGGAAAATTTACCAAGCCAATCAAATTCCAGTTCCAACAGATGCTGAAACCACAGAAGGTGCTGTGAACCAAGCCTTTGGAAAACTAGGAAAAGCGGTGAAAGGAATTTTTGGAATGGAGTCTATGAATTCTCCTTCCCCAGAGGCACTTGATAATTTAGAATTACAAACTTTCCAACCTAAGATGAATTATACGGTAGGTGGAAATCCTTTTACAGAAGAAAAACCTACAGAAGCCATTCGTAATGAACTTGTGGAAGGATCTAAAAAAAGAGATTTTTTAAACGAAGTATCAAAAGCGAATGATCCTGCCTTTGCTTCCTACCAAAAAATGAGTATGGAGAAAGTGGATCTTTCGATTGAGTCTGCATTAGAAGAACTTCCATCGTCTGCAACAAAGATTGATAAAGTGGTGCATCTCATCAAAAAGGGATACAAACATGATGAAATTTCAGAAGCAATGAACATTGGCATTCATGAAATTCATTTAATTGAAACGATTCGACTTGATCGATCTAGAAGAATCTAAAAATATGTTTCCATGTCTTCGTTTCCGGTACTCAATGTAGGTTTTTCGAACGTAGTCTTTGTTTCGAAAATTTTGACTATCCTCCAAGCAGACTCTGCTGGTGCCAAACGACTTCGTTCTGAGGCCAAATCAGAAAATAGGCTCATTGATGCCACTGGGGGACGAAAGACAAGATCTGTTCTTGTTTTAGATTCAGGACATATCCTTCTCTCTGCAATCCGACCAGAAAGTTTATCCAAACGGTTAGAATCCGGGGACAATCATTTTGCGGAAGGGGAAGAGGAGTCTGAAGATTGAAAGCAAATCCCAATTTGTATATTATTTCTTCTGTAGCTGGTGGTGGAAAGTCTACCATCATCTCTGCTTTACTTGCCGAGTATCCCGATTTCTATTTTTCCATTTCTTGTACAACAAGAGATCCGAGACCAGGGGATATCGAAGGCAAAACCTATTATTTTTTATCCGTTCCTGAATTTAAAAAACGAATTGCCGATGGTGAGTTTTATGAATGGGCGGAAGTGCATGGAAATTTTTATGGAACTCCCAAAGGTCCAATCCTTGCTGCCATTCGGGAACATCGCGTAGCACTTCTCGATTTGGATGTACAAGGTGCCAAGTCTGTGAAAGACCTTAGGCCAGAGTCTGTGACTATTTTTATTGAACCACCGAGTAGAGAAATTTGGATTGAACGTTTGATCCGCCGTGGAACCGATTCCAAAACCAGTATTGAAAGACGGATCGAAAATGGAATCAGAGAATTGGATGAAGCACCAAGCTTTGATTATGTGGTAGTGAACGATCATTTAGATGACGCCATTCGAGACGTCAAAGCCATACTCTTTCGAAAAGAATCTTAAACAAACTGTAAATTACGGCTCGTCGTTATCCTCATCAATACTTTTCCCGTAATTGGGAACGTTCCTTGCTCCTGCATCTAACCATTTATTTGAAATCACAGACCTTCGTTCTGCAGGAAATAAAGTAAGTAGATATGTGGTGATGGTTTGCCTTCCATCTTCTTCGGCATCTCTATCCATTTGTTCAAATACTTCAATGATATCGTAGTCTGGCCAATTGATTAACATATCTCGGGCTGATTCCGGTGGCATGTTGGCCACTTTGTTCGCAAGGACCTTTACTTTTTCTGCACGGGCATTGTCTTTTTTTAACTTGTCCGCCATTTCTTTTTCTTTTCGTTGGATCCCTTCTTTAAGTTCTTCCAAACGTTCTTTATCGGCATGGAGGAAAGAAGATTTTTCTTCTAACTCACGTTTCATTTGTTCTAGTTCTTCACGGTCAGCAATGAGCCTTTCTTTTGCTTTTTCCATCTCCAACTTTTCGAGTTCAGTAGGAGAAAGCAGGTCTTGGTTTACAAGCCCTGCTTGTTTTTTGAGAAAGGGTAGATAGTCCTCTGCGTTGATGACTTGGAAGTAATCAAAAACAAAGAAACCAATTGCGATTAAAAAGAAGATGAGAACGATTAAAAAGAAAGATCTTGTGCTATCGGTTACACTTGCCATTACGATTTCCCTTGTCCTAGATAGTATTTTTCATAAAAATCACGAAGAGTTTTGAAGTCGGATGTGAGTTCGTCACCCCCGTCCTCACGATTCAAAATTTTGAAAGTCCGCGGAATCTTTTTAGATTTTGCCGGACCATAACTTTCTGTCGAATCGAATAATGATTGTTTGCTTAGTTGAAGGTTAAATTCTTCTACTTCTCTCCGTTCCATTCGGTTTCGTTTTTTCTTCCATTCTGCAAATCGTTTGTCTTTTAAAACTTCGATCACCTTTTTATTCATTCGGGCAACCATTACGTCTTTGCGAACCAAATTGACTTCGTCATTTTGGGTTCTAATTCGTTCTTCCAATTCCTCATTGCGTCGCATTAGGCCCTGGATGTATTGTTCGATGGAAAGGTAATCGGAAAGGCTTGTCCCCACTTTTGAGGAAGCAAGGATCGCTTCATAAGAAGATTCAATTTCTTTTTCATTGGAATCTTTTTCTCCAATGAGGGAATTGAGTTTGGAGACAACGAGAGAAAGCCTGCGGATTTCTTCTTCTTCCCGCCAACCTCGTAATTTGAGTACTGTCTCTAAACTAAAACGAAATCGTTTCACACCTGTCTATTTCTTCGGTTCTGAATAATTTTTGTACTCTTTTTTACTCGTATTTTTAAAAAAATGAGTAAAACTTGCAATATTGTCCTATAAACACTTACATTTGATTGGTTTGGCGTTTGTCCTCTTTTGCCTAACGGAACTTCCGTTGTTTGCGACTTCCCCAGCTGAGATCGTGCGAAAAAGTCAGGGAATTCCTGTCCACTTAGAAGGGGAATGGGATTTTTATCCCCATACTTTCCTCTCGGAAACGGGCGAAGTGCCTGAGTCAAAACTCCAACTTTTGGTTCCTGGGATTTGGAATTCAGAACTGGGGACCGGGAATGGGTATGGAACCTACAGGTTGGTTTTGGAAAGACCAGATGGAACTGATCTAGACACAGTGTACGGAATCAAACTTGTTGATTTAGCTACGGCTTCACGAGTGTATTGGAATGGGAAACTCCTTGGATCCTCTGGTGTGGTTTCCAAAAATCCCGAAGAATCAAGTCCTTCTTACCAATTTCAATTTTACCCTCTACCTTGGAAAGACGGACCTAACGAACTTTTGGTGGAAATTTCCAACTACCACCATGACAAGGGTGGGATGTGGGAACCGCCTTATGTAGGTGAGTGGAACAAACTATTTAAAGAAAATGAAAAAGATTTAGCTTCCTCTTTATTTTTAGCAGGAGCTGTCTTTATTATTGCCTTGTATCATTTTGGATTATTTTATTTTAGACGATCCGATAAAGGAAATTTACTCTTTGGTTTTGCGGCACTTCTTTTGTCCCTTCGCACCTTATTTACTGGCGAGAGATTTGTGTTTAATGAATTGTCTCCCTATATCTCTTGGAACTTCTGCTTACGAATTGAATACCTAACGTTTTATTTATCTCCTTATTTATTCTTCGCGTTTTTTCGCGAATTTTATCCAAACTTTTATCCGCGTTGGATGGATAGACTTTTACTTTTCCCAACCTTAATTTTTATCAGTTTTCTTTTGGTTTTACCAACGCCCGTTTATACAAAGTTAAATGGATACTTCCATATTGTTTTTTTATCGGGTATTCTTTTGATTTTGCAAGGGGTGTTACGTGCAGTAGTAAATAGAAAAGAAAGTAGTTTGTTATTTGCGATAGGGATTATTTCTGTAGCGATAGCTGCCTTTATAGATTTACTGAATGCCTACCAGATCGTATATACAGTGGAAGCAATTCCGATTGGAATTTTTGTATTTATTTTAGTACAATCCTTAACCCTCTCCAGACGATTCAGCCGAGCTTTTTCTGATGTGGAATCTCTATCCAAAAGACTTCTTGCCTTAGACAAACTAAAAGATGAGTTTTTAGCAAATACTTCTCACGAATTAAAAACACCTTTAAATGGGATTATTGGTATCGCCGAATCTATGTTTGATGGAATTGGGGGAAAGCTCAACCAAGAACAAAGACAGAATTTAGGAATGATTGTGAGTTCTGGAAAACGTTTGTCTTCCCTTGTAGATGATATTTTGGATTTTTCCAAAATGAAAAATAGAGATTTAGATTTGGATCTCAAGGCCATAGACCTCCACCAAATTTGTGATTTGGTTCTTGTAATCTCAAGACCTCTTTATGTAACCAAAAATCTAACGGTGCGAAATCATGTTCCTATGGATTTTCCTCCGATTTTAGGTGATGAAGCAAGACTCCAACAAATCTTATTTAATCTTATTGGGAATGCGATTAAATTTACAGAGAAGGGTCGCATCGATGTTTCTGCAGAAATTATGGAAAGGATGTTAGTCCTTTCCATAAAGGATACGGGAATCGGAATTCCTCAGGATAAATTTGCAGATATTTTTAGATCTTTTGAACAAGTGGATGCATCCACCACACGTAAGTTTGGTGGAACGGGTCTTGGTCTTGCCATCTCCAAACGATTGGTGGAGTTACATGGCGGAACCATTTGGGTAGAATCTTCAGAAGGAGAAGGTTCTACTTTTCGATTCACTTTACCTTTGGCAAGGGAAGGGGAAATCCCGATGGAAAAACCACCTACCAAAAAAACCGATTTATGGTTTGGTGGTGAGTCTCCCGAATTCGAACCGATTGAAGAAACCACTGAGGAATATGATGGAGAGAAAATCAAAGTCCTTGTTGTTGATGATGAACCCATCAATCGGCAAGTCTTGAAAAACCATCTAACACTCATTGGTTGTGACGTTCATGAGGCATCCAATGGCGGAGATGCCATTCGTATGGTACGGGACGATGGTCCATTTGAGTTAATGCTCCTCGACATTATGATGCCAGGAATGAGTGGGTATGATGTTTGTACTGTGCTACGAGAATCTTATTCTTTATACCAACTTCCTATTTTGTTTTTAACTGCTAAAAATCAAATTACCGATATCATTGCCTCTTTAGAGGCCGGCGGAAATGATTATTTAGCAAAACCTTTCGACAAACGAGAGTTAATCTCCCGTGCCAAGAACTTAATTACTTTAAAAAAGGCAGTAGAGGAACAAAACAAATTCATTGCCTTTCAAAATGAGTTGGGGCTTGCAAGAAAACTCCAAAGTTCTATTCTACCGGAAGAAGCGCCCAATATTGTAGGCATCAAAACAGAGTTTTATTATGAACCAATGGATAGTGTGGGGGGAGACTTCTTTGATTTTCACGCGATTTCGGAAACAGAACTGGGTGTGATGGTTGCCGACGTATCGGGGCATGGGATTCCTGCTGCCCTCATTTCTGCCATGTTAAAGATTGCCTTCTCTACTCAAATTCGTTTGTCTAGAGAACCTGCCCAACTCATGACCCAAATCAACTCCACCTTACTCGGAAAAATGAAAGGTGCTTTTCTCACTGCGTCCTATATATATATAAATTTAGAAACTAAAGAAATGATCCATGCACGTTGTGGTCACCCTCCACTCATTATCAACCGTGTAGGGGAATCCAAATCAAAACTTAGTTTGCCACAAGGGAAACTCATTGGTTGGATCCCAGAGTTGGATATCCAAGAAGATGTAGTATCCCTTCGTTCCGGGGATCGGATTGTGTTGTATACTGACGGGATTACAGAAACGACAAACGCTGAAAAAGAAATGATAGGTCAGGAAAATTGGGAAAATATTGTACAAAGATACAGTGGGTATCCAATTTCTGAATCCAAACGATTGTTACTCGAAAGGATCAAAGAATTTACAGGCAATCGTTCTCCGGATGATGACGTGACTCTAGTGATTCTAGAAATAGATTAGAAATCGTCGTCGTTGCGAGTGGAAGATTGTAAGATTTTAGTGAGTCGGTTTGTGGCATCGTTGTAACTAGACTTTTCTTCAATCCTTTGTCTCAGATAGTCATCAATCTGTGACTTTTTATCAATGGCCATATCTACTTTTTCATCGGCACCACGAACATAGGCATTGAGTAAAATGATATCTTCAGAGTTTTTGTATTTGGAGATCAACTCTCGCACAATCGAGGCACGCATATAGTGGTCTTCGTTTACAATTTTTTGCATGAGCCTAGAAAGGGAGGCTGGAACATCAATGGCAGGATAGTGACTTTGTTCAGCAAGTTTTCTTGTGAGAACTATATGTCCGTCAATAAATCCTCGCACTTTATCTGCTACAATATCATCCATATCATCTTCTGCATCAGTTAACACTGTATAAAATCCGGTTATGGAACCACCGTTATGTGAGGTTCCTGCTCTTTCTACAAGTTTTGCCATTTTGGTAAAGACACTGGAAGCATATCCCTTTGTCACGACTGGTTCCCCAATCGATAGTTCTCTCAGTGCTTCCGCATAACGAGTGAGGGAGTCCATATACAAATTGACTGACATTCCTTTTTCTCGAAAGTATTCTGCTGCAGAACAGGCTAAGTTGGCACAACTCACTTGTTCCATTTTGGATGAGTCAGAGGTGGCTACAAAAACTACTGATTTTGCCAATGCCTCTTTGCCAAGTTCTACATGTAGAAATTCATTTACCTCGCGACCCCTTTCGCCGATCAGAGCCACGACGTTGACATCAGCATTCGTATAACGAGCGATCATTCCGAGTAAACTTGATTTACCCACACCAGATCCAGAAAAAATTCCAATCCTTTGGCCACGTCCCACAGTCAACATTCCATCGATAGCACGTACTCCCGTTTCCAACACATCAGTGATCGGAGGACGATCCAGTGGATTTAAAAACCTTGGTTCGGAAGGTCTTTCTTCTTTGGTGATAAGGATTCCTTTACTATCAATTGGTTTACCAAGACCGTTTAACACACGACCTAAAAGTTCAGGCCCAGCATTGAGAGTGATTTGTCTACCAGAAGAAAATACAAATGCATGAGGGAATATTTGTTGCGTATCGCCTAATGGCATTAAGGTGTATAAATGGTCTTTAAATCCTACAAGGACACAAGCCAGGTATCCTTTATCCGAACCACGTTCCACTTCTAAGATTTCACCTACTTTCGAATCAGGTGGTCCTTGGGAGTAAATGACATTGCCCACAACGGATACAACGACCCCACTTTTGCGAATGGGTTCAATTTTTTCGACGACATTCAGGTATTTGGAAATGGCATCGATATGTTCCGTAAATTTCTTTTCAATCATGGGGGCTTTTCACTCATCCAATCATGTGACATAATTAAATCAAGTCAATTGAAGTCTGGGAAGTGGGTTCGGTTTTCACTTGGTTTCGGCAAGTGTGGAAGGAAAAGGGGAGGAGGACATCTATGTCCGTCCCTTTCCCTAAATCAATCAATTTGGTCGTTTCTTTCCAGTGGAAGGTTAAGCGAAAGAAACCGACCCTGTTTAGCGGCAGAGTTTGATTTTGTCGATATTGGAAATTTGTCGGGGTGCCGGTAGCTTTTTCCCAAGAACCACATTTCCACCTTCGCCTATACTTGCCGATTCATAAGCCCATTTACCGAAGTTTGTCGAAACGGTAAAACAATCGGGAAAGGATTTGGTTTCTTGGATTTCTTTTCCTGACCAAACCAAAATGCGATCGGGAGTTCGAAGATAAAGTTTTGTTCCATCTTCTGCCCAACGAATTCCATACAAAGGAAGGGCCGTCCAAAAATTGATGGGAAAACTTTGGATTTTTTTGTCGGAGAGTTGGATGAGATTCAATTCAAATTCTGAAAATTCTCCTTCCGCAGTGGGACTAGCTGTGACTAGAGCCACCAAGTTACCGTTAGGAGAGGGTGCCATTTGGAAAATAATGCGTTTTTCGGGAGTTGCAGGATAAGAAAATGCGCCGCCGGTTTCGGGATATAAAGAAAGAGTTTGGTTTAAAGTTCCATACTCATCATCCTTTCCATATAACACAAATAAAGTGGAAGAACCTGTGTGGTAAAAAATACCATCGCCAAGTGACCAAGAAGGTAGATCCCATTCCTTTAAGGGCTTTCCACCTGTCGGTCCATTTTTCATTAATTTGATTTTACTCTTATAATTTCGTTTGTCGGTGGTTCCATTCATCGGATTCCATGAATCTTTTTCTTCATACCCAACTGTTAGGATTAAATTGATATTAGGGTCGTTAGTCGGAGAGACTTCCTCAGGCAATTGTGCTTGGCGCCAGATCATTTGAGAACATCCGATTAGGGTTAAGGCTAAAATTGGTAAGAGTGACTTCATGACAAAAAAGATATGCGGTTGGAGTGGTCTGTAAACAAAAAAGGGGACCAAAGTCCCCTCTTAGTTAGAAAAATGCGGAGAAAGGTTTATTTCCCTTTTTTTGCTTTTGCTTTTTCTTTATTTTTTTGGTCAATTTCCGCTCTGTGAGTGTCACAAAGTCTGTAAAGAATTCCAGTAACAGGATTTTTGCGAGTTACTTTAGTTCCACAAACGATGCAAAGACCTTGAGCTCTTCTTCTTTTATAAAGTTGTTGAACTCTCTCAGCGCCGGAAGCTTTGTATTTAGAGATTTGAATTCTGAATCCTTTGAAAAGGTAATTTCCAATGGATTTTTCAGGATCTTTTTTCAAATCCTCTGCAATTTTGTCAATTTGTCCTGGGCCTACTTTTTGTGGTTCCATAGCTTTCTTTTCCTTTAAATCTAAATTTTATCTTTTTTTTGACGAGGGAAATTCCCTTGCTCTAACAAGGGTATCTCTCTTCTCACTCAAAAATTCAAGATATTTTTTTCACCGAATAACAATTTTTTGATGTTTTGCGACGATTTTAGATTCTAAAACGATTGATAGGCGATCGTTATTATTTTTTAAATTTGATTTGAATGGCTTTGGGAAAACTAGGGCATGATTCAACACAAAGCCCACATCCTGTACAAGATGATGATGCAAAAGTTGGCAAATTCCCTTTAAATTTAACAGTTTTTTCGATAGGACAGGTAACGATACAAACATTACAAGTCGATTCCCCTGTTTTTTCGTTAATACAATGTTCTGTGATGGCTTTCGCCTTACCAAAATTTGGTTTTTCACCGGACAGTTCGTACGGTATAAGCGCTTCTTCAGGACAAACACTAATACAAGGCCAATCGGTGCAAAGATGGCATGCCTTTGCATTAGGATCAAAATGTGGATAAGATTTTCCCGATTCTGGAATGGATACAGGGAATAAAACAGCATAAGGACAAGCAAAGATACATTCGTTACATCCAGTACAAAGAGAAAAGAAATCAGGAGAAGCACCAGGGGGAAGAGAAAGAGTTTGGAACATTTTAGTTTTCCGTTTACGGACAACTGTTGGCTTTGAAACCGACTTTTCAATGCTAGATGGTGGTTTTTTTTTGCGAGCGGACTTTGGTTTGGGAGTTTTTTCGTCTTCCCAAACTTCTTTTATGGCTTCCGTTAGTTCATCCGCTTTCGTAAAGGTAAATTGAAAGACAGACTTAAATCCTTCCCGGAAAAGATCCTTTCGTTTCATTTAATCGGAGACTCTTTCGATCTGAGCACCCAACGAACGCAACCGGGTATCAATCGATTCAAAACCTCTATCTATCTGAACAATGTTATGAATTTCGCTTTGGCCTTCGGCACAAAGAGCAGCAATGATCATCGCCATTCCGGCGCGGATATCAGGGCTTGCGACTCGTTGCCCATACAAACGATTGGCACCAATCACAATGGCTCTATGTGGGTCACAGAGAATGATTTGGGCTCCCATCGCTATGATATTGTCTACAAAGAAGAGCCTAGATTCAAAAAGTTTTTCGTGGATGAGAACAGTTCCTTTGCACTGAGTCGCCGTGACAAGAGCGACAGAAGTCATATCTGCAGGAAATCCAGGCCATGGGGCATCATCAATTTTAGGTGTGGCTCCATGGTAATCGGGGATGATTTCCATCTTTTGGTCGGCAGGAACTAAAATTCCAGTTTCAGTGGGTCTCACTTCAATGCCAAGACGTGAATAAACCATACGAATCATACGGATGTCTTCTGGATTGACATCAGTGATATGGATTTCTCCTCCTGTGACGGCAGCAAGACTAATGAAGGATCCAATTTCTAAATAATCGGATCCAATTCTATGTCGGAGTCCACTCGGTGGGGAAGAGAGCGAACTCACACCTGTAATCGTTAGGTGGTTTGTTCCTACTCCTTCGATTTTAGCACCAGCAGCAATTAAAAAACGACAAAGACCTTGGACATGGGGTTCGGACGCAGCATTACGAATGGTGGTAACACCTTCTGCATATACAGCTGCCATAACCGCGTTTTCTGTTGCGGTTACGGAGGCTTCATCCAAAAGGATGTCTTTTCCCACCAAACGGTCCGTAGTGATCATATACCCATCAGGGAATACTTCAATTTTGGCACCGAGTGCTTCTAATGCTAATAAGTGTGTGTCCATCCGACGGCGACCAATTTTGTCACCACCAGGTTTCGGTAGGAATACCCTTCCTGTGCGAGCAAGGATGGGTCCTGCCAGTGTCACGGCCCCTCGGAGTTGGGAACAAAGTTCGTAAGGAAGATCCGATTTCACTGGATTTTTTTTCTGAAAGAGGTATGATCCTTTTGTATCTAGGGCAGTGATTTCCACTCCAATTTGGCGGAGGACTTCCATGAGTTTGAGAACGTCTGCGATTTCTGGAAGGTTTTCTAATATGACGTCTCCTTCCCAAAGAAGGAGGGCTCCGAGAAGCGGGAGCGCTTCATTTTTATTTCCTTGGGGAACCACTGTCCCGTTGAGAGGATTTTTGCCGATAATTTTGAAGTAGGAAGAACTCACCTTGCTTCCATTCGACACAATACGGATATGAGGAAAAGTAAATTATGAATTTTATAGCACAAGTCGTTTGGATTTTTCCAAAATTTGATATTATCTACCTGTTTTACATCTTTCTTATGGGAGTTGCCGCCTTTATTTACGTGAAGGTGATGAATTATTTACAAAATAAACAAGCTAGTGTCGTAAACCACTGGGTTGAGTTTCAAAGATATGCGATCGCAAGAAAATGTAACCAGGTTGAGCTGAATATTCTCCATGCGTTTTATGACCACCTGAGTGAAGAGGAACGCGAAATTTATCTTTTGCCTGAAAATCGAAACAAATTAAAAAATGCACTCTATCGATACTTTCTAAAATCTAATGCCAATACGACGGAAAAGGAAGTGGATCTTTTTGATAAACTCTTTCGTTCTGGGGTAGAATTCAAAAAAGAAATCCTTTCCTTAAACGATCTGACAGTCGGCGAAGTTGCGGCATTGGAAGCCGATGGACGTGAAGAACTTACCTATGTGATGCAAAAAACAACCGATGAACTCCTTCTTTCTATCAAAGGTCTTTCTAAGGATTTATTAGTTCCAGGTAAGGAAGCAAAATTATATGTATTTCGACCCAGTAGCGGCGGTTATCTTCTCGAAGGTAAAGTGATTCGAACCAACGAAAGTGGAGCCATTTTTCATTTTAACGGAAGGATAGAAAGAAAAGGGGAATCTCATTTGATGTTAACGGATAAAATATCCATCACTGTTTCTCCTTGGCCTCCACCTGATGAAAAAAAACAAGTATTGGAGTTGGATAAAAATAAACTATTACTTACAGAAGAAAATATTGATAAACAATTAGAAGTTTTAAAAAGAATTGCAAAGGATCAAAAAGAAAATAACGAAAAACGATTTGAAATGAAAGATACGCCAACGTCCTTTATTACTCTTTCGGAAAAGTTGTCGGACCGAGGAATTGTGTTTACGTTCCCTGCAGGGATTTCGCAAGAAATTTGGAAACAACAAGACTTGTGGGAAGTCAGTTTTAGTTTTGAACACGGTCCCATGTTTCAAATCCGAGCCAAAATGATGCCCACCAAACAAAAGTCAGATTTGTATTTACTTCGTTATGTTGATGCGGATGAAACAGTGCGGAAAACTTTATATGAAGAAATCCGCAAACGTGGTGGTATCAGAGAAGCATTGGCTTAAAACAAATTACAATCTTTCAGGGAAGGCACCTTTCGAAGGTGTCTTTGATCCTTTTGGTAATAAAATCAAATCTACTTTCGGGATTTCTTTGCTTGAGGTGAGTTTCTCACCTAACGCTTCCCAAGATCCTTGGGTCAAAGAAAAAGATAGTAAATACTGTAAGTTAGGAAGTTCGGGAAGTTTGATAAACGGAGTTCCTCCATGCAAAATGATAAATCGTTTTGTAGGATTTTTTTTCGCGAGTGTAGCAACGGAAAGCACTTCGGTTTCCGAAGTGGAATCAAAAAGATAAGTGGTGAAGGTTTTGTTTTTTACCTGCGTTTGGAAGGATTTAAAAGGAACGGAATCGATTTTTTTTGTTTTGAGAGTCTCTTTCAAACGATTGTTTTTTATAAACGAAATTGTTTCTGTTGGTAAGATGTTTGAGGTCAAAACTGATTTTGGGTAAGAACGAATCGAGTCTTCGTTGATTTCCTTCACAAAGTTTTTAGACTGACTGAGTTTTGTATATCTTTGGTTTCTTTCTAAATTCCAATTGGTTAAGAATTCTTTTTGTTTTAGGTTTTCTTCGTAAACTTTTGGCAGGATAGAGTTTTCATCATAGAGGCCTAGTTCTAGTTTTTTACGGATTTGTTTTTGGACAGCCTCTTTTAATTTGTCATGTTCTTTACCGTCTTTGTCTACATAACGAAATTCCCCGTTTTGGTAAGCATCACTCAGTTGGGCTTTGAACTTTCGAGCTGTTTCTCCCCAACTAGTAAGAAGTACAATATTGGCACCAGCAAGTAAGGTCAAAACTCCCGGTCTGTCCTTTTCATAATTTTTGGAGATGGCATGCATTTCCATCGCATCGGTGATGATGATTCCATCAAAATTTAAATTTTTTCGTAAAACATCGGTTAGTATGGTTTTAGAAAGTGTGGCTGGGAACTGTGGATCAATTTTGGGATACATAATATGAGCGGACATCACTGCCTCAGCTCCTCCAGCAATGGATCTTTTAAAAGGAACCAGTTCCAATTGTTCTAACTCTTCTAAACTTTTGTTGATGATAGGAAGGCCTAAATGGCTATCCACTGTGGTATCCCCATGACCAGGAAAGTGTTTGATGACGGGAAGACATCCTCCGGCCCGAGCTCCTCTTTCATAAGCCACCGCAACATCCGATACTCGTTTGGAATCAGAACCAAACGAACGTGTGTTGATCACTGGATTGAGAGGGTTGTTGTTGATATCAAGAACGGGAGCAAATAAAAAATTGAGACCAAGGCTACGGAGTTCATAAGATGTAACAAAGCCAACTGTTTCTCCCCATTCGGTATTTCCTGTTTGGCCAACAGCCATGGCACCAGGATATGGTGTGATTCCATCTTGGACTCGGAACACTCGTCCACCTTCTTGGTCTGTGGATATGAGAAAGGGAGAAAGCCCTTTGTCTTTAGCAGCTGATTGTAATCCATTTGTGAGAGAGAGGATTTCTTCCTTTTTACCTAAGTTCTTTCCGAAGAGAATGATTCCTCCCGGCTTCGTTGCCGCAATTTCTTCTAAAGCAATCGCATCTACTGTTTTTTGGGGAATAGCTATGTGTATGGTTTGGCCTACTAGTTCCGATTCCGTCATGGAATTGGTGATGGCCCAAGCTTTTTCCTCTAACCAAACCTTTCGTTCGTTGGCGGCAAGTTCGTTTAAATAAAATCCAAAACAATAGGAAGAGCCAAAAAATCCGAAAAGGAGGAAAAGGGAAAAGGATGTGCGAAGAAGAACTTTGTTCATAAGGTATGATAGTACGATTTACGGACGGCTTTTCCGAGACAACCAAGAAAAATATCTACTTTGTATCTGAAATCCATCGTCTGAGTTTCTGTGGATGATTTTTATAAAAACCTAAAGCCAAGTCCCGACTTCAAAAATTTGTTTGATGGCAATATGCCCACAAAGGTACCTGATGATTGGTTCATTCTCATTACCGATATTGTTGGGTCCACTAAGGCCATTGAAGAAGGTCGTTATAAAGATGTAAACACAGCCGGAGGACTTACTGCCATTGCTGTTGCCAATGTTTATGGGCATATGGACTTTCCCTTTGTATTTGGTGGGGACGGAGTTACTTTTTTATTACCTATCAATTTATTATTCCCCATTCGTTCTGCGATTGCTGATACCATCTCCCAAGTGCGGTCTGCCTTTGGTTTGGAAATGAGGGCAGGGATTGTGCCGGTGCAAGAGTTGTATCGTGCAGGAGCCGAATTATTTTTAAGTAAATTTCGTGCGTCTGACCACTATGTCCAATGTTCTTTGTTTGGTGATGCCTTACCCTTGGCAGAAACTTGGATCAAAGAAGGAAAAGACGAATCATACCTAGTTCGCGAAAATGAAAAGATACTGCCCGCCGATTTTACTGGTTTTACCTGCCGGTGGAAAGATGTTCCGAGCGAACGAGGCGAAATTGTTTCTCTTATAGTCAAACCCATCCACAAAGATTTTGAAGTTTGTAAAAAAACAGTCACTCGTGTTCTTAATTTCATTCGTTCTGAATATGGCGAGGAAGGGGACTATCATCCATTGCGAGTGAATCAGATTGAACTTGATTCGGGCCCTTACTTACGAAACGAAGCGAAAGCCCGAGTGGGTAAGGCCAGTGGATTTAAGTTTTATCTAACACTCACTCAAATTTGGATCGAAAGAACAGTGATGGCCATTGCGATGCGGTTTGGAATTCCTCTTCGATCAGGACATTATTCGTTGAACCAATTGAAAGATTACCAAGTGCTTTCGGCTGACTTTCGTAAGTATGACGGAACTTTAAAAATGGTCATTGATGGATCTCCTAAGCATAGGGAAGCTCTTGTTGAGTTTTTGGAAAATTTAGAAAAAGAAGGCCTTCTTTGTTATGGAATTTATGTATCCAACAGGTCTCTGATGACCTGTGTTCTGAAAGTCGCCTCGTCTGAGGAAGTTCACTTTGTGGATGGAGCGGACGGCGGTTTTGCTATGGCCGCCAAGTCATTGAAAGAAAAGTTAAAGGTATTGCACTAATGTTTTGTTATTGTTCTACGCAGATCAGTTTTTTCTGTAAATCACATCTTCTCTCTGCGCTCGAAACGGAACCTGCACCATTTCGTACCCAAATTTCTCCATAGAAATAGGTTGCTGCATTTGTTGTACAAGTTTCATAGTTGAAGCCATGACAGTTGTGGCGATACACTAGAGTTCCATCGTTACAAGCAGTAGAATTTGGAGTGCTTGTCTGTGTCGCTGGAGTAAGCGTGTTGGTCATTCCTGTCCAAAATTCATCGGCTGAAGTCGTTGAAAAATCGCGGGACATAGACGTTGGGTTAAATAGTGCAGAACCGTCGGTAATAAAGAGTCTAGTATGTTCATCACTACAGACAGAATATCCCGATCCCGTGCATCGGAAGTAATAGTAGCTAGGTGAAAGAACCCAGTTGATTCCACCTGGGACTCTATGATTGGCAATGGAAGCATCGCCAACACTATTGCTGACAATTAAAGCTTTGTAGGTTCCAGAAACTCCGGTCGGTTTGTTGTTATTGCAAGTAAGGTCAGCGCCAAAAACTCCATCGGTTCCCATTTCTCCCTTATATGAGTTGGATGTTGCAAATATTTTCTTTCCTGTTGGCTCATCGTCTTCATTAGTAATCGAATGGTCAGAAGGATTAGTTGCATTTTGGTAATTCGTATCTGTATTGGCAACCATAGCAAATCGAATGTCAAATGTCTGGTTCCCATCGGCAAATGTATCATTAAGACCACTTACCGTGAATGATTGTTTGTTTGCGGAGTTGGCACAACCTGCATCTGAAGCATTCATAGTTTCTACTTCGCTGTTCACTGGAAATGTAATAGGTGATGTTGTGATGGTTCCACACTCTCCAAACGCTGCTTCTCCAGACGTATATGTTTTGCAACTTATATTCAATACAACTGGTTGCGTTGGGTTATTACCTCCCAAACAAACGTGGACTGTTGCTACATTTGCTGTTCCTTCTCTGGTAGAACCCGTGTGTGTCACATAGAAAGCTTTTTCATCATCTGTAGTGGCTGCAAAAATATCAATGGCGTCATAGCTTAAACCACCAGTGGAAGTAGCTGTGGTAATCGTCCAATTTTGTGTTAGATCCACTAGAGCATCATCCACATGGGCCAATGCAATTCTGTTTGTCGCTCCTGTTTCCATAGCATTATAATTACTGGAATCGATTGTTACATTGGTAGGTACTGTTCCCTCCGTTGTGTCCGTGGAATTGAGGCCAACGGTTACTTGGGATGCAGGGGATGTTTGTGTGATGAGCCAAATTTGTGTAGCCCCACCTTCCTGTGCACTGAGTCGACCGCCTGTAGTTCCTAAAGGAGAACCAGAATAATTACAAGGTTGGATGAGATGTGTTCCGTCATTATCGCAGGATCGAATCGAAAAATTTGGTTTGTATACGGTGGTGCTATAAGTTGAATCTGAAGAGCTTACAGTAAAGGAAACTGTATAGTCTTGGTTTCCGGAATTCGCAGAATCTGTGGTTCCAATCGCTCTAAAGGTTTGATAAGCATTCCAATTAGTCGTCGTAAATGTCAAAGTTGGGGTTTGGATTGTACATTTAGTGCCACAATTGGATGTGAAATTCAGTGTGACATTGTTAGTTGGTTTGGAGCGTAATCGAATTTGAAAGTTTGCATACTTATCTCCCAATTGATTATTTTCATCAGTGGCAAATCCGGAAATTGTTGGAATGCTTATACTTGCAGAAGAGATGGTAGAACCACCATTAAACTTGAGGACAGTAAATCCTGGAACACTCTGGTCTAAGTTGTAAACCACTACATTCCTTGGTTTGATTCCATTGTATTCAGAATCAGTACTCGTTGTTCTTCCAAGCTCTATTGTATAAGTTTTTAATCCATCCAGTTCCAAATCATCCACGGAAGAAACTGTAACGGTTTGGTCAGTTCCCCAGTTTCCTGTTGTAAAAGTTAAAGTTGTTGGATTCGTAGTTCCTTCCCTGTTGCCGACATTCACTGCATCATAAATATCATTGATGGGAATTGTTACGTTGGCTGTTGGAGCTGTTCTTAGTCTAACTTTAAAAGTCCCATTAGTGGTTGTGGCCGAGGGTCCAGGTTCTTCCATAACCCGAATATTAGAAACTCTTAGACCAGGTGCTTCATCGTCTTCTAAAGATACTGCAATATCGCAAGCATCCTTTCCAGAATAAGTTCCCGATGTGACATTGCCACTTCCATCCTTTTGGATCATAGTACCTAATGCAACGGTCATTGGATCGACAACAGGACTTCTATCCGTATCGTTCACAACTGTAAATCTAAAACACTGTCTTGCTGCTAATCCATTTGCAGTAAAAGTAAGTTTGGTTGGAATTGCCGCAGGCCCAGGAACTGATTGAGTAGAAGTGATCCTTGAACCAAAGTTAGATGTTACCGTGACTGGAATTTCCACAGATCCGCTAAACGGTGAATTGGGATAAATACAAGTTTCGAAACTACTATACCCCCAATCGTTTTCAGTTGGAGCAGGGGTAATTCCAGAGTCCTCTGTCGTACTAAAAGTTGCGGATACATTCCCATCTTCCACAAGTGACACTGCTTTTGTTGTTAGAGTCACATCAGTAGAACAAGCCACAGCTGCTTCGTTTCCAAACAAACGATCAAACCTTTCACTGAACCCAAACAGGAAGGTATCACCCGCGGTGACCTGTCCGCTACAGCTTGGGAACAAAAATAATGAGACAAAGAGGATTAAGAAAGAAGCTCGAATTTGTTGATAATAGTTCATAAATAATTTCAGGCCACCAGTTGTTTGCGCTAGTCCAATTCTTTGTTTTTATCCATTCGGAGCAACGAAAAACCATTATGGATACAATTTTGGACCCATCCTCCAGACAAGAGTTAGTTGGTGATGAATTACTAGGCAATTTGTAGCGATTTTTCAGAGCTTGTTTTAGTGGGTTCTCCTAATCTATATGGCAAGTTTATGTTATCAGAGCAGAACGACATCCTAAATGGTGTTAAATTTAGAGTATAGAATTTATCAATTGATTTCAGCGGTCGTTTTCAAATATAAGGATTGTTGGCTTTATGCGTAAAAGAATAAACTTATCATTCCTAATTCATTCCACCTTCCTTTTGTTATTTGTTATCAATTGTAATAGTATTGTAAAACAAGAATGGAAGGATTCAGTTGCTTTTCAAAAATTTTGCGGATGTGTCACTCCGAAAGAGGAGAAAGCCGGCGACTATTTGGGGAGTTTACCAGAAGGTTCTTTGGATAAACTGGGAACTTCGGAATATTTGGAGAAATTGTATAAAGGACTTCGCAGTGATTTTGAACACTCCGGAACTCCATTTGAAGAAGTCGGTGGAAGTCTTGTGGGAAAAGGGGTCGAACTCAAACGTATTGAAGATGATGAAAAAAGGTTACGAGAACTTTTAATTGTGATCGATGGAGACGTAGCTTTCCCCTCTGGAAAATCAACTCTCACTCCAAAAGCAAAAGAACTCATCGCCAAAGTTGGGGACGCCATGGAAGCATACCCTGAAACCAATTGTCGAATTGGTGGACACACGGATAGTGTGGGTGCATTCTCAATGAACCTTAAGTTAAGTAAGGAACGTTCTCAATCCGTAAAACTTGAATTAAAACTAATTCATAGAATTGTTGAAGAACGTTTTAAGGAAGTGGATGGTTTCGCTGATTTACACAAAATAGTAGATACAATGCTTGCGGAAAAGAAAAACCGTAGAACAGAAGTTTACGTTGGGACGGTTCGCATTGTTTACTAAAATGAAAACCATTCTCTTACAGAAAACCTTTCGTATTACTTTTGTATTTATAATTCTTATTTCTGTTTTTCAATTTTCTTTGTCTGCAGAAGAAACTTCAAAAGAAGTCAAAAGTCCAGAAACTAAACAAGAGGGAACAGATTCTGAAAACAAAACATCTGTTGCTCTGGAAGACCGTGAAGATAATAAAACAAAGATGGATATCTTCAACCAAGTATATGAACATCGATTGATGTTTCGTGGTGGTTGGGGGATTGGAAAATTATCTCCTGCCATTTTGAATGAAACTGGCCCTGCTTGGTTTCAAAATTCACTCTTCCGTCAAATTTCAGAACCAGGTGCACCTCTATCCATTCCTTACAAACCATCCAAAGATTTAGGAGTCAATTCTCAGTTTTGGGACATTCGGTACGGTTATAAAAATAAATTTGAAATTCAATTTGCAGAAGATACCTCACTTGGTGTTTATAGTCGCGACCTTCCTGCCTCCAATAACTTTTTTTCACCTCGAACCGATACTTATTGGGCCAGTACTTTTGAAGGAAACCGATTGTTACGATTTGAAGGTGTAAGCCAACACTTACGTTTTTCTTATACACATCCTTTTTCCAAAATTTTTATGATTGGACCTTCCATCAACTTCCATCGTTATACGGAACGAAACAATATATCATACGGTTCTTATTCCACAAGTCGGCCAGAAGCATCGGTCCCGAATAAAGTGACTTGGTCGATTGGAGGAGATGCCAACGCCGAATATTCTATGAAAGGAATTTTACCGGGTATTTTTGCTAAATTCAAACTTCGGGATTGGTGGGAACTACGTGCCCGTGTGGAATTATTAGATAGAAAAGGAAACTTTTCTGTGTTAGGTTCTCAAATCATCCAGGAAGTTTTTACTGACGGAAGTTCCCAACTCAATGGAGTGGTTCCAGCTTATGGTGGCAAGGTGAGAGATAAGGGAACCATTTTGAATTTAGAATCTTCTTTTCAATACTGTCGGTTTACCTTGGACATTGGTATGATCCGCCAAGATGTAAAAAGAACTTACGAATCTTACTTAGGTGACACAGTGGGTAATGTTCCCAGAAGCGATTATTCCGCAAGAAGTGTTTATATTGGATTTTCAGAAATGTCGGCTTCTATCAAACATACTGTCACTGAGTTTTATATCATGCCAGGAGTTTCTTTTTTCTACGACGCAGATAAAATCTACTAATCCCTTAATTTGCCAGAATCCATTCATGGGCACGCTGGCCCGCCAATGGATGAGTTGGTTTTTGAATCGATTTAAAAATGTTTGATTTTTCATCCAATCCTAACAATCTAATGGATGATGCCTTACTTACTATTTATCAGTTTTTTCCTGTTTTTCGCCTGTGGAAATTCTTCTGACCAAACGAATGCAAACTCAGCGGCTACCCAAGAATTGAAAGAAACCAAACGGATTATCTACTTTGGTGATTCTCTCACAGCAGGGTATGGGCTCCTTGATTTTGAAGATGCTTGGCCCCATGTTTTAACGAAACGCATCCAAGCGGAAGGTTATTCATATAAAATGACAAACGCTGGAGTCTCTGGTGATACTACCAGTGGTGGTCTTGGTAGGTTAGAATGGGTTTTGGCAGAAAGACCATCTATCTTTGTACTCGAGTTAGGTGCCAATGATATGTTGCGAGGGATTAGCCCCACGGTAACAAAAGAAAACCTTCGGTCTATGATTCGCCAAATCAAATCCCAATACCCAGGCACCAAAATATTGTTAGTTGGGATGTATGCTACTCCTAATATGGGGAAAAAATATGCGGCTGCTTTTAACTCTTTATACCCTGAACTTGCGAAAGAAGAAGAAGTTCCCCTAGTGCCTTTTATTTTGGAAAAAGTAGCTTCCATTCGTAAACTAAACCAAAAAGATGGAATCCATCCTACCGAAGCAGGACACAAATTGGTAGCGGACACTGTGTATCCTTTCCTCAAACCCCTGCTTATAAAATAATGTATCTGGAGTCAATATGACTAGTCCCTTTCCCATTCCTAGTTTTGCAGAACGCTGTAAGATTTCCGCTAAACAATCATTTGGTGCCTCGTTTTCTCATCCTTTTGTAGTAGCTCTTGCCGATGGAACTTTGGATCCAAAAATCTTTCGTTTTTACCAAATCCAAGATGCCAAATACTTAGAATCTTTCTCGGATGCTTGTGCCATTCTTTCCACAAAAGTCACCGATCCGGAAGACAAAATTTGGCTCATCGATGCGGCAAGAATGGCTCTTGTTGTAGAAGGCCAACTGCATATTGGATATGGAAAAACATTGGATTATGATGCAAAAACAATAGCAGAAACAGAACCGACTCCGAACAATTTAGCTTACCAAAACCATATGATCGCCTCGGTGATGAAAGGATCCGTGGTCGAGGGATTTGCGGCGATTGCTCCTTGTCCTTGGCTTTATATTGACCTAGGCCAACACCTGCTGAAAGAAAAAGGAACGATTCCAGACGAACATCCTTATGCCTCTTGGCTTCGTATGTATTCTGATCCTGGGTTTAACGAATACATGACAAACCTCCTGGCCCGATTGCAAAAGTATGCCGACCTTGCCGATGAGGATTCTAAAAAAAGGGCAGTAGTGGCCTTCCAACAAAGTTGTAATTATGAGTGGATGTTTTGGGAACAAGCCTGGACAAAACAAAGTTGGCCGTCCCGTTAAAGCTTTGTTAGTTGGTTTAGTGGCTTTTCTGAACTGATAACATTTGCATGGGGAGGTTTCCTTGTGAACCTCCTATTTTCCTTTGCAATTTTCGGTCTTTTTTCCTTGCCGATTTGTCCCGATTCCAAATGATGGTTTCACAAACCTTCTGCGGGAATAGCTCAGCGGTAGAGCATCTCCTTGCCAAGGAGAGGGTCGCGGGTTCAAGTCCCGTTTCCCGCTAATGAAGGTACGCTTCTTTTTCTTTCCACTACACTCTCTTTTTTTACACTGGATATAATACGATGGAATTTACGGCTAAAAAAAATAACAACGCAACTTGTGACCTCAGCATTCAATTTAGCGCTGAAGAAGTCCGCTCTGCCTACTCTAAGGCTTACAAAAATGCATCTGAAAAAGTAAAAATACCTGGCTTTCGCCCTGGAAAAGCTCCCCTAAACATGGTCGAAAAAGTTTTGGGTGATTCTGTTATGGATGATGCTGCCAACATTATGTTAAACCAAGCGATGGCAGACCTCTTTGATAAATTGGAACACAAACCAATCCGTTTGCCACAGTTCCAAATGGAAACTTTTGATAAAAATACAGGTGCCAAAGCCAAAGCAACTTATGACACTAAACCAGAAGTCACCTTACCTAAGTTAAAGAAAATCAAAATCCAACCTAAAGAAATTAAAATTTCAGATGCAGACATCCAAAAAGAATTGGAAGGAATCCAAAAAAACATGGCTCGTAACTCTTTGAAAGAAGAGGGAGAACCTGTGGAATCTGCAGATTTACTCGAAATCAATTATAAGTTTAAAGAAGTTGGAAAAGAATATCCAGAACAAGGCCAAGTAGGTAAATTCCAAATGGGAGCTCCCCAAAACCCACCAGGTTTTGAAACGAATCTTCTTGGAATGAAACTAAACGATACCAAAGAGTTTTCGTTTACCTATCCAGATTCTTACCCTCAGTCCCCTGAGTCCGCTGGAAAATCCATTACCTACACTGTCACAGTGTCTGCGATTTATAAAGTAACCTATCCTGATATCAATGATGATTTCGCATCCGAAGTGGATGGTTCTGCCAACTTGCAAGAGTTAAAGGAAAAAACAAAAAAACAATTATCTGAAATTTTTGCAAACGCTCTCACCAAACGTGCCACAGATGATGCGTATAACGAAATTATCAAAGAATCCAAGTTCATCATTCCTGAATCTTTGATTTACGAAGAAACAGAAACAGTTTTCCAAAACTTTATGCGTGAATTTGGCCTTCCTGTCACAAGCCTGGCTGACTATGCAAAACGTTTGAACAAGGAAGAAAAAGAAGTCCGAGAGTCTTTCTCCAAAGCGGCAGAAAAACGCATCCAAACCTACATTTTGAAGCAGAAAATCGCGGAAGACCACAAAATCCAGATTTCTGACGAAGAAGTGGAGGCCGGATACGAAAAAGAGGCCACTCAGCAAGGAATTCCTGCCGAAACTCTGAAAAAAGAAGTCCAAAAACAAAAGGCGGAAACCTTCTACCGTGACAAATTCCTGTTTGATAAAATCGACGAGTTTGTATACGCTGAGGTAGAAAAGAAGTCGCCTAAGACAATTTCAACGGAAGAAGCAGAGAAAATTCTCAGCGGGAAAGAAGAGTAAACTATGTCGACACTCATGCCTTATGTAATTGAACAAACAAGCCGTGGCGAACGCCAATATGACATTTTTTCACGGCTTTTGAAAGATCGGATCATTTTTCTTGGATCTGCCATTGATGAAACCTATGCCAATGTCATTTCGGCACAGCTTTTGTTTTTAGAAGCAGAGAATCCTGATCGCGACATCTATCTTTATATCAATAGCCCTGGTGGTTATGTGAGTTCTGGTCTTGCCATTTACGATACCATGCAACTTATCAAACCTGAGGTTCGTACCCTTTGTATTGGGCAAGCGTCGTCTATGGCTGCACTCCTACTTGCGGGTGGGGCCAAAGGGAAACGTTCGGCACTTCCTAACTCAAGAATTATGTTACACCAACCTTACGGTGGTGCAGGTGGACAAGCCTCCGATATCGAAATCTCTGCAAAAGAAATCATAAAGATCAAAGATAAACTCATCGATCTTTATGGTAAACATACAGGAAAAACTTCTGACCAAATCCGCAAAGATACAGAAAGAAATTTCTTTATGAGTGCAGAAGAAGCAAAAGAATACGGTGTCATCGACAACGTCATCCAAGAACGCAAACAGATGCCACAAGCCTAAAGGGGGGCTAACTCCATGACCAAACGTGCAAGCCAAACGGGTAATCCCAGAGAAAAATTACATTGTTCTTTCTGCGGAAAGGCCCAAGACGAAGTAAGAAGGCTTGTCGCTGGTCCTGGTGTATATATCTGTGATGAATGTATTTCTTTATGTAATGAAATCATCGCAGAAGAGCCGCAAGGTGGTGAAAAAACTGCCATTGTTGGTGACATTCCAAAACCTACGGAAATCAAAAAAATCTTAGACCAATACGTCATTGGTCAAGAACAAGCCAAAAAAGCTTTGGCTGTTGCTGTATATAATCATTATAAAAGAATTTTTCATAACGAACGTAAGGCGGGAGATGTGGAATTGGAAAAATCCAATATCATGCTTATCGGCCCAACAGGTTCTGGAAAAACTCTTCTTGCACAAACTCTTGCTCGCATTCTAAAAGTTCCATTTGCCATTGTAGATGCAACAGCCCTTACGGAAGCTGGGTATGTGGGAGAAGATGTGGAAAACATCATCCTCAAACTCATTCAAAATGCGGACAATGATGTCAAACGTGCAGAGATGGGTATTATCTATATCGACGAAATTGATAAAATTTCTCGTAAGTCGGATTCAGCATCGATCACTCGTGACGTGAGTGGAGAAGGGGTCCAACAAGCCCTACTCAAAATCATTGAAGGCACAGTGGCCAATGTTCCTCCACAAGGCGGAAGAAAACACCCACACCAGGAATACATTCCTGTGGAAACCAAAAATATCCTCTTTATTTGTGGGGGAGCTTTTGTGGGACTTAGTGACATCATCAAACAACGTGTGGGTGTAAAATCGATTGGATTCCACTCCAATGAAATTGTAAACGATAAGGGTCGAAAGATCGAAGAAGGGGAGTCTGTAGTTCACCATGTGATTCCAGATGACCTGATGAAGTTTGGTCTCATCCCAGAATTCATTGGACGACTTCCGATCATTGCCACCCTCGATGAACTTACGATAGAAAGTTTAAAATCCATTTTTACAGAACCTAAAAATTCCCTTCTTAAACAATACCAAAAGATGTTTGATATTGAGAATGTGAAACTTAAGTTCACTGAAGCCGCTATTGAAGCCATTGCACAAACAGCGATTAAACGTGAAAGTGGGGCTCGTGGATTACGTGCGATTGTGGAAGAGATTATGATGGAGCTCATGTTCCAAATTCCTTCTCGTAAGGATGTTTTGGAAGTGGTTGTGACAGATGAAACTGTCCTTAAAAAAGAAGCTCCTATCACCATCCTCAAAGGCGATATCGAAAAGATCGCTTAAAGAAAAATTAACATTTTCTAGATCTAGAAAAACTACCGAAAGCCTATCTTAACCGATAGGTTTTTGTTTTTATAGGGGGTAATCTTTTATGAATTTTGTTTCCAGTAAAAATACACGATTTTTTTCCTCAATTCCATTTATGATTCCAATTCGAGTTCTGATTTTGGCTTTCTGTATTGGATTTTCTTTTACTAAATGCAATTTCCAAAAGGCATCTGCTCCTTTACCGTTTCCTGTTTCAAACGATATAGTTTCTCAATCTTCCCATCATCTTGAATGGATCAAAGTGAAAGAAACAGTTTGGATCCATAAAAGTTATGGTGAGTTTGGTGGACAAACTTATTCTGCAAACGGACTTGTGATCGTCACAAACAAAGGTGTAGTTGTGGTGGATACACCCTGGAGCGAATCACAAACCGAAGAGTTGTTTGCTTGGATCCAATCCAAATTCCAAAAAGAGATCCTTTATCTGATTGTAACTCATGCACACGACGACCGTATGGCGGGAACTCCCCTGTTTCAAAAACGGAATATCCCGATCTTTAGCACCAGTTTAACGGCAAAATTAGCCAAAGAAAAAGGGTTTGGAAAAACAAATCCTATCCTCGACATCCAAACAAGACTTGGAGCAGGAAACCAATGGGTCGAAGTATTTTATCCAGGTCATGGACATTCGGCAGATAACATTGTGGTTTGGTTACCTGACACTCATATCCTTTTTGGAGGTTGTCTGATTAAATCGCTGGAAGCGAATGATCTTGGGAATACAAAGGAAGCGAATCGGGAGGAATGGGAAAATTCCGTAAAGAGAGTTCTTTCTCGTTATCCCGATGCGGAAGTAGTCATTCCCGGTCATGGGGATTGGGGAAAACTTGACTTACTCCGCCATACAATTCGTTTACTTGTTTCGCCTGACAACTAAAATGGAAAGTTTTTCCATTGGGTTAGAGAGGTTTCTTTCTGCACCGAGTGCACTCATTTTTTTTGCAATGGCAAGTAACATTTGTCTAGAAGAACTAGGTCGTAAATCCAAAAGGTAATCTACGAACTCTTCCATAATCTCAAAAGATGTCAGTCCAAACTGAGTGAGAGTTCTGTCACTTGCCCAAACCAAATAATCACCAATCTCAATTCCATCAGCAATAGACAGTGGGTGTTTATGGTTCGGATACCAATGGTCATCTCCACTGCCTTCAATCACTTGGATTCCATGTTCGGAAAATTGAAAGATTGGCATGTCCATATAGTGAAGAAAAGACATCTTATCTTCTTTATATTGGATTCCGAAAGCAGAGATTTTTAATTTTAAAAACGTAAATTGGTGGAGGGCGATTTTTAATTTTTCCAAAATTTCTTCTGTCGAAAAAAGACCATCTCCAAAGGAAGATACAATTCCATGAATAAAAACTTTTTCAGAAGATTCTAAAATCCCCGGTTCCATATGTCCGGCAAGGATACCAAATATACCATCTTTTGCTCTTACAATTCGGATATAATCTGCTCCCGCATAACGCATCACTGATGGAAATACGGATACATCAAATCCATGAATTTTAGGGATATGAATATCTGGGATTTGTTTGTTTACAGAAGCGGCTTGGTTTGTTTTCCAATCGAATTTGTTTTCGAATTGTTCTTCACCTAGACTTTCATCACCTTGCAAAAGTGTAAATCGCACTGATTTATAGATTTTATATTCTTCTGATTCTTTGTTTAAATTCCGAATATCTTTAGGTAGTTCATTGTCCTGAATATGTGCAATAAGATGCAAAATATATTGGTATAAAAAACCAAGAAAATAATAGGTCAAAAAACCAGTTAACAAGGAAAATACGAAGGAAGAATAGATCCCAACCAAATTGAAGTTAAGTGTATTTTCGCCTTTTGGATTTTGCCAATGGGTAAAAGTAAACTCAGCTAATAAAAAATGAATAAAAAAGAATAGGAAACTAATGATTCCCAGTAGAACGGGAAGTTTGACACGAAAACTCATTTGCGGTCTGTTGTTTCCAAAACTTTCATAACTATAGCAGAAAGAAAAAATAGAAAGCTAAGGGGAACAAGTAACATCAGCATAGAAAATACATCGGGTCCAGGAGAAAGAACGGCCGAGACAACGGCAATGATAAGCACTGCCTCTCGCCATCTAGAAATAAGAAAACGAGAAGAAAGGATTCCTATCCGACCGAGTAGGATGAGGACAATTGGTAACTGAAATGAGGCACCAAACACTAAGTGCAAATTGAAGAATAAATCGTAGTATTCGTCAATCGGTAAATAAGGATCCACCCCATCGGGTCTTAAGACCACAAGAAAGACTCTTAGAAAGTTTTCAAAGACGGTGAACCAACATAGGGCAAGTCCCGACCAAAAGAGTAAGGTGGAAAATAAGATGATGAACTTTCCCCATTTTTCCGTTCTAGGATCCACGGCAGGAGCCACAAATCCCCAAAGGATGTACAATAAAAACGGCAAAGAGACAAGGACAGATAGGATGAAGGAAGTTTTAAGATAGATTAGAAACGGCGCCATAAGCTGGATCTGAAAGAAATGGGCGTCAGGGCCTAGGACCGATTTGTAGGGTTGGATGAGAAAACTATGGATTTCGCTACCGAAATACAAAGTGCCAATCATAAAGACAGACACCACTAAAATGGAATAAATCAGTCTTTGGCGGAGTTCCTCTAAATGGTCTCCCAGGGACATATACTTTTCCCTGGTTTCAGAGTCCTCCGGCAGCGGAAGTGGAATTGTGGTTCTCTTTTTCCCAGCCAAGGTTTGGATCTTTTAAGCTTTTTTCTTTTTTCCAGATTTAGATGCAGCAGATGACGACTTAGGCTCTTCCTGTGGGAAAGAGGTTTGTGTCGGTTCCTCTTCTTGGCCTGTTAGGGACTTCCGAAATTCTTTGATTCCAGAACCCAAATCTTTGGCAAGGCTTGGAAGGCGTTTCCCACCAAAAAAAAGTAACGCTAAGAAGACGATGAGTGCAATCTCCCATGGTCCCAAATTAAAAAAAGCAATAGGTGCTTGAAAAGAAAACGGATTGGATGGCATATTTCCCTCTTAAGGCAAGAGTTATGCAAACGAATCTGGAAGCAAGCGGAATGATAGAATTCTTTAAGGTCTTGCCCAATCTATTTTCCGGCGGTGTCTACTTAACAGATCCCAAAACTGGTCAGATTTTATTTTCGAACGATTTTTTTAAAAACAATTTAGGTTGTCATAAAGAAAATGCGGATTGTATGGAGTCCGATCTTTTGTTATGGGTTGCGGAGGAAGACAAAGCAAACTTTCGAGACCATTTTCTTTTTCCAAGCAGACATTTTGACCGTGATACCATCCAAGGTGACTATCGTTTTTTAATGCCGAATGAAGTTCTCGTTCGGTGGTTTCAATTTGAAAAGAGAAAAGTAAGAATTCCTAATATAGATTCTTTATTACAAATTGTTTTTGTACGTGATGTAACCAATGAAAAAACAAACGAAATCAATATTGTAGAACAAATTCAATTCTTTCTTGGACTGTTTGAAAATGCTTCCGTGGGTATGGCCTTACAAGACTGGGAAGGTGGATACTTCCGAATCAATCCTCGGTTTACTGAAATCACTGGATATAGTTTTCAAAACTTAACCGACATGAATATCAAACGAATCAAAGGGGAACCCATCTCAGAAGAAGAGATGGAATACTTTGGTTTTTTTAAGGAAGGAGCAGAGGAGTCGCGACTGACAAGAAAGGATGGCCGCCGAATCAATGTCTACCGCCGAATCAGTGCTTTCCGAAACTCACAAGGGAAACCCGATTTTTATTATGTTTTTTTGGATGATGTTACAGAGAAAAAACAATTAGAATCCTATCAATTGCATTCTCAAAAAATGGAAACCATTGGAAGTTTGGCGACAAACATTGCTCATGATTTAAACAACTATCTCCAACCAATTCATGTTTTTTCTCAGTTAGGTGAAGAGCAAATCAAGTTAGGTAAATTTGACCAAAATAAAATATTAGAATATTTAGAAAAAATTAGAATGGGTGCAGATAATGCTCGTTCGATGATCCATAGGATTATCAAATATTCTAAGGTAAAAGATGAAGATTCTGCTACTAAAATTGAGATATCATCTGTGGTTGAGTCTTCCATTCCACTGGTGAACGCTGGATTACCAAAAAATGTGGAAGCTCAGTTCGATTTTCATAAATCTCCACTTTATACAAAATTAGATGCAGTCAGATTTTCTAAAATTCTCTGTGAACTAACTTCCGGCGGTTTACTCGTTTGGGATGACAGAAAAAGAGGTCTTGTCCGAATCAAAACTTCTGCTGCCGACGAGTTTAAACTTTTAGTTTCCATGGAATTTACAGGACTTTCTTTGCCGAGCCTCTCCGGTATAAACACCCTCGACTTTGTGAACTTTGGTGATGAGGAGTTCCAGTGGACAGGAATGCACCTAATCAACCGTTATGTGAAAAATTGGGGTGGTGAGTTTTATATAGAAAAACCGGAGCCGATGACAGTTCTCATCCACATTTTTCTTCCCTTAGAAGAAGGACAAATTGTCCTCGGGCCTGCAAGACCGGTTCAGGAAAACAACCCTAAAGATGTATGGTCTGAGATTTCTAAAAAAGAAATTTGGATTGTGGAAGATGATGAAGCTGCGAGTGAAGCTATTTGTTTTGTGCTTTCTCAGAAACAAGTGGTACCTACTGTTTTTCAAAGTTCTTCACAGGCTTTGGATAACTTAAAGAATAAAGTTCCTGATTTTATTTTATCGGACTACAGAATGCGAGAAATGAATGGACTAAGCCTCATTCGGAAAATTAAAAAAGTAAACCCCGAACTTTCTGCAGTTCTTTATACAGGAAATAGGGACGGACTTGATTCTGAGGAGTTGGATGCAGAGCGGATATTGGTTCGTTCTAAACCAATATCCGTTGATGAACTTTACGAAACGATTTTGTTATCGTTTGGATTTCTTTGATTTTTTAACTTCTTCGGCTCCTGTACTGTCTTTGATAAATTGTATCAGTTCTCTTTCAATGAGCTCTTTATCTGTTTTTACATACTTAGAAAGTAAAACATGGGAACCATTTTCAATTTTTAAGAGTTTGTTTTTTGGGTTGGGATTTTGACCCGACTGAATCGCATCATAAACCTTTAACATTGCCGGTACAGAAGCCACAAAGTCATGTTCTCTTTCTGATTTATAGTAGTACAT
Source organism: Leptospira terpstrae serovar Hualin str. LT 11-33 = ATCC 700639 (assembly GCF_000332495.1). NCBI lineage: Bacteria > Pseudomonadati > Spirochaetota > Leptospiria > Leptospirales > Leptospiraceae > Leptospira > Leptospira terpstrae. The sequence continues at coordinate 174,513 of NZ_AOGW02000008.1, read as the reverse complement.
CAGTAAGGTGGGGGCTGTAATCTTTGGGTAAGGATTGTCTTTGTCGACAAACCTTTTTAGATCCAATATGTTTTGAATGGCTGCATAATACTGATCTAAGTACCAATATTTTGCTGATTCATCTTTAGGATCTGTTTTTGAAATACGCATTTCGCCTTTGATGGCATTGATAAAGGATTTTCCCCAATGGAACCGGAAAATATGAGCACTTGGATCGTCGAAATCATAAAAGGGAGAAGCAAGGACAAGTGAGTCCACAAGATCTGGATGTTTTGCTGCTAAATAAGAAGCAATGTTTCCACCCATGCTTGTTCCCACTAACACTGTTTTGTCGCCCAGTTCTCTGGCATAAATTAAACTATCTTCAGCATCTTGAAGGTATTTTTGAAAATTGGTATTTAGATGATCTTCTGCATTGGTTCCATGCCCAGGTAATCTTAAATAATATGTATTGGCGCCGAAGTATTCAGTGAGTTTATTTGTGACTTCCTCTCCTTCGCCACGACTCGCACCAAATCCATGGATGTAGACAATGACTATGGGAGTTTTTTCTTCCGATACACGAACCAGTAATTCTTCGTTGTTAGGTCTTGTGTTTTCTTTTGCACTGAGAGCAAGTTCGTTCTGGTAAAAGGCATCAAAATTTTCAAATTTACGAGAGGAATCATAATTGTATTCACCGGTAGACCAGTTGTAAGTGGATACTAGAAATGAAGAAAGAATGAGAGTGATCGCAATCACCCATTTGATTATTATTCTCATCGAGGTTCTCTTGTTACGAAAGATAAATATAACAAATGCAGGATTTCTGTTACTAATTCAAGTCAATTTGTTAGTTTTCTGTCACAAACCGACAGAACCCATCAGGCTCTGGATGACAGCTCCTCCAGAGGTAGCAAAAACTGCTGCTGTGTATGGTGAAATTCGAAATCCCTACAAAACCGATGTGGAAATTCAAACTATAGTTAGTAACGGATACAAAACAGTGGATTTCCATGAAACAAGTTTAGATGAAAGTTCTGGAATCACCAGGATGCGAAAGTTGGACTATCCTATTTTACTAAAAGCTAGTGAAACCATTGAACTAGTGCGATCCGGGAAACATTTGATGTTATATGATAAATTGCATCATTCGGGAAAGTTGGATTTAAAAATTCAATTTTCGAATGGAGAAAGCCAAACCGTTGTTGTGGAAGAGAAAGAATTATGAATAGAAAAAATATATTAATCTCGTTAGTTGCATTTTTGATTGGTTGTAGTTCTGCCCTAGATTTCACAGAACTACCGATAGGTGGAAATTTTGAAGTTTTGGACAAATCTGGAAATTCAGTATCCTTAAAAACCTTCGAGGAGCCAGTCCTACTCGTGTTTTTTGGCTATACCTATTGCCCTGACTTTTGTCCCAACACATTGGCAAAAATCAAAGCTGCCGTAGAGCCTTTAAGCGAAGTGGAGAAAACAAAATTCAAAGTTGTTTTTATTTCTATAGATCCTGTGCGTGATTCTCCAGAGACTACCACAAAGTACGTTCAGTTCTATTTGCCTCAATCGGTGGGACTATCTTTTTCATTTGATACAACTAATAAAATTCTAAAACAATATGCAGCATACGTGGAAAAAACAGAAGATGGCCAAAGTTTTGACCATTCTACTTATATTTACGTTTTGGATAAAAATCGGAAGACCCGAAAGTTAATCAAGTCTACCGATTCCAAAGATGTCATTACCAAATCCATACAGGTATTAAGCGGCAATTCCATTTAATCTCAATAATGCATCTATCTCTGGATCTCTTCCATAAAAATCGCGGAATAGGTCCATGGCACTTGCTGACCCACCTTTTTCCAATACTGTTTTTCTAAAATGAGCTGCATGTTCTAAGTCAAAAACTCCCCGGTCAACAAAGGAATAGTAGGCGTTAGCGGAAAGTAACTCAGCCCATTTGTATGAATAGTATCCTGCTGCATATCCACCAGCAAAGATATGGGTGAATGAATTTTGGAATTTATTGTAGGATGGAGGGAAGACAACACAAACCTCATTTCTTACTTGGTCTAAGATTTCCTGAACTCTTACTTCACTTGGTTTTTCCCTATGGATCAACATATCGAACTTTGCAAATTCTAACTGTCGCACAACACCCATCGCTGACATAAAGTTTTTGGCCTTTACCATTGTTTCGATATAGGAATTTGGGATAGGCTCTTTCGTCTGGTAGTGTTTTGCGAAAAGTTCCAATACTTTTGGTTCGTAAGCAAAGTTTTCTAAGAATTGAGATGGAAATTCGACTGCATCCCATTCTACACCATTGACCCCACTCACAAAGGCTTCCTTAACGCGTGAGAGTAAGTGGTGGAGGGCGTGGCCCAATTCATGGAAAAGTGTTACAACATCGCTTGGTCTTAGCAAAGAGGGTTGTGTGCTTGTGGCTTTCGGAAAACTAGCTACGACAAAGGCTACAGGAAGTTCTATTTTTCCCGTTTCGTCTTGGAAGTGGGGCTTCCAATTATGCATCCAAGCGCCCCCTTTTTTTTCTGCGCGAACTTCAAGGTCCAAATACAATCGCGATCTGATTTCTCCTTCCACAACCAGGTTATAACAAAGAACAGACGGTTCCCATACAGGAGTAGTCACTTGTTGGAATTGAATTCCTAAAAGTTTTTCCAAAAATTGGAAGGTTCCTGCAATGACAGTTTCTTTTTCTAAATAAGGACGGTAGATTTCTTCATCATAGGAAAAGGATTCCTTTTTTAGTTTTTCAGAATAATATGTTAGGTCCCAAGGTTGTAGATCCGAATGACCTAATTTTTTAGCAAAAGCTTTTATCTCGTTTAGCTCTTGTAAGGCGATTGGCGTTGCTTTTTTTGCTAAATGATCTAAAAATTCAATTACTTGTTCAGGTGTGTCCGCCACTTTCATGGCCAAACTCAAATGAGAGAATGTTGGAAATCCTAGGAGTTTTGCTTCCTTATCGCGTAGTTCTAAGATTTCTTCCATAAGTTTTCCATTTTCTGGAGCTCGTGTGCAGTATCCATCATAGAGTTTTTTTCGAATTTCTCTATTTTCACCGTAAGTCATATAAGCAATGTAAGATGGGAAGTGTAATGTGAATTTATAGGTTCCGTCATCTTGTTTGGCAGAAATTTTTTCGCTTTCAGGAAGGCCAGTAACATCGGCCTCTGAAAGAGAAAGTGCAAAGGCATTAGTCGCATTGAGTACGTTTTGCGAAAATTGGTTTGAAAGATCGGATTGGCGAATTCGAATTTCTTTTAAGGCATTTTTAGTTTCCGCGTTAAGACCCACTCCAGATAATCGGAAGTCACGGATCTCATTTTCTAAAACTTTGGATGCTTCGTGATTTAAGTTTGATTCAGAGGATTGGATTCTTAATAGAGTAGAAAAAATATCTTCGTTTTGACCTAGGTCTGTATAGTATTCACTCAGTATTGGCAAAAGCCGACTGTAGATAGTTTGGCTTTCTTCATTATTTTTTACAGAATTGAGATGTGAGATTTCTGTAACAAGATCTCCGAGTTCCGTTTGGATGCGTTGGTATGGTTTTGCAAAATTTTGAAATGTAGGGTTTTCTATTTTTAATAGAGTTTGAATGAACTTTTTGTTGGACTCCATTTTTTCTAAAATGGCGGATTCTTTTTTGGGAAGATTATCAGAATGAAATTCAGGGAACATAAAGGCCTCTATAGATTTAGACTCGATTTCAAATGGTTCTTCGCCAGTTTGGGAGTAGAGGGAAAGGATGCCACCGGAAAAAAGTAAAATTGTTTTCTTTGATGGGGTTTGTCATTTGTGTATGGGTTCGGTTCAGTTTCTTTTGAAACATAACGCAAAAGAGGATTTATTTTTTTCTACCATTGGATCTGAAACCTTTTTTTCCCTGCTTCCCAAAGATTCCTTTTCCCAATTGCCAGACAGCATACTGTATTGGAAGGAAGGAACTTTGTATTTAGAATCGGATGCGGTTTTGCAACTGACTCGAGAATTAAAATTTCCGTGGCCATTGTTTTATTGTTTTTGGATTTTTCCTCGTTCCCTTCGTAATCTCATTTACCGATTTATCGCCAAACACCGCTACCAGTGGTTTGGCAAAGCAGAAGTTTGTATGGTACCATCACCAAACATTAAAATACGCTTTTTAAACTAAAGGTCGTTTGTTTTTACCACTCTTAGTTTTAACATTTTGTTTCTGTCATAAGCATAAATAGATAGTGGTTCTCCCATTCCTTCCCAATGGAGACCAAGTCCTTTCCAAATTTGGTAATCGGATTCAGAGACTAAAAAATACCCTTTCTTTGTTTTGAGGTCTTCCCAAGTGATTTCCTGGATAGGTCTGTGGTAATAATATGCAAAACTCGGAATTCCATGAGCACCAAAGGAGTGTAAGGTTTTATTTTGAGGAACTAAACTACTAACAACACTTGCCGCTTTGATTGTATCCTTTCGCAATTCTGAAAACCGAGGGAGTAAAATAAAAGAAATGGTTGCGATCATCACAAGTGATACGGTGAGATAAACTCGATACATATAAATTTGATTGTGTTTTCTTGCGAGTTGGTCTGCTAAAAGAATCGATAAGATGGGATAAGCACTTAAAGGATAGGAGGGAAGTTTACTTGCTAAAAATTCATAGAAGAGCCAAGAAAAGACGAGTCCGAGTAATAAAAACCTTTTGGATGTAAAAGGGAAATTGTTTTTTTTCCAATGCCATGGAAGAAGGTATTGGGTTACTCCCAAACCTTCTGTTTTTAAATAAGCAATGAGTTTCCAGCCGTTTTCATTTAAGAAAGAAAGATACAACCTGCTCCATGGGAAAAACGTTACTACAAATAACACAAGATAGGTGCCTGGAGGTCCTGATTGGCCAAATACCGGATCGGTGGCCCTTCGTAAAATATACCAATCCACCATCCATCGAATGAGTTCCCCCTTATCTTTTTGCCAGGAAAGTGTTCCCCAAAGAAGAAGAGGAACGAATGCGATAGGAAGCCAAACAAATGGATTTAATTTCCAAATCTTAGAACGGATTTGGTTTATACTTAAAAGTAAAACACAGGTTCCACCAAGAAAGATGAGAATGGGAGGCCCTTTCACAAGGAGTCCCAAGCTAACCGAGAGCCAAAAGAAAAAAACAAACCGCTTCTTTTGCGATTGAATCCAGTGATATAGAGAAACAAATCCACACATCCCAAAAAATACTAAAAGAGAATCTACAAGGGCAATTTTTCCATTTAACGGAAAATACAAAGAAAAACTGAGAATACTAAATGCATACAGTGCTGTCCTTGATCCAAACATTATGCTAGTTAGATGGTATGTTAGTAAACTAGTTCCGAGGATACAAAGAGCAGGGAAAAGGCGTAAGATCCATTCAGAAGGTCCGAAGATTTGAAAAAAAGACGAAGTGATCCAAAAATGCAATGGCGGTTTTCTATGGGGAGTGGAGTAGGGAAAGTCCATGGTAAGAAAGTCTTTTGTTTCCACCATAGTTCGAGAAAATCCAGCATAAGCAGCCTCATCTTGGTCGACAAGGGGAGAGGAATTCCCATAGAATAAATAGACAATTAGGACAGAGAGAAGGATGAGAAAGGTGCGGTGGACAGATAAGAATTTCACAGTTCCAACGAAGGAAAAACCTGCCTTGTTTGTCAAAGCAGAATTGAATTCTTGTTTTTGTATCCATTTTGTAACAAAACTGGAATCAAAAGGTAAAGAAAGTTCTGTAGAGTTTTCTTATGCTTTTCAATGTTTCCGGGCCCATTGTTGACACAGACAGGCAAACGGCTCTACGTCCTTCTTTATGGAAGTATCGGTATGTGCTTGTTTTCCTCTCTTTGCTCGGAATTCTCTGTTTTTATCAGCTAGCAGTTGTCATACTTTTAAGGAAGTCGATAAATTTATCAACCTCTCCTTTCCAAGGAACAAATCTTGTAAATCCATACCAAAATTGGAATGGAGAAGGTCAGGAAAAGATCTCCTTACATGCACATTCCGACGAGGTTTGGTTTACGCCGGAAAGGCATACAGTGGCCGAAATCCAATCGGAATACAAAAGAGAAGGTTTTTCCAATATAGCAATTACCGATTATGGTCAAATTTCAGAAACAGAGAATCCAAATTACATTCGTGGATTGGAATGGGGACAAAATTTAAAAAAACGCCATTTACTTGCGATTGGAATCAAAAAGTCCTTTTATGATTATTTCCCAGTGTATGCAACTCGAGAAAATTTAAACTGGGTGATGGATCGTATGAAAAAGTTAGGTGGATATGTAATCATTCCCCATCCCAAACTATTTGATTCATTTTCAAGGGAAGAAATGAATTCTTTGGGTGGTTTTCAAGCAGTAGAAGTGTATTCTCCATTTGGTGATGATCCAAAAATTTTGGACACTTTACTCAGCCAAGGAAGGAATGTCCATTGTATGGCAAGTGATGACCTACATTATTTTCCAGAAACTTCAATTAAAAGTTTTAACCAGCCATTTTGGAAAGATATGATTCAAACTTTGGGTAACCAAAGAGGTCGTAAGGGAGAGAGTTTTCTTCGTTACATTGTGACTGCAGAAGGTGTAAAGGATCAGAATTCTGTATTATCTTCTTTAGAGTCTGGCTCTTTTTATTGTGTTAAAAAATTCTTTTCTGGAGCCGAAGATCCGAAGGTTCCAAAGATTCAGGTGACAAAGAATCATTCCATCCAACTGAATTCAAAAGAACGCTATTTAGAAATTCGTTTTATTGGACAAAAGGGTGAAGTTTTGCAAATTGATCCAGATACCAACCACGCAGAATATGTTTTTAAGGAAAACGATTCTTATGTGCGATTGGAGATGATCGGCTTAACTGGATCGATTCTCTCCAATGCTATTTATAGAAACAATTAGTAAAATTCACCTAACCTTATTTGAAGGTTAGGTTTTGGTCAGAACCATCAAAGGCATCTAAAAAAGCTTTGGAAGTGGTTTCATATTGTTTTACCGTTCCAAGTCCCGCTTGTCCTGCAATGCTTGCTCCAAATGCTACATAGGTTCTATTGAAAGCTTCATCTACAGACATAAAGTCAGCACCACCTACGGTGGGACTTGGATAGTCTGCTGGAATTTGGGCCGCTAAGAGTTGGTCCGTTACATACCCGTTGATATTAAAGATTCCATAAGACAAACGAACATTAGGAGCCGAAGGTGATTCCGGAATGGCACAGATGGTTTCCGGTCTTGCCGTACTCATGGTAAAGGTGGCTTTAGCTGTTGTTTGGAAAGGAGAGTCAAACTTTTGCATATACGCAAGTGCATAGTAAATTTGATCACTAGCACCAGTTCCTTGCACTGTATTGCACACTGTTTTTAAATTGTCTAACGCCGCCGTACCTGTTGGGTTTACGGCTTTGAGTTTAGTGAAGGTCAAACGAACCACGGAACGAAAACATAGTTGTCTTCCTGAATCTACTTCCGTTAAAACCACACGACCATGTTTACTGATCCAACTTGAATTTTCGGGACCGTTTCTCCAAGTATAAGTTTGAAATTTTGTTCCGTAGATGGAATCATTTCCCGTGTAACTTTCTGTGATAACATCTCCCACATTTGCAAAAGCAGGGTTTCCAAAATCAACCAAACGATAATAAACTAAAGCACCATCATTTCCTAAAGTAGTTTCTGGATCATCGAAAAACAACTGTAAGGAGGGAATCGAAGCACCTGTTTTTTTGATCTCAAAAAAATGGTTAAAAGTTTTTGTTCCTGTGTAGGCCGTGGAACTAATCCCTGCCGTAGGTGTGCTGATTTTGATGGTAAGTGTTGCAGAACCAAATCCATTCAAATTGACATTACTAAGGACATCATTTCTTGGTGCAGAGTTATTGAAGTATCCCGCATTTTTTAAAGCAAGGATGAGAGAGTCAATGATCCCTGAATTGCCCCTGGCCCAAGTCGCAGACTGGCGGACAAATCCCCAGTTGTCCGCACTTGTGGCAGACCAAAGTTTTTCTGAACCAATTCCAAACTGTATGGCTTCGCTAAAGAGACTAGTGAGTCGGATTTCCTGATCCAAACGCGCAAGTTTGTGGAAGTCCGATACTTGGAAACTCATACCCAAAAAGATAAATGTATAGAGGACCTTTTTCATAACTTACTCCGCAATTCCTTTGGGAATACAAATTGTGAAACCTGACTTGGGTCCAGAACAACCAGCCGATTGGTTGTAGGCCCAAAGTGAGAGTAAGAGGGCATTTAGCACATTCTCATCTTTTTTATCCTCTTTTTGAAAGAACGAACAAGCGACGAGAGTACTGAGTCCGAAAAGGGCAATGGTTTTAAGGATAGAGGGTCTCATACCTTTTATAACAAAAGGTATGAGGTGAATTTGCAAGAAATTATCGAGAAAGGATTTGGTATTCCCACTCCATTACTGGACTTTGTTCAATGGATGCAGTGAGTGTGTTGGGAACAACCGTCATAGACCTAGCAGTGGTTTTAGTTCCAGTGACTGCTGGAGGAAGGAGTCTATAAAACGAATCTTCCTTTTTTCCTCGGAGTTGAAATTCTTTCCATTCTTCGCGAGAAGCAAAGGCACGAATTCGGTCTTTGGAGGGAACGGAAGAAGCTTTGAATGAAATTCGTTTATCAGGAATTGTCACTCTGTCTCCTTTGCGTACAAAATTGTCATTTTGGATTTGGTTCGGGAAAAGAAGGATGGGTTCGCCTTTTTGATTTTCTGGGACAAGTACTACATAAACATAATTGTCTTCAGCAGATTCAATTTCAAATCGAATGGGCTCACCTGCCACATAGGTAGGTTTTAAGGAATTGATTTTGAGTTGGGCATTGGATCCAGATCCCGTTTCAGAAAGAGCTAAGTAGATATTCTTTTTATCCAAAAATCCGAGGAAGTCAGAAACTAGCGTTTTAGAAAGACTATCAGGTAAAGAGTTTCTGTACTCTAACTTTCGGTGTAAGACATCCACAAAAGAAATCACGGCTTGTCCGTCTTCAGTTGAGATGAGGACAAGTTTGTCTGTGTCTGTGTATCGCTTGATGTTTGCTACTGTTTCTAGTGTTGGATTTCCTTCTTTGTCAAATTCCCAATTTCCAGACTCGGATTCTTTTAAAGGAAGGGATATCGTTCCCCTGGATGTGGACTGGATTTGTTCTTTGATAAAATCACGTAAAACAATCCCTTCTTCAGTGGCAGGAACTGCTTCCACAGCAATTTTATACACAGGGAGTCTTCCGATTTTGTCAGAAGAAAAGATCGAAAGAGAAATGAGAGCAGATAGAATTAGAAAACGTTTCATCATTCGTCTATCCTGCCTTGGCCTTTGTAATCATTCATAAGTTGGTCGTTCTTTTCGTATTGTTCTTTGATACGTTGGTAATTCTCTTCTTTGATGGCTTTGAATTCTTCAAAAATACGCATTTTGTCTTTTACGAATTCATCTAAAATTTGTTTCTTTAGCTCTTTACCGGAAAGTACTACTTCTTCGTTTTCCTTAACGAGAGTTTGTTTTCCTTTTTTATCGGGACTTACAGCAACAGTTCCTTCATTGACGTAGACTCCGGTCGCAACATTGCTTAGGTCTTCATCCACCCCACCAGTATCCGGGGCTGCTGCTAAAAATTCTGTTCCTCGAACTCCAGCCACAAAACTAGGATTGACTACGCTCAGTTGGTTTTCGTTTGGAACTCCAGTTTGCGGTTTGTGGGCTTTTACAAATAACTTCCCCCCCACAAGTTTCAAAGTGGTGGATTTCGATTTTGGGTTGAGGAGGTCTTCGATTTGGATAGAAGAATATTTGGCCAAACGAATGGTAGATTGGGTAGCCAATTGGATTTCGCAAGTTCCATCTTCTGTAGTGATGGTATCACCCTTTTTTAGGATACTTCCTAATTTTACAGGTTCCTTGGCCTTTTTGAACCGTGGTCCCGAAAGGTAGTTTTTTCCTTGGTTGAAACTAATAATTCCTACCTCCTCTGCTAAAACGGCGGAGGTTACAAAAAGAAACAAAATGGACACAAGGAATCGGATCATGCCACTTTTATAAAGGAACTTTCTTCTCTTACAAGTAAAAAAAACTAAAAAAAAAATCAAAAAATCTCCTATAAAAAGGGAAAACGAGAACCAGCGAGCGAATTTATCACCTATCGTCTGATATGTGGTATTGGGTTTGGATTTTCTGTTTTTGTATGGTTTGTAATTCTCTTCCATTACAGGCGGAAGGGAAATTGTTATGGGAAGACTGTGTTTGGATAGGAATGGAACGAAATGGGAATTTGGGTTTGGAACAGGTTCGTTCCGAAATCTATCCTATTCTTACCCGGGATAAATGGAAACAATATCTCCCTAAATTAGGGATCCATTACTTTGGTATCTTTTCAAAAAACCAGGAACAAATCGATCAGGAATACCGAGATGTTCGATTGCAAATCCAACAACTTCTTTATGATGGCGGTGAAACCGAGAGGGAAAAACAAAAACTAGAAGTAAGGCGACTCATTCATTCGGAAGAGAAAAAACTTCTCAGAGAAAAAGTATTCAAATCTATATCCATAGCCTATTTAAATTTTAATAAACGTCAGTTAGTCGACTCAATCTATTTACTTCGGTCGGAACGTTATCATTTAGAAAAATCAAAACAAGAAAAAGAATCTAGTTTAGGCCTTTCTCCCCAAGGAGAATGGGACAAACGAAAAGTCTGGGAAGTCGAATTCCAGTCCAAGTGGATCCATTCTACGGCGGCTAAAAAAATCTCCCTTTTGGAATTACAACAATCAATGTCTTTGGATCCCAATATGAATCTATCCTTAGAAGGAGGCATTATAGAACGGATCCGACTATTTGATCCGAACAAACTTAAGGCCACACCTGATGAAAACCATCCATTACGAAAAAAAACAAGGTTACAAATCGAATTGGCAGAACTGGACGAAGAGAGTTTGGAAAATGATTGGAAACCAAAACTTGTATTAGGTGGATATGTAGGAAAAAATGGCAACGCAGGTTTCCCTTTACAGAATGAGATCTACGGAGTTAGTGTAGGGGTCCAAGCAAATTTGGGTGGAACCAATTTTCAGTCAAATACACAAAATGGAATGCAATCCGAGGGGAATGGAATCCAAAGAATCCCAGGTTATGGACCACAACCTGTAGGACCTGGAGAAAATTCCTTTCAAAGTGGATCGATAGGACTTTTCGATGATTTAGGTCGTAATAAAAAAATATTCGATTCAAAAATGAGTTTGTTACAAGCTAAAACGGAATGGAAACAAACTGAGATTAGTTTCTCAAATCAAATTCAAACATTAGAAATTAAGTTAGTTGAATTGTATAAAAAGTACAATTTGTACTTAGAGAATACAAAATCTAATTTCTACCAACATAAACTAAAAAGAGAAGAAAAAGTCCAAGGCCTCATATCTGAATTAGATTATTTAAAATCGGAAGAAGAGGTATTTGTTGGTTTGGAAATTCTATTAGACCATTACTTTCAATATATTTCTACGGCCTTGGACCTCGTTTTATTATTGGGAGAAAACCCATTTGAAAATCGTTACTACCGATTAGAATCTAAAATAAACCAAAGTGAACTAACGAGGATTCTGGAAGATTGGAAACAGGAACAATCTTTTGGAATTAAAAAAATTAACGAACCAAAATTTAGAAAACAATACCCATTTTTTATGGAGGATTCGTATGAAACTCGTTAGATGGAATTGTATATTCTTACTTATCGTTCTATTATTTCAATGCAATTCAAAATTAGGTTCTTTGGAAGATTGGATGGGAGTTTTGAGTGGTGGAGATTCTCCTCGGGTTCTAATGTTGAGTCCAACTTCTGATTCCACAAACGTAGATCCAAAGACAAATATATCTTTTGCCTTTAGCCATCCTATGTCCATCCAGTCTTGTGTTACTGCTTTTTCATTGGAACCACCAGTCAGAGGAAGTTTTGAAACCTCAGAGATCACTTTAAAATTTTCACCCAAAGAAGAACTACCTTCAGGTGGTTATATCGTTCGTCTCACAAAACAATGCGAAGGCAAAGATGGAAAAGATTTAGATCGGGTTTATAACATTCCCTTTCGGGTAGGAGATAAGGAAAATCCTTCTCCCCCAGACCTAACATCTGTTTTTGTTTTGACGGGAACAGAAGAAGAATGTTTGGCCGGAGGAATTCCTGTCGGCATACATTTAAGCGATGTTTCTTCTGCCTGTTCTGGTGTTCCAGGCCCCCCTCCCATCCAAGTCCAATTTACCAAACCTATGAACCAAACCGAAGTGGGACTTGGGTTACGTATCGAACCAAGTATTTCCTACCGTTTGGAATGGGAAAGCCCAACTCAATTCACAATTTTACTAGATACCGTTTTGTTGCCTGAAACAAGATACCACATTCAATTCCCCGCAGGTTTACACTCTTTGGATGGAGAGGAACTAACAGAGACAATTCGCTTAGGTTTTTTGGTGGGTAGGGATGGAAATGACCCGGAGGTGATTGGATTTGGATTAGAATCACAAAATTGTGGGTTGGGAATTCAGGAATTAGGTTCTATTGCCGGTTCTCGTTGGGATTCCCTAACTTGTTTTTGGAGTCGAGGGTTGCCCATTTTAAGTCCTAATTTTTACCAGTTTCGTGGTGGAGACGATGGCACTGGTGGGTCTTTAAGTTCACAAGCTTGTGCCGATGTGAATACAGATAATTTTCGAATTATGTTTAACCAATATATGGATACTTCTTCTGTGATTGGTGCAACAAGACTTTCAAAAATTTCTCCACCTTCAACAAACATTCGTTTGTCGACTTGGGTATGGAGCCATTGTCAAACTGTTTTACCATTTGGCTGTCGAGAACTAACCTATTCTTTTGCGGAAAGTGAGGCTAGTTGTAACGGTAGTTTGTTTGGGAATATTTCTACTGGAGGGGATTTTAACCTTTCCGCTTCAGCAACTGCTCCGAGTTTTTATCCATTTTATGAATTTCGATTGGATGCAGAGGCAAAATCAAGTTCGGGCAAAAAAATGAAATCAGCATTTGTCATTCAGGTGGAAGCAAAATGAAGTGTATGTTGTTTCTTGTCTTTCTTTTCTTACTATCTTGTGTCGATAGTTCACGAACCGTAAAAACAAAGTCCTTCAAAGTTCCGATAGGATCGAAGTTACTTTTTGTAACTAAAACCGCGCGGATATTTAATGAAAGTTATACGCAAGAAAATGAAATTAGTCTGAACATTTTGGAAGCATTGGAAGAGGTTGGTTATTCTGTTGTTTTGAATGATGGGGTTTGGGAGGAAAACGCTTTTCCTGTTCCAGAGGATCATTTAGATCAATTCCATAAAACACTGAAAAACCAATCCTTCGAAGATCGATCAAGGATTCAAATTTGGAAAGAACGAGCCGAAAGGATAGGAGCAGCTCAAGTTTTACTTTTGCGGTTTTGTTTTCCCTCCGAACCAAATGAGGTTCACATCCGAATGTTATGGATTAATTTTTCTAATAATGAGGTCAAACGGTTCGATTGGATTTGGAATCAAAAGGTTTCGTTTTCATTAGATGATATTTTCCAACAAACGGATTGGAGGAGATTATGAATCAAAAGTGTATTGTTTTTTGTTTGTTATTTTTTCCGTTTTTACATTGTTCACGGTCTAACCCTACCCATGCAAATGATTTCAAAATCCTATCCGATGCTTTTCATGCGGGTCATTTGACCGTTGTTAGGTCTAGGCTAGTGGAAATTAAAAATGATAGAGATTTAACAAAGGAAGAAGTGGCACTCTATGCAAAAACTTTGTTTTATTTGGGAGAATGGAAGGAGTTCTTTGCACATTGGGCTGGAGTTTCCCATAAAACACCAGAATTGATTTTGTTGTATTTTAAGGCTGTGTTTGTATCATCATTGCCGGTCATCGTATCGGCAGAAGATGAATCAAAACTAATCGAACTTTTGTCGGTATCTCCAGAAGCTTGTTTGTTATATTTAAAATTGAATCAAAGTAAATGGCAAGGTAAACAAAGAAAACTTTTTTTGGCCCAGTGGAAACAATTCCAAACCCAAGTAGATAGACTACAAAAACAATTGGGAGAAATCAAATGATTGGTTCTGTCTGGATGCATTGGTTCCAAGCAAACATTCGAAAAATGGGGAGATTGGGAAAAGTAAAGGTAATCAATTTTTATCATTCTCCTTTTTTTTATCTACTGCTTTACCTTTTCCTCTATGGGTTCCACTGTTTTTGGAATTGGGAAGAATGTATAAAGATCAATCGAAATTTGGAAGTGAACGCGGCCAACTCAGGCAAAGAACTTTCTATTTGGAGTTTGTATCCGTTTCAGATATTTAGTGTCCTTTTTGTCGCAGTTTTTTATTTTATTGTTTCATTCAGTATCAATTTTTTATTCGCAAAAGGAATCAGAACTAAACTTACCTATAGTAGTAATCTGAAAAGTTTCCTTAAAAAACTCACACAACAATTCTTTTTCTTTGTATGCCTATTGTTTATAGGAAACCAGTTCTTAGGCTTATTTTTAGATACAAAGTTTTATTCTTTCTTGGTTGTGATGTTTTGGACAGGTTTGTTTTTAGTTTTTCTGATAAAAAATGGCGAATTGTACAATCGTTTGTTTGTTTCAGAAGACCGCTTTATTCTATTTCTTTCCCATAGTTTGGGTTATTTGAATCCTATCTTATTTGTTTTCTTTGTTCTAGCATTGGCAAATGTATGAATTCAAATCAGTGGTCCATAATAAAAATTTGGATTCGTAAGATCATGATATTGGGAGTTTTATACGTTTCCTCCTCATTTCTTTATAATTACTTATCTACAGTGGGGATGCGTGGTCGATTTCCCTTATTGGCTACAGTTCTGTATTTCCCTGAATCCTGGGGAAAAATGAATGAAATTTCCGCGATGGAATCGCCAAAACAAAGTTTGGTGTATAAAAAACCACGTGTATTGGAAGAAAACAAAGTTTTAGAATTTCCTTCGGTTGTAGAGCCTACAAAAGAAATTCAACTACATAGCAAACAAAATGGAAGGATTCGAAAGATTTTTGTTGAAGAAGGAAGTTATGTAAAAGAAGGCCAAATTCTATTGGAGATGGATGATGAATTGATACGATTAGAGGGGGAGCGGTTACGTCTTTCTTCAGAAATAGCTGGATCCCAAGTATCGATTGCTTTGGAAAAATGGAAAACTGCAGAGAAACAAATTGATATCAAACTGAGAGAAATTGATAAAAAAACGGAATGGATTGATTTAGCCGAAAAAGAATGGTCTCTAAGTAAAGACTTAAAAGAGAAGAAAATTTTACTTTGGAAACAAGGGTTTGTTTCCTTAACCGAAATAGAAAAACTAAAACAAGACGAGGAATCCAAACAAACTCAATATAAAAATTTAATTAGAGATAGAGAAAATTTATTATCGGGAATCAATTTAGATTTAGGTTCAGAGAACCTTAATTTTGAAGAGAAACTAAAATTTTGGAGGGAAAAAAATACATCTTTAGAAAAATCTGAATACGAATTAAGTCAGTCTCATCAAAAAATTATAAAAAGTCAAATTAAGTCTAACGATCAATTGTTAGCTGAAGCTCGATTGAGAGCTCCGAAACCTGGTAAAATATTAAAAATCCATACCAAGGAAGGGGAACTAACAAACCAAATGCCGGTTATGGTTCTCATAGAAAAAGGTGAACTTTCCGCTGGATTTCAAATTGCTGAATCGGATCTTATCTATCTTTCCCCTGGTAAGTCAGTTATATTTATTCCCTCAGGGAAAAATTCTTCAGCTATCAAAGGTAAGGTGGATCGAATTGGCGGATTTTTAGACTCTAGATCTCATAGTATCGGAATCAAAGTCAAATTGGAATTGAAACAAAATATGATTTTGCCTGGCATGTTCGGACTCATTCAGGTGAAACTTCCTGAAATTACAGAGAAGGTTCTCATTCCTTCCTCTTCTCTTCATGGCGATGAGGCCAGTGGCTTCTATGTGAATGTAAAAAGTGTTGGTGGTATTGAAAAAAGATTCATTCAATTCAAACCATATTTGTTAAACGAATTAGAAATATTGTCCGGATTATCAGCTGATGAAATAGTAGAATCTAGTTTGTCATTATGAGCATAAGGAGCTATATTCACTCTTTATTCCAACACAAACAATTGTATTGGGTAATTTGTATTTTATTATTTATTGCAGTTTTGTTTCGAATTTCTGAGTTAGAAATTTGGTTGTTACCGAAATTAACCCCTGCAAGTTATTTTATACTCACAGAATATCCTAATCATTCTGCGGAAGATACGGATTTACTCGTAAGTTTGCCAATTTCAGAAATGGTATCTTCGGTAAAATCTGTCGAACGTATACGGACAATGTCGGAACATGGAAAGTCAATTGTCCAAATCAATTTGCAATTTGGTGCCTCTGTTTCTGAATTTAAAGATGAGCTGTATCAAACAATTTTGGAAATGAAAGATAAATTGCCGTTAGGTGTCGGGAATTCGTGCTTGTTGCAAGGAGAGGTTAGTGAAACACCTTTTCTGGAAATTCTCATTCCAAAAACGAAATTCGGAAATGCTGAAAATTTCAATTTTTATCTACAACAATTGTTTTTCCAATTAGAACGTATTTCTGGTGTTACAGAAGTGAAGAGAGTGGCTGAACCTAAAAATTCCACCTTCATTTCTCTTGATTCCCAAGTTTTAGATTTGTTTCCTATCAACATTCGAGATTTAGAACACCAGATACAAGTAGCCATGCGCGGTGGTTCGCTTGGTTCCTTGGAAGGTTACACTAAAAATACCGAATTAAAATTTGCGCCAGAAATCCGCTCCAGTCTTAATCTTAACCAATTTCCTATCCATTTAGGAAATGGAAACTCGGTTAGTTTAGGAAGATTAGCTAAAATCTATCAATCCCAATTGCCAAGTGAAAGAATAACGCGAATTAATGGAATGAGTACTGTTTATATAGCAGTTTTTACTGACCCTTCCGCAAACCCATTGAAGTTATCTTCAGAAATTAAAGAAAAGTTAAAACAATTTGAAAATGAATTGCCTTCCAATATTTTTTATAATGGATCCGATGAACTAGAAAATCAATTAGTTCAATTTGGATTTAATGTAATTTGGGGATTGTTTTTTGCCTTTTTGTTTTCTTATTTTCTTTATCGAAGTTGGACACCAGCCTTAATTTTGTTTGTTTCTGTTTTGTTTTCTCTGATTCTTTTTTTTCACCTACTATTATTATTCTCTATTTCTATCAACTTACTAAGTTTAGGTGGAATTTCTGTTGGAATAGGAATGTTATTTGATGCAAGTAACCTTTCAGTTTTTTCTATTCGTAAACAATTGTTGAATGATGTTTCTGCAGTTGAAGCAGTTATCGAAGGGTTGCGGTCTGTCCTTGTATCTCTTTTTTCTTCTTCCTTAACTACCATTGTTGTTTTTGTTCCGCTATTAGTATATCCGATGGAGTGGAAAGACTTCTTTTTTGATTCAGGGGTGTGCATTGCTCTATTGGTTTTCTGTTCTTTGGTTTCTTCTGTTTTCATTGTTCCATTAATTTCTATTTCTTTTTCTGATTTTTTGAAACCAAGTGGCTATAATACAAACTCAGAAAATCTAATTTTGGAATTTTACGAAAGAACTTATGTGTTTTTTAAATTTTGGAATTACAAAGCGGTTGTGATTCTTTTGGTTTTATTTTTGAGTTTCATTATCTTTTCAATTGGTCCAAAATTTGAAATTTTCCCCAAACAGAAACCTGTTGGTGTCCGGTTGGAAATGATTCCGATGCAACCCATTCGTTTGGAGGATGAACTTGCCTTTGTTTTAGATTTGGAAAGCAAAATCAAAAGATATGATTCTAACCTTTCTGTTTTAGTAGTTCCTCTGGATGTTAAAAATACCCAAAGTGAAAATCCTCAAATAGGGATTCCCATTCAATGGAAACTGCTTAGGGTAAGTGACCATGAAAAATTAAAAACTTTTATTTCTGATAATCTTTCCAAAACGAATTGGGATTTGAAATTTGAATCTATAGAATCTCAAGTTGCGAGTACCCTTCCTTTGGTTTCTGTAGATTCTCTTCTTTTTTTTCATGATAGTTGGGAAGAGTTAAAGAGGATTGCAAAAGAATTTGAGATTAAATCCAAAACTCTTGGATTTGCTGGTAAGTTTGATTTTTTACCAAAACAAATTATTTTGGAGGAATGGGACCGGAACCAAGTTCCTGTTCCAGATTTCATCCCTAATGAAGAAGATTTAAAGTTAAAGTTTTTATACCATCAGATTCCAAAGTATTTGGGTACAGTCGGTGAAACATCAAAAAATAATTTATATCTTGGTTTGGATTCTTTTGGTTCTGATTCTTGGAATTGGAAAGATCTTTCTAGTTTAAGTTTTAAAACAAAAACCAATGAATCTACTTACATCAGCTCTTTGTATCAATCTAGGAAGAAAGAAAGTTATAATCAATTTCGAAGAGATTCTGGGCTTTTTTACATGGAATGGATTGGGGAGTATGCAGATTCAGATCCAAGATTGGTGCTCCCGAGTGGGCCTTTTTCTATTCTTAAGGTATCGGCAAAAGATCAGATACAAAAGTTTTATTTAATACTGGTTGTTTTATTACTGATTTCATTTGTTTTTATCTACTTGGCTCTTGTTGGAATTTATGAGTCTTTTGAAATTCCTTTTTTTTATCTTAGCATTTCTTTTTTATATCTGGCGTTTACAACGACCTTCGTATTTATTCTTTTTCAGGAATTTCATCTTGGACATTATTTAGGTCTTATCGTTTTACTTGGATTATCCATTGATAGTATTTCTTTATTTGGCGAAAGGTGGAGAGAAATACCAGCGGAGACCATTGGCTTTAAAAGAAGAGAATTAGTATTTCGTTGGTTGGTTTGGCCTATTTTATTAAACTCAGGTACTACAATGATGGGATTAATTCCAGTCATTGTTTTTGGAAACCAGAACTCTGAATTTTCAAAAGCAATTGCCTTGACAATGTTTATTGGGA
Source organism: Leptospira terpstrae serovar Hualin str. LT 11-33 = ATCC 700639 (assembly GCF_000332495.1). Taxonomy (NCBI): domain Bacteria; kingdom Pseudomonadati; phylum Spirochaetota; class Leptospiria; order Leptospirales; family Leptospiraceae; genus Leptospira; species Leptospira terpstrae. The sequence continues at coordinate 155,476 of NZ_AOGW02000008.1, read as the reverse complement.
TTCTGATTTCCATCGTCTTTGTTTTCTATATTTATCCAACTTTGTTTTATAGATTTAGCGGTAAATCTCAATGAATCGGCGATGGGTTTGGCAATTCCGTTACCGAATTTTTTCGTTTGTATTGTTTTTAACGTTACTTTCCCTATTTTCCTTGAATAACGTTTTGTTAGGTGAAGACCATGTACCTGAAAAAATGGTAACAATACAAATCACACACCAATGGCCCGATAAAACTGCCTCACAAGTTGAAGAGGAGATAACAAAGCCTTGGGAACAAATATTGAAACCTATCTCTGGTTATAAACAAATTGATTCGATCTCCGAACAAGGTAATGCGCAATTAAATCTAGAGTTAGAAAAAGGGATAAAGAGTCAGGAGGTCGTCCAATCCATTCGAAATGAATTTCTTTTGCAGAGGCATAGGTTCCCTCAAGATTCTTTTTCCCCTCGGATTCGTTCTGATGAAGTAGAAGATCATTACATTCTCATTTTGCAAAAGATAAAAAAAAGCTCTGATAGAAATAGGAAATTATTGGAACAGAAGATACGAAACATAAAGGGAGTATCTTCATTTGTCCATTATGGAGAAGCCGAAGAGGAGGTGTTATTAAAAGTTCGTCCTGAATTGATTTTGGGTTTTGAATTTCCTTCGCTAGCAACTATCTATTCTGCAATTCGAAAACATAACTTTGGATTTAGTTTTGACAAGTTAAATGCTCTATGGTTTCAAAAAGATTTCCCCACAGATCCGAGTGGATGGTCCAATCTCGGAATCCCTTCTTCTTTTGGTGAAGGACTCCATGTTTCTTCTATTGGATCTGTTTCTTTGAAAAAACGACATTTACATCAAGGAACAAGGATTAACGGATTAAGTTCGGAAACGATTGTAATTAAGGCTGGAAATGCTGCTTCTTTATACCACATAACTAACGAATTAAAATCAATTGTATCGGATACTAAGGATTGGATTTTAGTTTATAATAGTCAGGAAGATTTTTTTGAAGATTTGTTTCGATATTTGATACTTTTCTTTTTTTTAGAGGTAATTTTCATATTATCTCCAACTTTCTTTGGAAAGAAAACCAATGAAATAGGAATAGATTTTCTTTCTTTTTATATAGCTTTTTTCATTTTTTTGGGTGTATGTAGTTTGTCCGCTTACCCTATAGGTAGGTCGATTTTGTTTTCCTCTATCCTCTGGAAATATTTTTTGGTTTTTTTCCCAACTAGAAGGGTTGGGAAATGGATCGCCCATATTTTTGTTTCGTTATCTATTTTGTGGATATTTATTTTTTTGCATTGGTTTCCTCAATCTTTTGGAATCAGTTTTTTGATTCATATTTATTTTTTACTTTCAATTTCATTCTTTAAAATTCTTTTCCAAACTTTACTCTCTCAGTGGATTTTGAATTTTCGTATTCCATTTTTTAAAGGATTCTTTTATCAGTCGCAACAATCAATAGAGCCGAGAAAAAATCCAGGCAAACCAATCATTCGATTTTTGATTTCTTTAGCATTGATTGTGGGAATGATTTTGTCCTTGGTATCAAGTTTTTCATTCTATTCGTCACAACCTTTCTATGGAACCATTCAAATGGGAAGATTGGAATTTCCTACATTCATTCCCGAACAAGAATCCAGTCGGATCACAAAACAAGTAGAAGATACAATTTTGCAACGAAAATTGACAGATTTATTAGTAGTGAAACAAAACCTTTCGAGTGCAACATTTTACTATCGTTTGAATGAATTAGGTTTGAAATCCGGGATAAAAGATCTTCCAACAGAATCAGGATACTTTCATATATTGGGAGAGTCAGATACTAATTCGAATCGAATTCTTCGTTTTTCCAATGCAAATCCCAATGATTTAGAAAAAACAGTTCTAGGTTTGGTTCCATGGTTACGAACAATTCCGGAAGTAGAAGAAGTTGTTTTATGTTTCCAGCCTGCTACGGAAGGACTAGAGATTCATGCACAAACTGAATTTCGCAATTTAGCCAGTTTTAATTCGGAAGATTCTTTTCGCGAAAGATCAATGGAATTACAGTCAGCAATTGTAGGTAAAATGCTTTTGAATAATAAACTAACGGATGTTCGCCTATTTGTTGAGCAAGACAAACAACCGGATCGTTATCCAATGAGGCCAACGAAAATGACTTCAGGGGTACCAATATTCAGTAATACATTTTTGGATTACAAAAATGTCAAAACCCCTGGTAGAATTTATCATAAAAATGGTGAAACAAGTTTGGAAATTATGGTTAAAGGTAAAGTAATCCAATGGAAGGAATTAAAATTTAAAATTCAGCATTTTTTAAGTAAGGATGCAGTCAAACTTTCCGAAATAAGTCCTCCTAGAGATTTAAGTGATAGGTATCAGCCTTTCTTTTTGATTTTACTGATTGGTTTGTTTTTATATAGGAAAAAAGATAAGTGGCTTTGGTTTGTCCAATGGATTTGTTTTCTGTTTCTTTGGAAGTTACATCTTTCTTTTTTTGGTAATGACTACTTTCTTTTCGGAAACGTGGCAATCTTTTTGTTGTTTTTGATCTTATGGTTCCCTCGTCATTGTTTGGAATTTAATTATCAAATTCCGTTGGTTATTTTATTGGTATTATCTTATTTACTTCCGGGTGAAGGAGGTAGATTTTTTATGGGAGGTTTTTTATTGGTACTTTGTTTTCTGTATTTCCATTCTAAAATAATTCAAAAATGGAAAAATTTTAAAACCAAATTTAACTTTTGAAACCTAAGAGAACTGAGGTTCTCTATGTTTCTAAAACCATCGGTTCGTCCTCTTGTCATCTTTACTTTGGCAGCTTTCGTTTGTGCAATTTATGGGCAGTCACTATCTGAAACTTGGAATGTCCCTGTATACCAATCTTCCGACTATTCAGAGTTCTATGGTAATCTTTATTTTGCAAATTCGACGGAAGAATGGGATTCGCGAGTGGAAGAGGTTTTATACCATTCCATTGGCCAGTGGCAAGAAAATGCTGATCAAATGGTGGAACAAATTTTGTCAGAAGAAACCGGAAAGGATGCTTTTGTTTCTAACGAAGGTTATTTGGATGAAAAGCGGCGGTCTCTATTATCTGAAATTTCTATTTTGTATTCCGCTTGGGAAAGAGATTTAATCGACGATTATTTTGAGAATCGAAATGCATTTTTGGAAAAATTGGAAACAGGAAAAGTGGATGCACTATATTTTCATAGGATTGGACAGGAATCTTTATATGAAGAATATACAGTCGAAGAACTAAAATTAGCAGAAAATCGAAATAAGATATTAGAATCTGCTAGGGAATGGGAGTTCCAATGGGGACAGACTAGGCAGGAAGGATTAGATTCGTTTGCTAATTCTATTGCAAAGCTTGATAATGATTACCAAACCTATCTCCGTTCACTTGATGAAACTGAGAACCAATTCTCCAAAAATTTGAATGCCATTAATTCCTATAAGAATACAATCAAAGTTGCATTGTCTGATGTTGTATCTCAATTGAAGTTGGGATTAGATTCTTCCTGTTCCGTTTCATCTGGTTGTCAATATAGGAATTTTGATGGAAGTTATAACGATGCAGGTAAAATATTTTCCAAATTCATTAATGATCTTTCTTTGCAGCTCAATCAATCAGAGATTGATCCTGATTCGATACTAACTTCAATATCAACTAAGATAAGGGATTTCCTGACAGATGAATCGAATAAAGCTCTTTCAGAATACAACATTTATAATAATCAAGTTTATACATACCAGACTGGATTTCAAATCAATTTGAATCATACGAAGGCAACCTTTGATTTAGCGAATGCACAGTGGAGGTTACGAAACCAAACTTATCACGAGTTATCGGCAGATTTAAAGTATGAAAACTGGTTGACTGGAGGTGCGGGAGAAGTTGGAAATTTTTCGGAAATTTATGACCTAGAGATGAAAGGGATTTTTCAGTCAATCCATCATGGGGATTCCGAAAGGCTTATTAGCATCATCAATAATAGATTAGGTGATGGAAGGCGTGTCCAGTCTTTGGTGTCGGCTAATTTATACACTGATGCCTTCCACTTTATTAACAATCAAAAGATTGGAGATTTTTATATCCCATTTGACTCTGCAAGTCATACCCATGGTAATTTACTCATAGACGGAAAAACTTCCTATGGATATTGGAATGCTGATAGATACCTAACGATTTTAACTCCTGGCAAGGTTAGTTTTCAAATGGGTGCCATTGGGTATTCAGTTCTCTATGAAATGTATGATGAAAATTCTTCTACAACTTCTCTCTATTGGAAAGATAATTATTCTCAGTTAGGTGGTCAGTCAAATCACTTTGGGAATATACTGCTTCCTGCAGTATCCAATTGGGAATCAAAAGTAAAAGAGTATTCCCAGTCCTATGAGGAGTGGAAGGGTACTCGAGAAAATCTTATCGCGGAAGCGACTGCCAAGTTGGAAGCCAATCGATTGGAAATTGAAAGTTCAAAAGAGGAATGGTTGGAGCGTTTGGAAGAGGAAAAACGTAACGGCTGGAAGTCGTGGTCTGATTTGTATCAATCTGGAGATACGAATGAAAATTTCTCGCCCTCGATTTCAAATTGGAATCCACATTCTAAAACTCCAGTATTTGGAGATTCAAAACTTTCCGAATTTCAGACTTTGGCAAATTTCCAGGTACCTACTGACGAGCTTCAGTTTGGTGGTAATAGTTTGTTACAAGAATTTCAGAGAACTATCACTGGTTTGGGACAATATGCTTCCGTTATCCAAATGAATAGTGATTTAGAAAAATTTAGTCATTCCGAACAAAAAAAATTAATTAACCAAATGTCCTATACTGTCCAGCTAGAATCATTAGGTGGGAGGGAATTAACAAGAAATGAAAAAATATTAATTGGTAGTTTTGAAGGTTCTGAACTCACCGAAGCAGAACAACAGAATTACGGATCTTGTTACGAAAATCCAAATGCAGATATATGTAAATCTTTGTTAAAAAAAGATTACGATGTAACATTTGATTCAAAGAACGGAATACTCACTTTAAAAAAAGATATCCATAACGGTTTGTTGGCTGGAAAAAATTCAGATGGAGAATACAATGCTGGAAAAACAGAGGAAGTTCGGCAGGTACATTTAAGTTCTATTGGTAAACTTCAAGTTTCAGATAAACTCAATTTTTTTACAGAATGGAGTGAAGAAGACTGGGCTACACTGCAACAAAAGAAAACAGATATTTCTAATTCTTTTTTATCAAATTCACTCCGCAAAGACAAACAATCCATTGCTTCGAATATGAATTCGATCCAGGAAAAAGAAAAACGTAATCAAGAGTTATTCTATGCTAGAAAAGAAACTCAAGAAAAGAATGATTCGCTAATTCAAGAATTGGCAATTGCCTATTTTACTGGAGGAGGCGCTGCAGGGATGAGGGCAGCTCTAAATAGTAAATTAGAATCTGCAATTAATGGTGAATTGGCAAAAGCTTGGATCACTGCTACTGGAGGACAAGAATCAGATGTTCAGATGGCAAGTATGGTTATCGATTTTATGCGAGGAAGGATGAGCGCTAAAAAAATTCAATCGCGTGACCAATTTATTTCTATCAAAAACCCTTTGCAAGCTTTGGAGACAGTCTTTGCTAAATCAATATCAGGTACATTAAACGTATTAGACCAAGCTTCTTTTGGTGCAGCTTCAGTTACATTAAATGCAACGATGGCATCGTCTATGGGTATTACCAAAGCATTACTTGGCGAAAGACAGTTTAACAAACTAAATGATCAAATTGCAGGTAGAGGAAAACGTTTGCAAGAGATTCAAACAAAAGAACAGTCGATAATTCAAAATGGTGTTTCGACAGTTATCTCTCAAGGAACTGGAATCCCAATTGATGCTATATCAAAAATGTTAGGTGATAAATATGGACAGATCAAGGCGAAAAAAGCTAACAAAGAGATGGCAAAAAATCCCATATTCGATATGGGTTCGCAGGTGATTGGGGCTTTTGGAGGGATTGTTAAGACTGCTATAGTTGCTTTCGGAACTAATGAAGAAGGAATTCAATCGGTTATGGAGGATACTAATGGAATTCTCCATGCAGGGAATCCGAATCAAAATTCTTCCACTAGTACAAGTTTGGGATATTCATTGCAAGCTTTCGGTTTACAAGCGGGTTGGACAAAACACCAAAGTGCTTATCTCAATCTCCGCGATTCAAAAGCAGTAGTGGAAGAACTTGGAAAGAAAGAACTTTCTAAAATTTTAGCGAAATCCATAGGAATCGATGAAAATGCAATCGGCCAAATTATCGATTCCACTTATTCTTCTTACCAAAAAGAAAAATCTGATAAAAAAGCCAGGTCAAATGCAGTCAGACAAACGGTAGTAAATGCAGTTTCTATTGCGCTTACTATGGGGGCTAGTGGTTTATTGACAGGAGTTAACTCCGCTTTGTCGGCGATAGGAAAAGCGGTTAGCAGTATCACAAGCGGACTTTTACCAGCAACTACTCAAGTGGGACAAGCCGTAGCTTCCACCATTGTTCAAACCATTGCAGGCAGTCATGAAGGTCCTAAGGGGGCCATGGCGGGATTTGCCAATGGAGTATTAGGTGGAATTACACAAGGAATGGGAAAAATCCAATCTGGATATTTAAAGGGTATGATACCTGGTATTGGTGTTTCTTATTCTGAAAAAAATGGTTGGGGGGGGTCTGTTGGAATAGGAAATGCCATTAGTAATATGAGTGTTAGCTTTTCTGAACAAGGAAATACTTCTTTACAAGCTTCCAAATCATTGGGTGGAGGTGTACAATTGGCCACAGATATCACAACCAACGGTGCTTTAAACGTAGGTCTCAATTATAATCCTACTGGTGAAGGACCAAGGAAGGATTGGAATTATTCCATGATGTATGATTTGAAAGCAGGGGGACTCAGTGGGAGTATTGGTTATACCGATCCAACTTCTAAACTTGGTCTGACTTCTTCCATAGATAAAGATGGAATTTCCGCCTCATCGAAGTTACAAGGAGTCACATTAGGAACAAATTCGGAAAATGGATTTGAAATGCAGGAAATGAATTTTGCCGAACAGAACATCAATGCTGCTCAGGATGAAAGTGATCTAAGTGATGGAGAAACATTGTCGGATGCGGGAAATGATTCCGATTCATTTTCTGACTTTGCCAATGCTGCTGGAACCATGGGTGCTCTGTTACTTGGAGGAGTTGGTTTAGGGTTTGGTTTGCGAAACCGATTGAGTCGTGGACTTTCTGGAATTACTTCTATAGGATCCGATGCACAAACCATCGACATTCAATCAACATCTGAAAAACCTATCTTGGGAGCCATTACCAATCCATTAAAGGCTGGGTTACTTCGTTTGGGCCAAACTGTCTCGAGTTTTGCCGATGGATTCACTATAGAAAAAAATTCGGAACATAACAAAAAATCAAAAGTAGACTCTAAACAAAAAATCTCTAACGAGGAAATCAAAAAAATTGAATCCAGTGTAATCGATGATTTTAACAAAGATTCTCGTCTAGATACAGAGAAGAAACTTTATGAATTGAGAAAGGCAGGTGTGGATACAACAGAAATCGAAGCAAAAATAAAGAAACTACAAGGTGGAAAAGATGCACCCATACCAAAGCTGGTAGAAAAAGAACTGAATGAATATATCCGTCTGCGTGAAGGAAATTCACCTTATACATTGTCTCCGGGGAATACTATCTATATTTCATCCGCAATTGCCTTAGCAGGCATAAACATAAATCATGATCCGAAGAAAGAATCGAATGCCGCCTACTTGAAACGATTAGGTGACGAAATCTGTGAAGCTTCTAAAAATGTAGACCTCTCTACAAAGGAGTTAGTCACCGAACATGTTGTCAATGTCGCAAAACTTTTAGGGGAATCTCTGAAAGGCAAAATTTCTTACCAACAATATAAAATAATCGATGGTAAAGAAGTGGTATCTGGAGTAAATCCAGTAGATGCGAATGGATTTCGCTCTGTGGATGGATTAGACTGTATTCGGTTTATAGGAGCTGTTCTGAATGCATCCGGTATCACCACCGCGGGAAGTTTTGCAAATTTAAATACAGATGTATACCAAATGCCAAATGAAATGAAAAATATGAGTTCAGAATATGCCAATCGAACGGCTCATAAAAATGGAGTGGAATACTTCCGCCAATCATCCAATTTTATGAATTTAGTTTCGGATCGAATCACAACGAGTAAGGATTTAGCTGACCATAAGGCCAATTTCAAACCAAAAGAACTCAACATAGGTCTGATTGGAATCACGAGAGCCGATAAAAGTTTGCCTAACAGCATAAGTTCCGCTGTTAAGTCTGACCATGTCTATATGATTACCAACAAACGGTTTAATAAAGAACTCGGTATTTTTGAATACCAGATTGCAGAATCACGAGATGGAAAGGGAATAGATAATAGATGGATTAGGTCTGAAACTAATAGAGTATTGAATGAGAAGATCAATGCAGATTTGAGTAAAAGTAAACTAACTAAGAGCGAAATACAAAATCGGATAAAAATATTGCTAAGTTCTTCCGAGTCTACTGATTATTTGAAGCGATCTGAATACTATGAATTAAAACCTCTGGTTAGGTTAGGAAATGAAAATGAAGTTTAAGATTCTATTGTATATATTTTGCTTATTAAATGCAACACATTGTAAAGAGAGTAAGAATATCTCAATTGAAGAAAGTGGCTCATTTAATGTCGATTTGGAAGAGGGTTGTAAATCGGTAACCAATTATTATGATAAGCAGAACAATTCAAAATGTGAGATGCAAAAAGAACTGCTATTCTGTTATAATTTATTTCATAAAGCTAATTCTTCACTAATTGATCAAATTTTTTATAAAACTAAATGGTCGGATTCCGAACAAGAATCAAAACGTTATTTTTGGGATCAACGAGGTAAGGTGACTCTTTTGGAAGGTGGGCCTGCGGATATGGAAAAAGATTACGAAATTATCGGTCAAGGAAAAATATATAAAGAGAATACTGGTTGGGTTTACGAACAAACATGTAAACCTGGTAAATGTGAAGATCTTAAGTTTTCTATTGAATACATAAGTTGTGATGCAAGCTTTCACCCAAGTGATCGAGATTATCATCTGTCGGTCACTATTGGAAATAGACATTATGATTTTTTAGAGCCTAATAATAAAGAAAAACACGTTTCGCTAGAGTACGATGGAATCATTAAACCACAAATTAGGAACGGATTCGAACTTTATCTCGTTCCTCCTCCGGTCAAATAAATTCCCGCGCCAGCGATTGCAGCGGAAATCCTTTCGCGATGCGAAAGATTGGAGCGTAAAGCGCGGTCGTTTGGTAAAACGGATATCCATCCACCAAACGATTGCGAGGCGCCCGAAGATCTAAACTTAATTATATTACTGTTTCCAGTTCCGGTGTCTGGACGGGAATTGAACTTATACCTTCCAAACATAAACAAAATCAGTTCTGTCAGCCCAGGGGAGGGGAAATTCGATTTTATGTAGTTTGATCGATTCCGCACGTAGGTATTCCCGGATGTCTCGGTCGCGGAAAATGGTTTCGCTAAAGGAAACTTCCCCTGAGTTTGTTACCGATTGGATTTTAGCCGTGTAGTTGACTGTGTTTCCGAAGTAGTCGATATTACTGTTTAGGTTTACTGCCAAACAATTTCCGGTATGGATGGAGATTCGTATCCTAACGGGCGTATGTTGGTTTTCGGGGTGAAACCATTCTTGCATTTCCTTTGCTGCCTTTAATGCTTGTAAGGGGCTTGAAAAACTTGCCATTACGGCATCGCCGATAGTTTTTACAACGACACCACGAAAATTTTGAATGATTTGGTTTGTTTTGATGAAGTGTTCGCGGACTTGTAAAAAGGCACCGTGGTCTCCTTCAGATTCGTAGAATTTTGTCGAACCAACAATATCAGTGAATAGGATGGTTTTGATTCCAATGTCTAGTTGTAAATTGGTGGCAACCGCTTCTTCCGAAAAGAGATCACGAAATTCCTGGTAGTTGAAAATTTCTGAAGGTCTTAGGCTTGTTTGGTCTTCGCTTCTTTCTTCAAGGATGATGGTTACATCGTTGTCGGAATCGTTTTCAAATACTAAGTTTGGTTTTAGGGAAACTTTGATTTCTTCTTCTTTCGTTTCAGGTAACCACAAAATATCTGTTTGTGGGTATGCAGATTTAACATCTACTAGACGATATTTTTTATCTCCTTTTTTTCGAAGCCGGAATACTCCCGCCCCAATGAGCAAACTAGAAGAAAATGATTTTTTTCCTCCAATGGTTTTTGTTAACAGGATATGTTGTTTTTGAGCTGGTTCTGCAGCACAGTAGAATTGTTTTTCGATAATTCTGATGCTGGGATGGAGGTGAAAAGTTACTTCAATAGAGTTCACACCTGTTGTGTCAAAATCAATCTCACAAACTTCGCATTCGTCTTTGGCTGGTAGATCACTAAGACGAGTGAGGCTTGTTCGAACACCCCGACAGTGTGGACATACAATATCCCAGCTGAGAGTAAAGATTCCCAACCGGCATCCATGTAAAAAGAGAAATAGGACTTCGTCGGGATCTAAGTCTAGTTTTCGACTTACTTCCTTAATACGAATTCGGTCTAGTTCATTGTCAGAGGCCGTTTTGATCCATTGAAAAACTGCGGTAACTGCTTCTTTCGAAATACCTTTGTTGATTAGGTTTTGGGTTTCTTTGTCTAGTTTTTCTGGATGGATCCACTGCGCTTCTGGAACAAATGAAAATTCCTTACCAGGAACTAATGATTTAGTGCGTTTCTTAAGTTTGATCTCATCGGCTATTTCGTTTAAAGACCTGCGAAAGGAGATTTCCAGTTTCGGCATTGCATATTGGAGAAGTTTTTTCATAAAGAAATTTCTAGGAATCCAACCAAAGTAAATATAAACTTTACTTCTCGATTCACCTAATGTCTCTAATATGATCCTACTACGGACATAGTGTCCAAATCCTTTAATATAAATGCGAGCGTTCCCAATTTCTTTGAGATACTCCCACTCCCAAGGGACTTCTTCCCATTCTAATTGAAAACCCACTTGTCTGGTTTTCCCCATCATGATTCCGTTTTCTTCCGTGTAATGATAAATAGGCATACCCACCCTTTTGTTGAGGGCGGAGGTATCAATTAGATGGGGCCAAATTTCTTCCCTTGTCACCGGTAAGTCAAATTCCCAAAGTGTGTCTAAGGGTGTTGCCAGTGATTTCCATCGATCTTCCCAGGGGTATTTTTGTAGTAAGGATTCTAAATCAATCATAATGGTGTTAGGATGAGGCTCGCTTTCCCCCCATTCCCTTTGACTGTAAGTTCTCCTTCGTTTTCCGAAATTTTTTCTGCATTGGAGAGTACGATCTGTACGCCATTTGGGTATACAAATCTTGGTACTTTGATCACACAAGGTTCTGTGATGGCAAGATCTGACAACCATTCAAAATGAAATTCTCGGGAATCTAAATCGTATTTCATTTTGATCGGTGTTCCTTGAGTGAAAGCAGCATAAGGCCTACAAAACCCTTCAATAGCCCGACCACCCCCGCCGTAAACATCGGGGTCGGAGCCTGGAATGATTTGGTCTTTGGAAAAAATACTGAGGTCTTCTTGGTTCCAACCATCTCCTACCATCAAATCGTTTTCGTTTGTTGCAGTGTAGTTCCAAAGGGTGTTCGAAAGAAATAAGTGATCCATTGCATTGTACATGGCATCGAGGGCCATTACATGCCTCTTCCAAATTTTGGGAGAGTGGTTTCCTTTTTTCCATTCTTTGTATGCTTTTCCCCCTTGTAAGTCAAAAGGGATTCCAAATTCACCGATAAGACTTGGAATTTTTCCTGGAACAGAATCGGCTGTGTTTTTGATACGAGTGAGCTGACGCACATACATAGCTTCAATTCCAGATTTCCCGAATACAGGTCGTTTGGTGAGAGTATCAATGGCTATCGGATAAAGAAATGTTTTGAAGAGTAGGGTGAGAATATCATACCAATGAGCGGCATTGACAGCAAGTTTTGGTGCCTCTCCGTTGAGGTGGGGGTGAGTAAAAGCATCAGAGGCTTCTCTTTCGATAAATACCATCCAATCATTTCGAATGGACCTAATGGTTTCGCCGACAGTTCGCATAAAAGGAATCAGGTAGTCTGCATCAAAGTCGATAGCTTTCCCTTTGACGTTTTGAAAAAAATCATTTCTTTCAATGAAAGGAGTTCCATCTTTTGTTATGGTATAAGCTCCTTCTAATTGAAAGGGATCGCCTGGAGATTCTGGTAACCAAATGGAAATTTGGTTTTTGTTAACGGTTACAGTTTTAGTAGGAACAAATCCACCTTTCCAAACTTTGAGTGTGAGGTAAGGTAAATCAATCGTATGTCCATGGGATGAGAAGAGAGCATCGATTGGAGACCAACCTAGTCCCGGTTTGGCGGGATCTTTGTCTGTGTTTGTTAGACCACGGTCATTCATGGCACGACCGATAAATCCTTTTCCTGGTTCATTCAGAGAATCAAAACCTAAAACAAAATCAAAATCCTTTACACGTTCTGCAATTTGTTTCATACAGCCTAGGTAGTGGCCTTGCAGATAATCTTGTACATTTTTTCCATCGATTAGGAAGTTAGGAGCAAAGTCTTTTCCTCCAAAAAATAAAGTCCAAAGGATGGCATTCCCAGCATAACGATAGTTTTGTGACCAGCACATGGTTGGGTAATTTTCTTCCTGACGGATGCCTGGTCTATTGTAATCATACGCCCTTTGCATGACGATGGCGGCATCTGCTTCCGAGAGTTTACGATAATCGATCCCCATTTTTTCAAAAATCCAACCCGGTGCCCCGTCTCCACCAGTCATCCGAGACCAAACATCTTGATGGAAATCTACAAAAACATAAAAACCATATTCTCCCGCCAAACGAACAATTTCTGTAAAATAATCCAAATAGGCTTCGTCATACTCTCCAGGACCTTTGTGTTCGACAGCTTCCCAAGTGGTTAATAAACGTAATACGTTAAACCCCCATTTTTTTAGTCTGGTGAAATGGGTATCTGCTTCCGAAAGAGGAAAAGGTCTGCCAATAAAACTTACTTCTTTGTGGTCAGAAAAATCGGTTGGGAACTGGGTTCCCCCATTGGGGAAAGGAACCTTGGTATCGCCACCTAAATTGATTCCGCGTAAGATTACTTTTCTTCCAGTTGTATCTACGAACCATTCGCCTTGGGGTGAGAGTTTTTTTAGTGCCATCGATTTATCTTCCTGCCTCAATTTCATACGTATTATTTTCGGACTCGGCGTAAAGATTGAGATAGCCGAGTAAAAAGTAAAATACAATCAATACTTCATCATCTTGAAAATAACATTGTAATAGACCAGATAAGAAAAACCCAACCAAACCATAAGTCATAAACCTGATTTTTTTGGGAATGTTTCCATTTAATAAAGTGTAAAGGATGGTGCCAAATAACAGAAGATATAGAATTCCCTGTGGACCACCGAATACGGCTGTTAAATGGAAGTAATCATTGTGTGCATGACCTCGTTGTGTCACTTCGTAAAAGAAACTAAGTTCTTTGTTTTCTTTTTCTCTTTCCTTTCTTGAAATCTCAATTTCTTTTTGGTAATTTCCTGAGCCAATTCCAAAAATAGGATTTTTTTCGATCAGAGGGAAGGTGGAATCCCAGATAAAAGTTCGTCCAGAATCAGTATGTTTCTCTCCACCAAACAAGGGATCAACTACCCTTTTGACTGCTGATGTGGTTTTGTAACCTGTAAATATTAAAATAAGAAATAGAATACTAAAGATTACTATTCGTTTTAGCATTTTTTTGGAAATGTCTTTGTCTATAAATACTAAAATATAAATTCCAAAAATTGTGCTTACCAAAGCGCCGAGTAACGATGACCTCGCATTGTTAAATAAAAACACTGTTGCTACTAACAAAAGTAATATGGCATTAACTGATATTTTGGAAAAGGATTCTTTTTTATACCAAGAATCATATAAACGGAATACAAATCCTGGAAAGATAAATGCTAGTAATCCACCAAAAGTGAGGTGAGTATTCATAAGTCCAATAGGTAGGTAGATGTTTATGTTAGTAATTTTTCCATAATGGTGTTGGTAAGGCCAAGAAGCAGAAGTTTTATACAGATCTGAAATTAGTCTGGAAAGCCTTGTCATAGAAAAAATGGAGATAAAACCTGTGATGACGATCACCAGAGCGAAAATAAAAAAAGTTTTATACAGGTATTTTTTATCCTCTGGTTTGATCCCTTGGATTGAGATAAAAGCAGTAACAAGAAAGATGTCTTTCATCTCATCACGGAACGCATGTTTGATGGATGTAATGTCGAAACCAGAAGCGGAGAAATGATACAAAACGGTTACAATTTGCCAAAGATAAAATAAAAAAAGAATTTTTACCAATTGGCTTTTTAGTTTCGGTTTTTCTGGCAGAAGTAGGAAAAAAACAAAAGAGAGGAGTAAGAAAAGTTGGCTAAGGGAAACAGAAAGGGCACAGGAAATGATGGACAAAGCAAGAAAGAAGCGATAGATTCGGTAAAACATAACTTTGGATGAGACTAATGCTTTTCTCCAATTTGTAAAGAGGTAACAGTTGCGAGTCTTATATTTTTCCGATACTTTTTTGCCAAAAACCGACGGAGTCGCTGTTTCGATTAAGAATTTTTCAGAACTTTTGGCTTTGCGTGGGCACGAGTTTTGTATTTGTGCTCCTAAATATGGTGACGGGGACTTTGATCGGATGACAGACAACATCCAAGTCATCCGATTTCGCTCTGGATATTTGCCAAGTTACCCCGATATCAAAGTAGTTTTGCCTTCTCCAGGAAAAATCAAACGAATCATTGAGGATTTTAAACCCGACCTCATCCACATCCATACCCCAGGACTCCTCGGGCTTTATGCAGTGAATGCCGCTGAGAGATTTGGAATTCCTACAATTGGCACTTATCATACGCTGATGGCAGAACAGGAAATGTATGTTTCCTTTTATCGGTTGTTCAAACTCGATAAACTTTTTTTCAAAGCCAATAAATTTAAGAAAAAACTGAATATTGATGAATTGGATAAAATTGTAAAATTTGATAACTTCAATATACGCAAAAAAATTATCTTAAAAATATGTAATGATATCTATAATCGTTGTGATGTGGTTATTTCCCCAAGCCACCTCATTAAAGAACAACTTATCGAATATGGAATCACTCGCCCTATCACTGTAGTTTCCAATGGAATGGATTTGAAACGGTTTCAAGGAAATCCTAAAAACTATACTGGTGGGGAGGCACCGAAATTTTTACATGTGGGTCGCATCTCTTATGAGAAAAATTGTGATGTGATACTCAATGCTTTTAAAGCCATTCATGAACATTATCCTAAAGCAACACTTGCCATCATAGGTGAAGGTCCAGCCATTCCTTCGTTACAAAGACAAGCGGAACATTTAGGCATCCATGAGGCAGTGAGTTTTAAAGGATTTATCCCCAATGCTGTGTTACACGAGGAGTATCCAAAATATGATGTATTTTTGACTGCATCCACTATGGAAACCCAAGGCCTTGTTGTATTAGAAGCCATTGCTTGTGGACTTCCTGCTGTGGGAGTGGATTCATTCGCATTGCCAGAACTCATTCGTCACGGCGAAAACGGATACATTGCTAAACCTTTTGATTCCAAAGGAATTGCGCAAGGTGCTTTGGAAATTGTTCGGAACCCAGAAGAATACGCAAAGTTTTCTAAAAATTCCATTCAAATTGCTTCAGGACATGAAATGGAAAAATGTGTCGATGCGATGGAAGAAGTTTATTCCAAAGTCATAGAAGCAATGAAAGGGAAAGTTAAAAAATCAAATATCTTTGATCTATTTTTTGATTTTATGCAATGACAGATTTTGCGATCGCAGCTCTCGCCGAATGGAATACAACCACTCTTTTATTTCCTACGTCCGCAAGGCGCTGCTTGTTTGATTTTTGTGATGATGGTAAAGATTCGAAAATGGAACTTAGAATCTAATCCTGATTCGGAGTTGGATAAAAAACAACAGACTTAAGGATACGTCCTTCCTCAGTATCTTCAAAAACAACTTCTGCCTGTTTGGTGCGAGCGGGCATATAGAGTTGGACCGCTTCCACAATTTCATAGGCACTTAGAGTGTAGTCTAAAACTTTAATTGCAAGTTCTACGCCGAGAAACCTTTCTCGAGTTACGGTTTTAGTATCTGTTTTTTTGGCAATAATAAGCCATTTGTAAAGACGGGCCGAACGATTGGTGTCTAATAGATTTCCAATATCCAGTTTCATTTGAGGGAGGACGGCGGGAGTTTGGTTGAACCTAACTTCGATTCCTCTCAAATGAGGCTCACTCAGTCTTAGGGAAAGTTGTTTGTCAAAAAGTTCATCATCAATATATTCAATGCGATCACAAGTGGAGTACACTGTGTTACATAAATTTCCGTAATTTTTATGGAAGAAAAATACCTGTAAAACTTTTCCCGTTGTGGGATGGTAAAGGACTTTTGCATTATAGTGGCCCATTCTACCAAATTTAAGAGCAGAACGAATTCGTTTGTATAAATTATAACTCAAACCAAAGAGGTCTTTTACGATGGGAACATCAGTAAAACCTAAACCTCTTGTGGCAATATAAAATGGTTCTAAACTGACATGACCATCCCGTCTTGCAATTTCACGTAAATATTCTGTGATATCGTCCATACGAGATTCACTGAGTGAAAGAGGTGCATCTAAAAAATCTACCACTACTTTTCCGCCGTTTTTCCCCAGTTCCTCCCAGACTTCTGATATATACTTTCCGTCATCCGAATAAGGAATTTTTTTACAATACAACTCTTGGCATTTGATTTGTTCTTCGTAGTCGGCTTTGTTGGGAGAAGGGAGAATGACTGGTTGGAATTCAGAAGAAAATTCTTCCGCCAAAATCTGCATGGGGTTTAGAAAAAGAAAAAGAATGAGGGGTAGGGAATGGAAAAAAATGGAAACAGTTTTGTCGTAAGAACTAGGAAAACTGTTCTCAGTCGTTTGCAGTTGCATAAAAGTCTCCTATTCTCTCTCGTTGGATTTGAGAATGTCTATTGAATTACCAAAGTGTATTTACATTTTGGATGAGTCGGATTCGTCTAACAACGTCTAGTGGGTCAATTAGTTCCATACAAGCATGATCCCCACGCCAACATTTTGTATTTCCATAAATAGAACAAGGCCTGCATGGTAAGTCTACTTGTAATACTCCCGAATCTTCTTGGGCAAAAGGACCAAATCCAGAAAGAGGGTGTGTGGTTCCATAAATTCCAATCACGGGTTTTTTGAGAAGTGCCGCAATGTGGACGTTGGAACTATCCATCCCAATCATCACATCCAACCTGTCCATGATCCCGAGTTCTCCCCGAATTCCTAAATTCCCACCTTGTACAATATGAGCCCGTTTTTGACCATCGCGAAGGATATCTAATTCTTTTGCTTCGTCTTTGCCACCAAACAGAAATACGTTGCAATCGGGGAATTCATCGAGTAATACTTCTACGAGTCGTTTGCATTTTTCAAAACTCCATTCTTTGAGTGCATGTCCTGCAAAAGGTGCAAATCCAAACCATTGGCCTTCTTTTTTATCAATGCCTTTTGATTTAAAGAAATCTTTTGCATACATTTTCGATTCTCCATCCACATTGAGCCAAGGGCCTTTGCGAATCGGGGCATCAAAACCTGCTTTGCGAAATACATTTAAATAACGTTCTACTGTATGGGGAAGTTGATTTAATTTTTTATTATAACGTCTTGTTTGCGCTAATTTTTCACGACGGCCTTTGATGATTTTGGAGTAAGCAACTCCTTGGCTACGAAATAAAAAAGCAATAAATCGGGAACGAACTGATCCATGTAAATCAATCACGTGACCGAATGGTCCTAGTTTGGCGATATCACGATACATACGCCAAAGACCCAAAATTCCTTTGTATTTTTTTAAGTTAATTCCTAACACATTCAAGTTCGGAATATTATAGAAAAACGGTGCGAAGTTTCCTCTTGTAACCACTGTCAGCTGAATATTTGAATATTTAGCTGCAATGGCAATGAGAGCTGGGGTCATTAAAGCCACATCCCCCATTGCCGAAAATCGTAGTACTAAAAGGTTTGTCATTTTTGATTCTTATACAAAGACGGATTTAGATTCTGGTCGTTGTACATCTTCATTTGACGATAAACTTTGACTCGTTTGGTTCCCTCGGAGTAATCGAGAAAGAGTTCGTCCAAACATTTTTTCAAATCTTCCCTTTGGTCTAGGAGTACATCTAACTTTGTTTGGCATTTAGCAATATGTTCTTGGGAAGCAGATGCGTCTTTTCTTGCGACTTGTTCTTCCATATGGTAAATTTTGAGTTCTAAAATACTCATTCGATCGAGTAACCAAGCAGGAGACTCAGAATTCAACCTTGCATTTGGTTTTGGTGTGATGGCGCGAAACATTTCGATCACAAAGTCGTCGAGTTTTTCTACCATATCGGTTCTGTCTTGGTTCAGTTTGTCAATTTTTCGTTTGAGAGCCACAACATCTTCCAAAGCAATGTCTGGTCTTCGGATTTCATCTTCAATATGCCACTGGATGGTATCGATGTGGTTTTTTTGGTAGAGTGTGGACTCCAAACTTCCTTCAGGATAAGGATTTGGATGAGGGGCTTCTTTTTTATGCCAATCCAGAACGGATTCCTGGAAAATAGAGACGGCTTTTGTGGCTTCCAATGCTTTCATATCGTAATGCAATTCATGATTTAATATGGTTTTTGGCGTTCAATCCAAATATTTCCCAGGTTTTTCGCTTTCTTTTGCCATCTGCTTCAGACATTTGAATTGTCATGTGCCTAGTTGTAATTGCGTACAGGGTCCATCCTGAATTTCCACTTGTGATTGTTTCCAATCGAGATGAGTTTTTTGAAAGGCCCACGGGCCCACTCCAAATCTGGGAATCGAATCCTAAGATCCTGGCGGGAAGGGATTTAAAAGCAGGGGGAACTTGGCTTGGTGCTAACTCTCTCGGTAAAACTGCTTTTCTTACGAATGTAAGAAATTTTAAAAAACCTCCCCATCCCAATCCGAAATCACGTGGAAGTCTTGTTTTGGATTTCTTAAAATCATCCAAAGATCTAAGTTCTCTCCAATACCGAGAGGAGGTTTTACAAACGGCTTCCGACTATGAAGGATTTAATCTCTTTGTATTCGATGGAGAAGTGGCAAGTTATATTGGCGGGGAACCTTTGCAGTCCCAGATTTTAGAACCAGGGTTTCATGCCGTAAGTAATGCCAATTGGAATACCCACTGGCCTAAAACAGAAAAATTGAAAACTGGCG
This sequence comes from Leptospira terpstrae serovar Hualin str. LT 11-33 = ATCC 700639, assembly GCF_000332495.1. Classification (NCBI taxonomy): domain Bacteria; kingdom Pseudomonadati; phylum Spirochaetota; class Leptospiria; order Leptospirales; family Leptospiraceae; genus Leptospira; species Leptospira terpstrae. The sequence goes on along the minus strand of NZ_AOGW02000008.1, from coordinate 136,032 downwards.
TAGAACAGTTGTTTGGTTCTATTCTAGAAGCTCAAAACTGGACAAACCAAGTGACTCAGGAATTTTTTAAAATGTTAGCAGATTCCGATTTAGTAAAAGAAGATTCGTTTCTTCCCGATACAGGAATTGGTCTCGAACGTGAAAGATATTTATCTTCGATTCGGATTCGTGTCCCCGGTTATGGAACTCGGGCATCTACTTTGGTATTTTATGGAAAGGATTCGGTAGAGGTAGTGGAGCGCACTTTCTCCGATCCGTTTTCGAATGAATTTACGGAACGGAGAGAGGTTTTAGAGTTTAGCGAAACTAAATCTTAAGTTTAGTCTTCCAATCGGAAATGTTTCATAGGGAAAGCGGAAGTGATTTCTTTCACTGCTGCTTTTACTTTGGATTCCCAAGTAACATCACCGAAATGTTCGAGGAAATCACAAATTAAATTTCCAACTGCTTCGATTTCTTTTTCTTTTAACCCACGAGTGGTGAGAGCTGGAGTTCCAAGTCGAATTCCAGAAGCCACTGCAGGCGGGTTTTTATCAAAAGGAATCGCGTTTTTATTTACGGTCACTCCAATATGATCTAATCCATCCGCGGCATCTTTTCCTGTAAGTCCTTTGACAGACACATCCAACAGAACGATATGATTGTCAGTTCCACCTGAAACCACTCGGAAGCCACGTTTTTGGAATACTTCCGAAAGAACTTTTGCATTCTTCACCACTTGTTGGATGTATGTTTTGAAATCTGGACGGAGCGCTTCACCAAAAGCCACTGCTTTTGCTGCAATCACATGCATAAGTGGTCCCCCTTGGATTCCAGGGAATACTCTTGAGTTTAAAATCTTTTCATGTTCCGATGAGGAAAGGATAAGTCCTCCCCTTGGTCCCCGTAAAGTTTTGTGAGTGGTTGTAGTTACAAAGTCACATACGCCAATTGGACTGGGATGTTCGCCGGCAACCACCAAACCAGAGATATGCGCAATGTCAGCCATGATTTTAGCACCAATTCCGTTGGCAATTTCTTTGAATTTATTAAAATCAATGGTTCTTGGATAGGCAGAAGCACCGACAACAATGAGTTTCGGTTTGTGTTCTTTGGCAAGTTTTGCAACTTCATCGTAATTAATGGTTTCTGTTTTTTCATCCACTCCATAAGGGATTGGTTTAAAATATTTTCCGCTGATGTTGACTGCACTACCATGTGTTAGGTGTCCGCCATGTGCCAAATTCATTCCAAGAAAACTATCTCCTGGTTCGAGAGTGGCAAGAAATACAGCCATATTCGCCTGAGCCCCGCTATGTGGTTGTACGTTTGCGTATTCTGCTCCAAACATTTTTTTGGCTCTTTCAATCGCGAGTTCTTCTACCCTGTCTGCGTTTTCACAACCGTTGTAGTAACGTTTTCCAGGATAACCTTCCGCATATTTATTGGTGAGAGTGGAATGGTAGGCTTCGAGTACGGGACGTGATACAAAGTTTTCACTCGCAATCATTTCGAGGGAATGTTCTTGGCGTTCGTCTTCTTTTTTTAATGCAGCGTAAACTTCAGGATCTTGTTTTTCTAAATAACTCATGTGGGAATTTCTCTGTGGAGGGTATAGTCTGGATTTTGGTATTTCTTCTTACGAATAGATTCAGATTCCTGGAGGACGAGTTTCCGAAAAGTAGAAAAGTCCGGGCCAAAGAAGGAAATTTTTGAAAAATCTTCGGGTGTATTTTCCCCTAAATAAGTAAAAACTTCTGAAACTAGATCTTTTGCCCAAATACTTTCAGAAAAAAAATCGGGAATCGAGGTAAGGAAGTCCTTATGGCTTCGCTCTTTTCGGTAGTCTGGTTCTTCGGGAGGGTGGTGGAGGACTTCCGCCACTCGTTCAATTAAGTTTTCTTCCAAAATCAAGGTGCCATGTTGGACAATACAATTACGTTTGCGAAACTGTGCATTCCCCGAGATCTTTTTTAAAATTCCATTTTTTTCTAATACTAAATCGGATTTACCTTTTGGCGAACAATGGATGCCTTGTTTACTTAAGGATTTGGCAACAATTCCCAGTAAAATATCATAGGAATCTTTGACAGGAAAGAGTTCCTTTCTTTCATTTAAGTTTAGATAAAGCGAATAGTTGATATTACCTGTTAAAGAATGAAATACTGTCCCGCCTCCCGAAGCCCGTCTAGCAATATAACAAAAATTAGGTTTTGGTTTTTTTGAAAATCCTATGGTGCGGGCTTCCGTTTCATAAGCGCCGACTACTTCTTCTTTGATGTTGCGAAAGGGATTTTCGGAAAGTCCCAAAATAATGGAGTCCGGATTTTTCCAGAGCCTAACCCCAGCTGTGATATTTTGAGATACCAGTTGAAGTGACAATGCCTCCTCAATCGCCAAATTATAGTAAGGTGACCTAGGAGGGATTTGTGGGAAATAGAATACTTTGGAATTCACTCGTTGAAATATTTTTGCGATGCATCGTTTAAAAATTTTCGTTCGCTGCGAGAAAGGGACTCCATTCCATTTTTGGAAATTTTTTCCAAAAGTTCATCCACTTTCGTTTTCGCATTTTCCCTTTTCGCCATTTCCTCTTGGTAACGCATAAACCTACGTTTTTGTAAATACCGAGAAAGAGACCAAGTCGGAACGGATGCCTTTGTATTTTTCCAGCCAGTGTAAACTTTCATGAATAAGAAACCCCCAATGGCTCCCCCTAAGTGGGCAAAATGGGCAACTTTTTCCCCTTGGGCAAAAAGAACCATAAGCATCACAATCATCACAAAGTATTTAGCTCGCATAGGGAAGATGAGAAATACAAGAAGTTCACGATTCGGCCAAGTCATCGCATAAGCAACGAGTAGGCCATAGATACTGGCACTTGCACCCACCACAAGGCCCTGAGGAATGCCAAAAAAATGAGCAAGAATCGTACAAACCCCACCAAGAAATGCGGTAAAAAGATAGAACTTTAAAAAAGCACGTTCTCCCCAAATTTCTGCGAGTTCTGAACCAAACATCCAAAGGCTCAGCATATTAAAAAGAATATGGAGGAAACTTCCATGGAGAAAGGCATAACTTAGGAGTTGCCAGACCCAGCCATGAAAAACGAGTTCTGGGGTAAGCCCAAAATACAATTCCACTAAGGGAGAATGGAAAGCCAGTTTCGTTGCCATCTGCAAAAGAAAGAGAATTGCATTGATGATCATGAGAGTGCGTACAACGGGAACCATGGGAGGTCCAAATCGGAGTTCATATCCTGGGTAACGAGAGGCCATAAATTCAAGGTCGCAAATCTTGAGTGACAAGGAAAGTCGATTTCCTAGCATCGAGGAAGTGATTGTGCAACTCTACGGAGTCCGCGGCTCCATAGCGAGTCCCCTCCGAAACCAAGACTACCGCAAAAAAATTATCGATATTCTGGACCTCTACAGGCAAACGGGGGCTGGCGTATCGGCGGATGAATTTTGGCAAGACCTTCCCTACCACCTAAAATTTGTGACAGGATCCGACACCACTTGTGTTTCCGTCACTGACGATGAGGGGGAAGTCTACATTTTAGACATGGGGACAGGCTTACGAAATTTGGGTGACGAACTCATCTCGGAATATTTTTCTACGAAGTTAAAAAGGACAGTTTCTTTCTTTATCACTCATACCCATTGGGATCACATCCAAGGCCTTCCCTTCTTCAAACCTATTTATTTTCCCGACTTCTACCTTAATTTTTATTCACCTTATTCGGATTTGGAATCGCGCCTCCAAAAACAACAAGAGCCAGAATACTTTCCAGTCGCTTTGGATGGAACGGGTTCCGCCAAAGACTTCAAACTTTTTTTTCCGGGTGATGTTTTAGAATTTGGATCGGGAATGAAGGTAGAGTGTTACCCTCTGAAACATCCCGGAGGTTCTTTTGCTTATAAATTTACCAACAGAGCCGGTAAAATTTTCATTTTTGCCACGGACGCCGAGTTTACGGGAGGGGATATGGATTTAATTCATGAATGTTATCCTTTCTTTGCAGAAGCAGATTTACTCATACTTGACACACAATACACGTTAGACGAGTCCTTTTCTAAGTTTGATTGGGGCCACACAGCATACACTATGTCTGTGAACTGTGCCTCTTCTTGGAAAGTAAAGAACTTAGTTTTAACTCATCACGAACCAAGTTATTCAGATGAAAAAATTTACGAAATTTATAATGATGCCAAGCTCCACAAAGAGCAGTTAGGCGAAAAAAAATTAAAAATTCATTTAGCAAGGGAAGGATTGCGATTCCACCTATAATATTATGAACAAAGAAAAAACACTCCGAATCACTATCACTACTTTCTTTAGCATTGCCCTACTTGGGGGATTCTTTTTTGGATATATCCTTTCTGAAGTAAATAAAGGAAAAGAGTTACAAAAGTTGGCATCTTACCAACCGACAACTCCTACCAAACTTTATGATTCGAATGGAGTTTTGTTTGCTGAACTATATCGTCACAAACAAGAATTATTAAAATATAGCGACATTCCTCCTCATGTAATTCATGCGTTTTTATCCGTTGAAGATGATAACTTTTTTAACCACTTTGGTATAGATTTTTTAGCAATCGTACGTGCTGCCATTAAAAACGTATTTGCGGGACGTATCGTCCAAGGTGGATCCACACTCACCCAGCAGTTAGCAAAAACTATCTTACAACAAAGGAAAAAAACCTTTGGTCGTAAATTTTTGGAAGCGCTACTCACTCTACAGATTGAACAAGAATATACTAAAGAAGAAATTTTAGAAATTTATTTTAACTTAATTTATTTAGGTCATGGAACTACAGGACTTTCTTCTGCAGCCAATGTTTACTTTCAAAAAGATGTGAGAGATTTAAGTATCGCCGAAGCAGCTATGCTTGCACGTCTTCCGAAAGCTCCCGTTACTTATTCCCCGTTTAAAAACCCAAAAGAAGCTAAACAGGCTCATATGGTGGTTCTTGGCCTTATGGCAAAAAATGGATTTATCCCGAAAGACCAAGTGCAAAAAATCCATGATGATTTTTGGGACAAGTATTGGCCTGTTGTCATCACACAATCGCCCTCTCGTTCCACTTGGGGGGCAAAACTCAACAGAGCTCCATATTTTACAGAATGGGTGCGCCAAATTTTAGAGAAAGAACTTGGTGAAGAGGCTTTATATACCGGTGGTTTAAGGGTGTATACAACCATTGATGTAAGAAAACAAGAGATTGCAGAAGAAGAACTTAGAAAAGGTCTTATCGAACAAGACAAGTATGCATTTGGAGCAAACTTCCGTTATGTAGGTCGTGCCGACCGAGGTCTTGTTTCTTTATACAATTTATTGGGATCTATTTTTCCGGTGGGAGTTCCTTATGTAACCAGTTTGGATGATAGACAAGTATTTCGTCTTCATTTAGAAAAAGAAATGGCCCCAGCTTTGGAACTTTTAACTGACTTTGTTCCTTCGGAAAACGAAAGTTCTGCAGTCAAAGAATTTCAAAGATCATCACTAGTGTTTTCTTCCAACTTACACGTAGAAGGTGCCATTGTCACCATTGACCACCAAACAGGATACATTCAAACCATGGTCGGTGGATCTAGGTTCTCTCCAAAAAATCAGTTCAACCGAGCTATGCAAGCTCGCCGCCAAACCGGATCTGCATTCAAACCATTTGTTTATGCAGCAGCCATTCAAAATAGGGCTGTTGGTTCTGGAACTGGAATTATGGATGCTCCTCTCACAACCATCACAGAAGAAGGGGAAGGGTATTCGCCGCAGGATATATCGGGAGATTTTAGAGGGATGGTTCCACTTTCGCGTGCACTCTCTTTATCTTTAAATATCGTATCGGTGCAAGTGCTTATGCGAACAGGTACCGATGCTGTAATTGATTTTGCATCCAAAGTGACAAAAACAAACAAAGCTAGGTTTCCTACAGGTCCTGCTTTGGCACTAGGTGTGGCGGAACTTACCCCTTATGAGATGGCACTTGGTTATTCCATTCTTGCTAACAAAGGCAAGGATGTAATCCCATTTAGTGTTCGTTATGTGCTGAACCAAAGTGGTAATGTAGTTTACAATAAAGAAAAAGAAGTTCAAGAAACTCTTGCCGAAGAAGCAAAAAATGGATCGATCCAAATCATCCCTGAAGCCACAGCTTATATCATTAAACAAATGTTAATCGGTGTTGCCATGGGGGGAACTCCTACCCAAGCCCTTCGCGCTGCAGATAAAGGAAATTATAAAGGTGAGTCTGGTGGAAAAACGGGATCCACTTCCTCATATACTAATGTTTGGTATGCTGGTTTTGACCCGAAATACACTTCGATCGTTTGGATGGGATTTGATAAATCCTCACTTTCCCTTGGAAAAGGTGTGACAGCGGCTGGAGTGGCAGCACCGATTTGGGGAAAAATATACTCTCGTTGGTACAACGAGGGTCCATATCCATTATTTTATCCCAATGGACGAGCAGAAGAAATTCCTGCTGATGTCGTAAAGGGAGCTACTTGTGCTTTCAATGGCCTCTCTCCTGGACCCAATTGTCCTTTGACAGGAAATTTATTTTTAAAGCCGATTACTATCGCTGGTCGTACCCTTGCCGTTCCCGGTGGTAGACAGTGCGATGGGGACCGTGACCACTACCGGTCTATGGACCTAACAGACTTTCTCCAAAGAGAGTTAGAAATCTCTGATGAGGAATTGAAGTAAGCAAGTTTCCTTTTTCATCCGCTCTACTTAGTAAGCCACTTTCCAAGGAAAGGGAGGCACAAAACGTAAGCGGGTCTCCTTTTCCATCATAAGCGACATAACCCATACCTTTTTCTATAATTCTTAGGAAATACATTTCTAATTCATCATTGTGCGTACAATTTAAGCAAATTGGTCTTCATTTCAAGCTTCTGACTTTCCCCATTGTCCTTCCTATGCGTTTTGGAGCCCTTTGGTCCTGGCACGATAGTTGCATCATAGTAAGGGAACAGTTAGTTCGGAGGGAATATGAAAAAAGCAATTCTACCCATTCTAGTTTTAGCACTTACGGCATCCATTTCTGCCGGAGAGTCTTCTTTTATGAACGAAGACCTAGATTCCCTCATTAGCCAATATGACAAAGAAACTCTGACCGCAATTTCGAACGAACTCGTAAAACTTGCTAGTGAAGAAGAGGGAATGGGAGAGTTTGATTTGGCTTCTGGACATTATTCACGGGCGATAAAAATTAGAGAAGCGATTGGAATGAGTGAACACAAAAGTTTTGCTTCCATCCAGTATCTAGCAAGCCTTGCCCATTCCAAAGCAGGTAACTTTTGCGAAGCTTCTACACATGCGAAAAAAGCAAGTGAAGCTTTTCGCCAACACGGAATTACTAAATTCGAACAAAAAGCAAATGTAGAACATAAAGAATATGCACGTGCTTGTGCAGTTGTGGCTTTTAGATAAACACTATGTAATGATTCTTTCTAGAGATGGTTACCCTTTTTTGATTCTTCTTCGAATCAATCCAACTTCACGTGGTTGTACACGTGGGGTTGGAATTCTTTTTTCCCATACTTCAATCTAGCTTTTTCAAATAAACTCGACTTGGTGTAGGGAAGATCCGACTCCCATGCAATCCCAAAGTTTGCTTCGTTGTATCCTGATTCATATTGTAAGGGGAATAGTGATTTCCCATCATAATAATACAATAATCTATGGTTACTCGAACGCTGGTTTGGTGATTTCTGACTGGAACAAGGAAAGAGTTTCAACCAATCTTTGCCTTGGGGAATCAGTATTGTGTTTTGATTCGATTTACATTCCAATTCATTGATAAAATTTGTTTGAAATAAAACCCAATCCCCAGACTTTTCAAAGTCTCCCATTCCTTCTTTAAAATGAAATTCGGAATGGTCTTCGTATACTTTCCACTCGCTCCAGGTTTTGGTGAATTTTGAGTTGGATTGTAAATGGATTTCTTCTTTCCAATATAGTTGGAATTGTTTGGAGCCAAATGCGGATTTTTTTTCGGCCGGACGTGAATAGGTTCCAAGTTTGATTTTTTGATCTCTTATGGCTTCAATTGGTAGGGAACGAATCCATTCCAATTTGGGCGCACATTGAAGTAACATGAGGATTAACAAAGCGGAAAGAATTGTTGAAATTCTTTCCGGCTTATTTCCTTGAAATCTACTTCTACGTAGATGGGATTTAGAACTGGAAGTAGATAAAATCTTGTCCACCATCGCCAAAAATTCCGAGTAATAATAAAATCACTACTGATAGAAAGGGAAGGAGGATATTTTGATAAGGTTTTAACTTTTCGTAAACAAAGCTAGAATATTGAAACCAGTTGAACATAAGTCCGAGAGCAATGAAAGTGGGTAGTTCATCCACTCTACTTAACGATTCGCCTGTATTGCGGAATGTCAAAACACCTTTAAAGATTTCGAAGGCTACATTCATCGATTCTTCACCTCTTGCTGCTGCTCGGAAAAAAACACCAGAAAAAGTAAAAACGATAAAGATCACAATGGTTCGTATGATTCCCACAAAAGGCATCGTATCGGGTAGGAATTTCTTTTTTCCTCGTCCCAAATAGAGTGACCTTTCAATCCAAATCAAAGCCCCCAAATAAGCTCCCCAAAATACAAAGGCCCAATTGGCGCCATGCCAAAGTCCCCCAAGGCACATAGTAATGAATGAGTTCAGGTTGGAACGAAAGATCGATCCTTTACTCCCCCCAAGAGGGATATAAATATAGTCACGCAACCAAGAAGAAAGAGTGATATGCCATCTAGACCAAAGTTCTCGAAACGATTGAGAGAAAAAAGGTCCCTGGAAGTTTTCTGGAATTTCGTATCCAAGTAAATTTGCAGACCCACGGGCCATATCTGTGTATCCAGAAAAGTCGCAGTACACTTGTATGGCGAAGGCAAGCACACTAAAAAATATCGAAAAACTATCAAATTTGGACGGATCCATAAAGATTGGGGAAATGATAGGCGCAATGTTTTCTGCAATGATTACCTTTTTAAAAAGACCACCGATGATGAGGAATAGTCCTTTTTTCATTCGGTCGGAATCAATAGTTGGATGGTCTAGTTGCGGAAGAAAATCCTGAGAACGCATAATGGGTCCCGCAATCAATTGAGGGAAAAAAAGTATGAATAAAAAATAATCCACAGCGGACATTCTTTTTTCAATGATCCCTCTATGGATGTCCACTTGCACCGCTATGATTTGGAAGGTATAAAAACTTATGGCCAGTGGTAAAAAGATACTCCATGATCCCGAAATTTCTTTAAACGCTGGATAACCTGTGAGTGAAAATAGAGAGCCCGTAATAAAGTAAAAATACTTAAAAAAACCTAAATTGATTAAGTTTAATGCAACGATGGCAAAGAGTAGATGGCTGTATTTTTCGCCTTTGTCTTTTTTACGAAAGATCCATTCGCTAAATCCATAATTGACTAAAATAACAAATAGGAAGTGGAATAAAAAAGGGAAACTGAAATAGGCATAAAAAATTAAGGAAGAGATAACCAGTAAAGGTTTTCTTCCTTTTTGCGGGATATTCCAGTAAATTAAATATGTGAACGCAAAAAGCAATAAATAGGGAATAGAATTAAATAACATTGATTAGTTGGCCTTAAAATTATAAATCCCAAAGATAAAGAAATTTAGCGTTGGTTCCTGTTCCTAAAATTTTATCAGCAATACCTAAAGAAAAAGGGTTTTTATTTGAATCTGTTGCTTGGTAGATATTTTCCACGCGACCTTTCCCTCTTTGGTAAGTGATCACTCTAGGATTCCCAGAACGATTTCCTTGGAATTTAGGATGTTGCATGATTTGGTAAACAAAGTCATCAAAGTATCCGATGAAATCAATCATACCTTCCTTTTTAGCTTGTTCTGCAGTGAAGATCCTTCCATCACAAATTTCTTTGAGTCGAGTCTCTGCAACATTGGGTCTTCCTTTTTTGACGATTTCAAAAAAGCGACCATACAAACTATCTATAATGGACTGAAGGATTTTTCTTTGTTCAGGTGTCATCTCAGAGATCGGAGAACCAAGAGCTTTGTTTGGGCCTGAGGTAAAGGACTGATCCTTTACTCCGATTTTATCCAAACCTTCCTTTACATTGATCCCAGACATGATGACACCAACAGACCCTGTAACGGTTGTTGGGTGAGCGCCAATGCCATCAGTTGCCATGGCAATGTAATAAGCACCACTTGCTGCTGTATCCATAAATCCTGCAAACACAGGGATGGATTTTCTGCTCTTAAATTTTAGAATTTCTTGGTAGATAATATCACTTGCAGTGACTGTTCCACCTGGTGAGTTGATTTTTAGTATCACAGCCTTTACATCTGGATCGCGTTCTGCATACTTTAAGGATTCTTTGATCCGAGCGACCATTGATTCCGTGGAAGTACCAAAAAAGGTTTCTTTAGATTCATCAGAAATCATTCCTTCAATGGAGATGATTACGATTTTTTCTTGATCTCGACCGGCAATGAGTTTCTCTTCGAAATCAGCCTTGCCACTTTGTGGAAATAAGTTGAGACTGTTCCCAATGACACAAGATTCGGTAAAAAGAACCGAAAGAAGAACGATACAAACGAAAAGAAAAAGCTTTCTTGAAGGCATACAAACCTTTCTAAGATCGCAAACTATGACTTCAATCATTTTTGGGAGATAAATCTTGTACCAACTGAAAACAAAACAGTCTTGTTTTGAAACCCACCCCACAGGTGGTGGCCAATGGCTCGGTTTACATCTTCTGTCTCCCGTGGATGGGAAGTCAGTTTCTGTCGTTTCCGGCCATAAGGCCCCTGACCCTTTTTTTGCATCTGGGTCTTTTCTTATGTTTCCCTGGGTCAACCGTCTGGAACCCAACCCTTGGGCCAGAGAACCCTTTTATCCCAGCACTCATTGGCTCACCGATGGAAACGGGATTCCCTTACATGGCCTCTACCATAACCTCCCCAGGCATTTGGTAAAAGAAGAGGTTGGGGACAATGAATCCTATGCCGAATTTGAAATGGAAATTCCTTCCGTTTGGAAAGGCACTTTATTGTCTCAGATCCAAGTGAAAGAATGTTACCGCTTGTATCCATCAGAGTTAAAAATCATTTATCGATTGGTCAACGAATCGGATTCAGAATTTCCCTTTGCACTCGGAATCCATCCATACTTTCGATGGAATGAAGATGAATCCATTGACGATCTTTTTTTATTTGGCTCTGGGTTTCATCGGGTGAAGTTAGGAGACTATCTTCTTCCAGAAAAAATCCAGAAAGAAGATGTGGTATTGAACACGGAAGAGACGCTGATGGGCAAAAATTTAGATGATCTCTACTTTGCCATTCATGGACAAAATTCTTATATTGGGCTTTTTTCAATGAATAAAAAAGAAAAACTCATCATCCAAGGTGGCGAGTTTTATCAAGTATATACTCCACAAGATCGAAGATCTATAGCAATTGAACCTATGACCGGTACTGGGAATTTTTTACATTTCCCTGGTGGTAATCCTAAAACCATAGCACCGAAGACAGAAAAACAGATAGAATTTTCGATTCGTTTGGATCGTTTTTAAAAATTTATCATCTCTTTATCGAACAAACTGTCTAACAGGAGAGAGGTTAGTTCAACAATGTCAGATGCACTAGTGAATACATGCAAACAAATCAGTAAAAATCTATTAGAGATCAAATACTTCGCTGAAAAGAAAAACACTAGCCGAACCTCTGTTTACCGAGCTTTACAAGATAAAAAAATCAATGAGGTTGTCATTGGTAAAAACTCTCGTTTTATCATTTTGGATGATTTGGCGAAAAAGTGGAAACCTGGTAGACAGTCCTAAATTCTAATTCCGTTCCTAATAGATTTGTTTCTGTCCATTGGTTTGTACTCGGTGAGTTAGAAATTTTCCATATTTCCTCTGGAATCATCTTACGTATGGAATCCGGTAGGATCGATGGAAATCCCCAATAGGGTAACAGGTATTCGTCGAATTTATTTTCAAGTATGTATCCGAGAAAACGATAAAAAACCCTGCCCAAACTTTCATCATTGTGTTTGTCTCGTGTTTTGATATACACTTCTGCAAACTTTGGATAAGGGGCTTTGAATTCTTTTTTGGTCCATCTGTAGTGGATGGTTTTTAAATGTCCTGTGCGAAAGTAGAGTTTCTTTTCACCATCAAAGGAAAGAGGAAGGGCATTCGAAAAGTAATTTGGTTCTAAATCTAATTCCATTCGAAGTTTCGTGAATCCTAAATGAATCCAAACTAAAGATAGTGGTGTGTTCCAAAATTGTTTCCAGTGCCTAGAAAAGGAGTTTGATTCCAAATTTCTGTCTTTTGAAAAAAAATGATTCCATGTAATTTCTGTTAGTTGCTTTTTTGTTTTTTGGAAATACCACTTAGGCAAAATCCAAAAACGGAAAGATTGGAAAAAACGAAGAGTAAGTATTAAATTTAAATCTAACCGAGCCTTACCCAGAGGTAATGTTTCTGTTTTCCAGTCCATAACTACTGCCGGACGTAAGAATGGAAATCCCAGATCCTCCCAACCTAGGCAAATTTGTTTTAAATCGGTCTCTTTGATAGGGAGATGTTCTAAAGAAATAGAGACGGGGAGTGTTTTTGGGAATTTCCGCATTTTTTATACCATTCGGTCGATCTATGATAACAAGATGAATGATTTAGCCTTTGAGAATCAAAGTTTTTTATGGGGAAATGAAGCCGGTCCCGTTCGTATCCTTTCCGAATACCTTCACCCCAAATCGGAATTCCAATCTCATGGAATCACTGATACCATCGTTGTCTTCGGGTCTGCAAGAATTCCTGCACCAGAATCACCAAAACAGAACCCACCTTCCCCTATTGATTCATTAAGCCATTACTATGCGGAAGCTTGCGAGTTTTCCCGACTGATTTCCGAGTGGGCTGATACACTCAAACAAATAAATCCTTCCCGAAATTTGAATATTTGTACGGGTGGGGGACCGGGCATTATGGAAGCAGGAAACCGTGGAGCAAAAGAAGCCGGTTCTAAATCAGTTGCCCTCAATATCGTTCTACCTCACGAACAACATGTAAATCCCTATGTGGATCCAGAACTTGCATTTGAGTTCCATTATTTTTTTATGAGAAAACTCTGGTTTATGAAGACCTGCCGAGGGATGATTGCATTTCCCGGTGGATTCGGAACTTTTGATGAACTTTTTGAAACCTTAACTCTAGTGCAGACTGGTAAAAAAACGAAAATCCCGATTCTATTGTATGGAACAGAGTTTTGGACCCAAGTGATCAATTTCAAAAAACTAGCAGAGATGCGCCTGATCTCAGAAGATGACTTACAATTGTTTGGGTTTGCGGACACCCCAGTGGATGCACTTCGATTCTTTCAGGAAAAGATTCGTTTCGAATTGACCCATTCTGAGGGTACAAAAACATAGCGAAACAAGGTAATAATTATGGCTAGAACATGTGTAGTAACCGGAAAAGGAACGACGGCAGGGAACAATGTATCCCATTCTCATAAAAAGAACCGCCGTATCTGGAAGGTGAATGTGATCACAAAGAAAATCTTTTTGGAAGACGAGAACCGTTGGGTTCGCGTTAAGATTTCTACACGTGCTTTGCGAACTCTTCGTAAAAAAGGTTTGAAAGTGGCAATTAAAGACCACGGCGGCGATATTTCCGCAATCACTCCTAAAAAATACGTAGGGATCACTCCAAAAGCACAACCAGCAGCTTAAGTTTTTAAGACTGCAGTGGTGGATTGAAACAATCCAGAAAAACACCAAAAATCACCGAAGTCTACCGTCTTTTAGAGGCGGAATTCGGTGCAGTAGAAACCCCCCTTTATTTTACTAAACCTTATGAATTGGCCATTGCGGTCATTCTCAGTGCGCAGTGTACGGACGAACGTGTGAACACTGTCACTCCGGAACTCTTTCGCACCTTTCCCACTTTGGAGTCCTTTGCCAAGGCACCTCTTGATTCGATCGAGAAAAAAATCTTCTCCACTGGATTTTATAAAAACAAAGCCAAAAGCATCCAAGGTTTTGCTCGTATGGTTTTGAATGACTATGGCGGAAAAATTCCAGACACCATGGAGGAGGCGATCAAACTCCCAGGGTTTGGAAGAAAAACCGCCAACGTGGTGCTTGCGGAAATTTATGGAGTGGTGGAAGGGTTTGTGGTAGATACCCATGTGAAACGTCTTACCAAACGGTTGGGTTTTACTAAAAAAACAGAACCCGTACAAATTGAACGGGACATGGTAAAGATCACTCCTAAGGAGATTTGCCGAAACCTATCTCTGTACCTAATATTTCTCGGTCGTAAGAACTGCCAGGCTCGCCGGACATTTTGTTCGACTTGTCCTCTTTCTTCCCTATGTCCTTCGTTTTCGGCGTAGGTTTTTCCAGTCCTTCTTCTGTTTCCGATTCTTTTCTCTGTTTCCAAGAACGATTCCGATCAGTTAAATTGATCGATTCTAATTTATAATCCAAACGAATCAGATTGCGTTTTCGAAAGAATAGATTCAATGTTCCAAGCCTACCATAATCTCTCGGACATTCGATTTGGTGGACATTGGACAAATAGCGAAAACGGGCTTGTGGTTTTCCTTCTACAAGAAGAAAGAGGGGGAGTTCCGGATGGTTTTGCCAGGGAAGGAGGGGGATCTTTGTTTCCTCATCGGCACCAACGTAAACGATCCAACCATCATAATCCTCGATATTTTTGACATCGAGGAGTTCCTTTATGGAACCTAAGCCCAGTTTTACGGGTCCATGGTTCATCTCTCTTGGTTTTCCCAAAGTAAATCCGTCAAAAGGAAATTCCAATGGTTTGTCTTTGGGACTAAAAGGGTACAACATGTACCCTTTTCCCCGTTTTAAATCCAGATCCATTTTTTCTCGTTCCACAAATCCAAGTAAGGCACTGAGACCCCCGCGACCTTCCTCATCCATCTGCGTGAAGAGTTCTTTTCCACAATGGAAAAATATACGTAAAGGGCGGTCTTCCCAACTGGGATGGGCATTGGCAGTAGAGGTGAGGAGAAAAATCCCGAATGTAACAAAGGATACGGGGAATCTACCAAGAAAGGAAAGACGGATATTCATAAATTAAGACCTTGGTTCTAAGAACGGAAGAAATCGAATCTGAATGAACCAAAAAACCTTTTATCTGTCTAAACTATGGGCAGAAAGGATGCCATGAACTTCTTTAAAAACCTACTTCTTTACGCTAAAATGGTAAAATTTTCCCACACACTCTTTGCTTTGCCCTTTGCTGGGATAAGTTTCCTCCTTGCCTATTTGGAATCCACCTTGGACACGGGGGACTTACTTCGAATTGGGGCTCTTGTCCTAGTTTGTATGGTGAGTGCCCGCAGTGCTGCCATGGGATTCAATCGTTATGTGGATTCGGAAATTGATGAAAAGAACCCCCGCACCCAAAATAGAGAAATTCCTTCTGGGAAAATTTCCAAACTATCCGCGCTCCTTTTTATTGGATTGTCTGCGTTTATTTTTATCTTTGCCAGTTTCTTCGTAAACAAACTGGCATTTTTACTTTCCTTTCCGGCTCTTTTTGTTTTATTTCTTTATTCACTGACAAAACGATTCACACTTTTTTGTCATTTGGTTTTGGGATTTGCGATTTCCCTGGCTCCCCTTGGGGCTTGGATTGCCATTACAGAAACTATTAACTTAGTTCCCATTTTATTTTCTTTGGGACTTCTTTTTCATATATCCGCCTTTGATGTGTTATATGCCATCCAAGACATGGATTTTGATGCAAAAGAAAAATTACATAGCATCCCTTCTCGTTTAGGGGAAACCAAATCAAGAGCCATTGCCGTTCTATTACATATCTTTTCTTTTGTATTTTTTATCTTTGCAGGAATTAGTGCAGGGCTTGGCCTTATGTATTTTCTCATCCTTTCTGTGATAGGAATTTTAGTATTGTATGAACACAAAATTTCCTATCAGTACAAATCCAAAGACTTACCGATGTTGTTTTATCAAATCAATTCTTGGATCAGTGTAGTTTTATTCCTTGCGATTCTATTTGATAAATGGAATGAATTTTTATTAAAAATTTCCTCAGGAATTAGTTTCTAATGAAACTAGTGGTGGGTCTTGCAGGTGCTAGTGGTAGTATTTATGCCGCCAGATTCCTTCGAGCTTTGTATGAAGTAGAAGGAGAATCCTATCTAACTGCAAGTCCCGCAGCAATTCGTATATTTTCAGAAGAGTATGAAACGAAAGTAGAATCTGCAGAAGACATTCTTTCTTTTGTGGAAACCAAATGGAAAGTAAAACCCAAACATAAATTCCATGTGCGTAATTTTTTTGATATTGGATCTGACATTGCCAGTGGATCCAACCGTTGGGATGCTATGGTAGTTGTACCTTGCAGTATGAAAACAGTGGCTTCCCTGTCTCACGGCCTTACAGAGAACTTAATTGAAAGAGCAGCTGATGTATCCCTAAAAGAAAGAAGAAGGCTTATAATTGTTCCTAGAGAAACTCCTTACAACCGCATCCACCTAAAAAATCTCTTAGCATTAGATGAGGCAGGAGCTATCATCCTTCCTGCTTCTCCTGGGTTCTACCAAATGCCAAAAACTTTGGACGATCTAGGGGATTTTATCGCGGGAAGGATCTTCAATCTTTTGGGGATAGAGCAAAATCTTTATCCTAAGTGGTTGGGGTAAAGTTTCGAAAGTAAGCGGTTGGTTTTCCATTCTCGCCTAAACAAACATAGGTGATGTCACTTTCGATCACAGCCGACATTTTTCCTGTCTGTGGGTTGTTGGTAATGGCCAAAGTCCGGGAAGTGACCGAAGATTTTCCGTATTTTACGATTTTTCCATAAATTTGGATGATGTCTCCCGCCCGAGCCGGTGAGCGAAATACCACATTGTCCATACTCATCGTGACAATATTGGTATAACGGATTTTATTCATCACATACATTGCCATCCCTTCATCGATCCAGGAGAGCATTTTCCCCCCAAAAAGATTGTTATGGTAGTTCAAATCGTCAGGTTGGACTAGGTGTTGGGTGACCAGTTCCATATCGCGGAGTTTGTTCTGAATCGTGTCGACCATAAATACCAAAAAATATGTTTTCGATTTATTCGATACCAAAAACCCTAGAGAAAAGATTTCCGACTTATGTACTCTTACTCTCACAAAAACATTCTAGACACCCTCCAATTTTCCAAAGAGGACCTCAACTTCCTTATCGAAAAAACGCAAGCTATGAATCTCCTTCAAGAATCAGGGAAGGCATTCGGAATTCTGAATGGAAAACTCTTAGCTTCTTTATTTTTTGAAGCAAGCACACGAACGCGGCTGTCTTTTGAAGCAGCAATGGAAAGGCTCGGGGGAAGGCTGATCTCCACTGTGGGATTTCAATT
Organism: Leptospira terpstrae serovar Hualin str. LT 11-33 = ATCC 700639; assembly: GCF_000332495.1. Taxonomy (NCBI): domain Bacteria; kingdom Pseudomonadati; phylum Spirochaetota; class Leptospiria; order Leptospirales; family Leptospiraceae; genus Leptospira; species Leptospira terpstrae. Next base: position 118,619 of record NZ_AOGW02000008.1, on the reverse strand, counting down.
TTCTTCCATCTCTAAGGGAGAAACTCTTTATGATACCATGAAGATGATTGAAGCTTATGTAGACATCGCTGTCATTCGCCATCCCGTGGAAGGATCTTCTCGGATTGCCGCCGGTGCTGTGAACATCCCAGTCATCAATGCAGGTGATGGAGCCGGCCAACATCCCACACAGGCCCTTCTAGATTTATATACAATCGTCTCTGAAAAAGGAAAGATCGATGGATTAAATATCGCCTTCATTGGAGATCTCAAATACGGAAGGACAATTCACTCACTCATTAATCTTCTCAGACATTACCCGGTCCACTTGTATCTCATTAGCCCCGAGGAACTCAGGCTTCCCGAAAAATACAAAAAGAATTTGGAAGGGTATCCTATGACTTGGGAAGAGACCACAGATATCAAAGCCTTTTGGGATGCTGACGTTGCCTATGTGACAAGGATCCAAGAGGAAAGATTTCCTGATCATAGAGAGTATGAAAAACTAAAAGATATTTATAAAGTAAATAAGGAACTTGTCCTTGCTTCCAAAAAAGACACAACCATCCTCCATCCACTCCCTCGTGTGAATGAACTCTCCACCGATGTAGATGATCTTCCCAATGCAGCTTACTTCCGTCAGGCGAAGTATGGTGTCGTTGTCAGAATGGCCTTACTCTGCCTTAGTCTTGGAGTGGATTTTGACTAAAAAAATTTGGACACTAGCGGAAGCAAGAGAAGTCCTTCCACTCGTGCGAGATATTACAAGAGAATACTATTTGAAAGCAAGTGTTTTGGCAGACGATGTCCGGAACAAATTGTTACCAGAAAATGTTTTGGAAGCCAAAGAAGATGAAATTGGCGAAATCGTTAAACATTGGACAAATGAAATTTTAACAATGAATATCGATGTCAAAGGATTGTGGCTTGTTGATTTCGACCATGGCAGCGGGTTTTATTGTTGGACCTGGGGCGAAGAAGATGTGTTATACGAACACGGTTATCATGAAGGATTTAGATCGAGAAAACTCATAGAGGAAAAGAAAGAAGAAGATGACTCAGATAAATGAAAACTATTTAAAATTGAAAGCAGGGTATTTGTTTCCGGAAATTGGAAGAAGGGTCAAAGCCTATTCCGATGCCAACCAAAATGCTAAGATCATTCGTCTTGGGATTGGCGATGTCACATTACCTTTGGCACCCACAATCGTAAATGCTATGGTAGATGCGGCCAAAGAAATGGGAAGTGCTGGTGGATTTCATGGTTATGGACCAGAACAAGGGTATTCCTTTCTCATCCAAAAGATTATTGCACATGATTATACAGCACGTGGCGTACAAATTGCGGAAGATGAAGTATTTGTTTCTGATGGTTCTAAATGTGACTGTGGAAACATCCAAGAGATCTTTTCTTTAGATAGTAAAATTGCTGTTGTGGATCCCGTTTATCCCGTGTATGTCGACACCAATGTGATGGCAGGACGAACTGGCGAAGTAGGTTCTGATGGACGATATGCGAATATCATCTATATGCCTGCCACTGAAGAAAATAATTTTGAACCGGATTTCCCAAAAGAAAAACCAGACATCATCTACCTCTGTTATCCAAATAACCCCACTGGTATGGTGGCAACTAAGGCACGACTTACGGAATGGGTAAACTTTGCTAAAAAAATTGGTAGTATCATTTTATTTGATTCCGCTTATGAATCTTTTATCCAAGATCCAGAAATTCCTAAATCCATTTATGAAATCCCAGGTGCCAAAGAAGTGGCTATGGAATTCAGATCTTTTTCCAAAACCGCTGGATTTACGGGAACTCGCTGTGCTTACCTTGTGATTCCCAAAGACCTCAAAGGAAAAACAAAAACAGGGGAAGAGGTGAGTTTCAATTCTCTTTGGAACCGTCGCCACACCACCAAGTTCAATGGAGTGTCATACGTGACACAAAAAGGAGCCGAGGCAGTTTTTTCACCTCATGGCCAAGTAGAAATTAAAGAACAAATTTCTTACTACATGCAAAATGCAAAACTAATCCGAGAAGGCCTTACCACTGCGGGTTACACCGTATTTGGAGGAACCAACGCTCCTTACATTTGGTTAAAAACTCCGAGAGGTCTCAAATCCTGGGAATTTTTTGATGAACTTTTAGGAAAAGCACAAGTGGTTGGAACCCCAGGCTCTGGGTTTGGACCGGCCGGAGAAGGATATTTTCGACTTTCGGCCTTTGGAAAGCGCGAAGACGTCATTTCTGCCATAGAACGAATCCAAAAAATGTAAAATTTAGTCCTGGTTTTTCCCGTAGCTCCGATATATAAAACAAGGTAGAGCTATGGGAAAATGGAAATTCATCCTCTTTTTTGCAATGGTTGTGGGTCACATCTCACATATCAGCGCAGTATCTCCAGAACAAACGAATCTGGGGATTTTAATCTTTGAAAACAAAGAAAACTTAAATTTTATCAATGTGGCTCTGAGTAATTTGGCTCCTTCCCAAGAAGAGGCGCAAAGCACAGGCCAACCGGGTGCTGAAACTCCCGCAGCAGATCCTTCCAAAAAGAACTTGGACTTTGATTATTTTAAACTTCTCAAAGCTGCCAACCAATCTGACTTTAGTGGGAACATGTGGTACTTGCAAAGTAACTACGTGTATGGATTTCGCCAACTCCGCCAAGCACAAGGGGAATTGAAAAGTATCTTCGAAATCGTTCTTCAAAAATACATTGAAGATGCGAGAGCACTGCTCGAAGCTGCGGCACCGGCGATCATTCGTTCCAACGACAATAACGCCAAAGCTTTGTTACGTTTAGGTTTTCGTGACCTACGTTCTTCCGAAGATCTCTATACAACAGGTCTAAATTCCAGCCCACACCAATACCGATACAAACTCACTCTTTATAAAGAAGGGATTCTCACTCTCCGCCGTGCTAAACGTTTTGCAATCCTTGCAATGATTTATAGCAAAACACCGGACGAAGACAAACCAGAATACCAATACCGTTCCAACGAAGATCTTAAAGATGCTCGTAACGAAGAAAAACAACGTAACTACGAGAAGGTGAGAGATACACTCATTAACTTTATAGAAAACAAACGTATGGAAAGAACGGTTGTTCCTCCAGGAAATCCTGATGCAAAACCTTTGGACCTATTGGAACAACATGATGACAACTACGGACTCATCACTTCCAAAAAACTCGACTTGTTATTAGAAGCTAACGCTCAAATCAAAGAAACGGAAGGAGCTAGACGCGAATCAGTTCCTCCTACTCCTAAGTTTGATGAAAACGGAAAAGCAATCTACCCAGAAGAAAAGAAAAAATAAAATGAAGTGGATTACCGGTGTTATCATCTTCTTTTTTACACTCAGCATTGTGGCAAAAACCACAATGTCATATAGGGAACGTAAAAAACAATTGGATGGAAAAATAACACTGGTTCTCGACATCAAAGACCAATTAAATTTGGAACTAGAAGCTGGTAGAACTTCCATTGAAACCATTCGTACGCAAGTGGAAGAAACCTACCGCGCTGGCAACCGCGTGGAAATTGAAAAAACACTTTCTGTCGCTGAAGGCGAACTTCTTGTCACTCAACGAAAACTCTGTTTTCCCATGGAAGAATCTGCAAACCAGCTCTACCAAAAAGCCATGGGTAGGTGGATTCTTCTGGAAGGTGAAGATAAGTCAGGCTCCAAACCATTAGAATGGGATACAAAAGAAAAAATCCAAAGATATCTTGTGATGGCAAAAAGTGAAAAAGACCATGCAAAAGAATATTTTTTGTCTGGGAATTACCAACTTTCTCTCCATACATACAAACGTTCGCTAGTTTACAGTCTTATGTCTTTACGTTCGCAAAAAGCAGAGATCCCAGAAGAATACCAAACCGCAGACAATGTTTGGGTCCAACCCATTTGGATGGGCCTTCACAAACAAAAGCAAAACACGATTCAAGAAAACTAAAAATTTCGATTTTCACGGGTAACAAATTCCAAAGAATGACTGGTTAGTGAAGTTTGAATCACTCTATCGTCATTTTTTGCTGACAAGAGCCACCCACCTTCCCGTCATTTCGGAGGAGGGAGAGTTATTAGGTCTTTTATCGAAAGATCGTGTCCACCGCGAGTTGTCAGATTTGGGAAGGGAAAGAGAAGAACTAGAGGAAATCCCTTTGGACATCCTGGAAACAGAACTTCACGAAAACCTAATTTTATATTTTAAAGAATCATCGCAGATCCCGGTCATTGGGTTAGATGGAGAAAAAAAAGACAACTGGGACAAACCTAGGTTCCTTGCCGCCTTTACTAAATTAGATGCTTCGCATTCCCGTAATCCAAAACTGGAAGAAATCGAATCCAAACTAGAAAAAAAGAAAGAAAATGCAGACTCTGTCCAATGGTTTATGGAACTCATTCTCTCTCATTTTCCAGATGGTCTCATTGCAACCGATGTCACTGGATCTACAGTTTTTTATAATGAAACTTTTGAAAATGAAATTCTCACAAAACCATTGTTCCGTGACTCGCTCCAACTCGCCGAAAAATACCTTCACAACCTCAATAGAGAAGTTCTCGCAAGTTATTTAAAAGACCATGACATGAGTTTGGGTAAAGATGCAGATACCAATGTTTTATATACCAATCTAACTGAGCTTAGAGTAACATTGCGTATTGTAACATTGAAAAAAGAAAAGAAGGTATTTGGATTTTTATACCATTTTTCTCCCTCTTCTTTTGCCAACCCTTCGGGAGATGGTCATTCAGAATTCCCGAGTTTAGACGAAGCCTTCCATTCAAAACTTCCTTTGGAGTCTGTTTTAGAAGAAATGGAAGCGCATTACATTCATAAGTCGCTTAAACGCAATTCAAACAATATCTCTCATACAGCCACTGAACTCGGTGTTCCAAGAACTACCTTACAAAACAGAATTCGATTTTTAAAACTTTCGGAACGATTTCGCAATGAAACCAAAGTGAAAACGGTAATCCCAAGAAAACGTTCGGAAAAATCGGAGCAAAAACCGCAAAAAACCACGGGGAAGGGAAAACAGGTTCCTTCCAAAAAGTCCAAAATCATTAAGAAATCAGTAAAAACTTTGAAATCAGGGCCTACTTCTAAGAAACCGAGTAAAAATCAAAGTCCAGCGAGAAAAAAGACAAAAAAAAGACGTTGACGAAAATGAGGGAAAAACGATTTTTTCATTACCGTTTGAGAAAACACCTCCGCACTTCGCTGTTTCCCTTGCATACTTAACTTGCACAAATGGTTTCCCAAATTTAATCAAATACTCTAACAATCAATGTAGAACAATCTATGGCATCACGCAAACAAGACGAAATCCAAATTAATCCCCCCGAAGACCAAACCGAATATACAAACGGCATCATGGACCAAGAAGATGGTTCTGAACCACCAAAACAATTTAAGAAGAAAAAGGGAAGATACGAAGGTCCCATTCCACCTCCACTTGATTTAGTAGAACTCAAGAAAAAAAACATCAATGAACTAGCAGACCTTGCCAAAGGATTGGGAGTGGAAAACACTCATGGTTTAAAGAAACAAAATTTGATGTTTGCTCTTCTCCAAGCACAAACGGAAAAAGACGGTCAGGTGCATGCAGCCGGAGTTATGGAAAGACTGCCTGATGGTTATGGTTTCCTCCGATCACCTGACTACAATTATGTGCCAGGTCCAGATGATATTTATGTTTCTCCTTCACAAATTAAACTTTTTGGTCTTCGTACTGGAGATACAGTTACAGGACTCATCCGACCTCCCAAAGAAGCAGAACGATTTTTTGCTATGCTTCGAGTGGAATCCATTAATGGATTTCCGGTTGAGGTTGCTCAAAAAAGAAATTTATTTGATAACTTAACTCCACTTTATCCAGATGAAAGAATCAATATGGAGTTTGATCCAAGCCATTTGGACACTCGTATTATTGATCTTATGTGTCCGATTGGAAAAGGGCAAAGGGCTTTGATTGTAGCGCCACCAAGAACAGGTAAAACGGTTCTTATGCAGTCCATTGCGAATGCAATCACTCGTAACCACCCAGAAATTTTTCTTATTGTCCTTCTGATTGATGAACGTCCGGAAGAAGTAACCGACATGGCTCGCCATGTAAAAGGAGAAGTGGTAAGTTCTACTTTCGATGAACCAGCACAACGTCACGTCCAAGTGGCTGAGATGGTCATCGAAAAAGCAAAACGACTTGTGGAACATGGAAAGGATGTAGTCATCCTTCTAGACTCCATCACAAGACTTGCGAGAGCTTACAACCAAGTAGTTCCCACATCAGGAAAGATCCTTTCTGGTGGTGTGGATTCCAACGCCCTACACAAACCAAAACGTTTTTTTGGAGCGGCTCGGAATATTGAAGAGGGTGGGTCACTGACCATCATTGCTACAGCTCTCATTGATACCGGTTCCCGAATGGATGAGGTGATTTTTGAGGAATTTAAGGGAACGGGAAATATGGAAATCCATTTGGACAGAAAACTAGCTGACAAACGAATTTTCCCTGCCATTGACATCAACCGCTCAGGAACCAGGAAAGAGGAACTCCTCCTTCCGCAGGACACTCTCACTCGAGTTTTTATCCTCCGAAAAGTACTTTCTCCCATGAGTATCACCGAAAGTATGGAACTATTGATTGAAAAAATGCGCGGCGCGAAGACTAACGACCAATTCCTCGCCAGCATGAATACGAACTAAAAGGGCACCACCATGAAAACTGACATACATCCAAAATACGTTGCTGCTAAAATCAAATGTGCTTGTGGTACTGTGATCGAAACAAGATCCACTGCCGGAGATATCAGTGTGGAAATTTGTTCCAACTGCCATCCATTCTTTACTGGAAAATCCAAACTAGTGGATACAACCGGTCGAGTTGACAAGTTCAAGAAAAAATACAAAATGAAGTAATTGGCATCTGCCAAATCCGTCTAATCAGTAAACGGGGAGAACACTCATGACAGTAATGGACTTTGCTCGCTACAAAGAAATCAACGACCAAAGGATGAATTACCGTGAGATGGACGATGCTACCGTCGTCTCTTACTACCGCAACACAGGTTGCGGAGACGGATATCGCATCTACTTAAAGTTAAATGACCAGTCTGTTGTGGAAGACGCAAGTTACACTACAACAGGATGTGGTTTTGGTATCGTGGCTCTTGCCATGGCTACCGAATACGCCAAAGGGAAATCTCTTCTCGAACTTAAAAACCTAACTCCTGAAACTTTAGAAACTCTGTTTGAGTTTCCTGAAAGAAGAAAGAACTATCCAGAATCTGCAGTGGCTGCTCTCAAAAAAGCGGTCGAAGATTATGAATCTGGACAAGGGGTTCCAAAAGAAAACCGAATTACAAAATCTCAAACGATGGAACTCCTTCACAACCAAGGCCATCTGCGCGATGCTAAGTTATCCAGTGTTATGTTGGAAAAAGAAAAATTAGATGGGGTGGATTTTTCGGGAGCGGACCTTCACAATGCCTTTCTTCAAAACTCTAGTTTTGTGGGAGCCAACTTCCAAGGAGCCAACTTGAAAGCTTCTTTTTTTAATGGAGCCGACCTTAGAAACGCCAACTTCCGTGGTGCAGACTTACGTTTTGCCAAACTTGCCTCTGCCAAAATTGAAGGTGCTGATTTTACCGATGCCATTTATGATATTGGAACTCGAGTGGATCATAGCCAAATGTACATCTTTGAAGTGATGAAAAAGGCCGGTAAAGACCTCTATTTAAAAACAGAGGGTGGGGAATGAAGCCAGGCGATAAGGCAAAATTAATAAAACCGACATTCCTAAATAAAGGAATTTTTATATTTACCGGATCTACTGTAGAAATCAAAGAAATTCAATCTGACAAAGCGATTGTAGTTTATAATGATAAAGAAGGATATCCGCACGATTTAGAGATGAATCTCACAGATTTGGGCCCTCTTTCCTAAGCCCGATTTTCTTGACACAAATCCAGAGAATCGTAACGTATTGTTAATCCAACTATGTTGATTCTAAGCCACCGTCAGGAAAATCACCTGCTTCTATCGATCCAAAGGGATGTCCTGATGGAAAACTCAAGAGAGTTTTACCAAGAATTTGAGAAGGCAATAGAAAGTCAGAATTTTGGAAAATTGACAATGGATTTCCATTCTGTAAAGTTTCTGGATTCTAGTGGGATTGGAGCCGTAATCAAAGCATCTTCAGCTCTCCACAACCGTGGTGTAGAAATCTTCGTTACCAATTTGAATAAAAATCTTAACTCTGTATTCCGTCTTTCTGGACTCAATCATATCCTTTCCATTTTGACATTGGATGAATACCTTTCCAAATTTCCAGAGTTTCAAAAAACTCTAGAGGTATAAATATAATGAAACTCTACCGAATTTTCTCTCTTTTCCTATTTACCATGATTCTTAACTCCTGTGCCACTGGTGTTAAGAGTCGCGCTCTACTATTTCGTAGTAATGAGTTTGCGATTTACACTGTATCTCGCGATAAAATCAGCTTAAAGTCTGAAACTGCTGTTTCAAAAACTTTTGCCCATCCTGTGGAACTAACAGAAGATAAAGTTTTGGATTTACTTGGGAACATTCGTTTTCGGGAAGAAAGTTCTTACGGTGATGTAAACCAATATGTTTTTGAAGAAAAGGAAATCAAAGAATTTGCTTTGGATCTAGTCGATGGTTTACAAAAACTAAAGCCAGACCAGCTACTGCTTGTTATCTCAAAGTACAACCCAGTAAAGTCTGTTGTTTCTCATTATTCTAGGACTGGATTTTATATTTGGTCAACTGACACATCTATTGAAATTTTATTTGGAGAACTCCAAAAAGAAATTACTTACGATGAACAAGGGAATTATTACGACTGGTCCAATATACCCGACATTCCTTTCGAACATTTTCCTCAATCAACCTATATATTACAGGGCCAAGGATTTTCCTTTAAAAAGGTTTCTGGTTTCCGCAATAAACATTGGTTAGTTTTTGATAAAGCCGATTTGACAAAGTTAAAATTTGAGAAAAGAAAGAAAACCACTATCCCTGAGGTGGCAAAATCGGTTGATGCAGACCTTAAATCTGAAAAGAAAATATCAAAAGATGAAGAAGAGGGAATACTAAACGAAGAATAAATTCTGTTTAGTCTTCTTTGCGGATGACGGTTCTATCGGTTTGAATACTACCGTCAGTTCCCAAATAAAAATGAGTTTTTCCTACTAAGGAATTAATTCCCATTCGATAGTTTTTTCCGGCACCAAAACTTAAATCTACTCCAGGAAACACTTCTCTTTCTACATCTACAAATGCTTCTGGATTTGGTTCGTATGAACCAAGGGCAGTTTCGAATTGTTTACTTTGTGCTTCTAAAACCTTTGTAAATTTTTCGTTCGCATCTTTTAGTTTTGCAATGGTTTCTTTTTCTTCGATAGTCAGTTCTTTTTTCTGACTTTTCTCTACAAGTTTTGTGAGTGTGAGTTGAACTTTGTGGAGGGTGATTTCTTTATCCGCAATTTCCTTTTTCATCCGATTGAGTTCATCCAGTAATTCTGGTGGAGTTCCTATGGCTACTTTGGTTTTGGTTTCAACAACCGCACCGAGTTTGGCACAAGTGAGTGAGTTTCCTGCAATGACTGTTCCCCCAATGACTTCTCCTCGGCCTCCAACAACTCGAATAAAATCTTTTGCAGAAAGTTCAGAATGCATGACAGCTTCTTCTACAAAGATACTTCCTTGGGCAGTAAGTTTGCCTTGTTCTACAAATTTTGCGTAGATATTACCTTCTGATTCTATATAACCTTCACCTCTTCCCATAAACCCACCTGACAAAACAATGTCACCTTTGGCTTTTAGGAAAGCTTTTCCCACTGAATTTCGAATGATGATACTTCCACTTGTAGTTAAGGAAAACCCGTCTCCGATTTTTTCTTCAACGATTATGGTTCCAGGGAAGTCAATGTTTCCTGTAGAATAATCTACAGCTTCTAATTGGATCACTTCATCCACTTTGATTTCCCAAGCTGCTGATAGAACGGGTCGCCCTGCAATTTTAGCGTACAGTTTGTCCCCTTTCAATTCCACGTTTGGTCCCAGGTTCCAGTCGATCGTTTTTTCTTCTTGGTAAGGGATCATGGATCCATTGACAGTTTTTCCGAACTCTCCTTTTTTGGGAGGGATTCGTTCGGCAATTAAATCACCTGGTTTTACTGATTGAATGACAGCAATGTTTTTGTAATCGATACGTCCATGTTCATCTTCTTCTAACTGGGGTTTGTTGTCGGAGCGAAAGTAGATTTTTATTTCCCCATCTTTTCCTGGAACTGGTGGATAACCTTTGGCGATCGTATAGGGAATAAAAAAATCAGGATTTTTCACTTGATTTTGTATCACTGAGTCAATGATACCAACAGAAATTCCTACAGAAGCAATTTGCTCACGTAACTGGTATTCACTGAGAAGGGCCCCTCCATGTTTGGGAGGATGGAGAACCATTTTCGCTTCCATATGATCTTCGGATATGGTTATATCAGCATAGGAGTTTACAGGATCACCTTTTGACCAAGTTCCAATTTCAACAGGTTTATCTTCGGCAAGAGCAACAACTTTTTTGATCTGATCTGGTTGGTAACCTTCAACTCCAAAAAGTTGCACTCGCGCCAGTACATCTTTGTAATCGACTTTTTTCCCTTTGGGTCCCGGTTTCGTAATTTTTAATACGGCTTTGCCAGCGGAGTTTTCGATTTGGAAGTATCCGTTTTCTGAGGCTTCTAAATCTTGAAGGATTCTGTCTGTATAGGAGTCTGGGCCTGGCATTTAATTGTATTCTAATAAGTGAGATACGACGTCTTCTTCTCCATCTGTTTTTAGTTCTAACTTGGGAGTCATTGAGTCGATTGTATTAATTAGAGTCAGCACTTCTTCAAATTGACAAGAAATTATTCGATTAAGATCAATATAAGCTGACCGAAAATAAAGGTCGAGTGCATTTACCAAATAAAAGTATTCAGCAAAATCACCTCGATCTGTATATAGAATCGGTGTTTTAGCATAATAACATTCTGCCAGAATTCCATAGCCTGGTTTTGTACAAAAATAATCGGCAGCTGCTACGAGATCCGGGTAGTGAGAGACTTCTGGCACGAGGATCCCTTCCGATTGGATTCCAGGAACTCCATAAGCCACCAACTGAATGGACTTAGAAAGATGATCTGTTTGTAGTTTGGTTCCATCAAGGCCGTAAGCTCCAAATGACAAAAGAATATATGTGGTATTGTCCTTAAAGCCAAACTTTTGTCTGGCAAGTTCTTTCGATAAAGTTGGTTTTCTTCCCACAAGACCGATGTTAGTCTGTTCCAAAAAATTGGGCATGGGACAAGAAAAAGGTAAGACCAGAGCTTCGGTTGCAAAACCGTATTCTACCTGCAACTGGTCACTTAAGTTTCCAAAATAGGAATCATCTTTGGCATAGTTTCTATAGATAAAATCCCAAGTAAAGTTGCCGAGAAAAATACTTTGGATTCCTACTTCTAATGCAATGGTGATGGGAAACGAGGAACTATCGGTTAGAATGAGTGAGATATTATTTCTTTTGCAGTATTCAGTTTCTTCTTTTAGGAGTAGGGCTTTGTTTTTCTCAAAATCCTGAAGTTCTTCTTTGGTAGTTTCTAAATCAATGGAAAGAGAGTTCTTTTGTGAAACTCCTACATCCAGTTTTAGATTTCGTGTTTTTAATTTTGGATGGGTGAAATCTAAAAAGGTAAGTCTTGTGCTTACTAGATGGATTTCTTCAATGAATTCAGCATTCAGTAGACGTTTGATTATATTTCCAGAACGACTTATGTGTCCAAACCCATGGCCTGAAATATAAAAATAAATTTTCATTGGTTTCTTTGTCGGATGGATTCATACAATACAATTCCACATGACATCGCTAAGTTGAGAGAATCTGCTTCTCCTAGCATGGGTAAGTAGAGAGTATCGTCTGAAAGTTTTTTGGCATCAGCACTGAGTCCATACTGTTCACTTCCAAAAAGGAAAATTGATTTTTCTTTCATATTTACAGAAGTATACAGTGTTTTTCCTTCTGGTGTCACCGCGTAACGTTTGTATCCTTTTTTATGGAACTCTGTGAGAACTTCGTTTAATTCACCAATATAAACTGGCAAAGTAAAGATGGTACCTGTACTTGCACGAACCACATTAGGGTTAAATAGATCAATCCGCGAATCGGTGACTATCACAAGACCCACCCCTGCACCTTCGGCAGTGCGTAAAATGGTACCAAGGTTTCCTGGTTTTTCCACACCTTCAATGATAAGCACAGGGTTTGTTTCCAAGGATTTTATTTTATCCCAAGGTACAAAGGCATCGGGAGTTTCCGCTACAGCGATGAGTCCGTCGGGCCTATCCCTGTAAGAAATTTTTTCAAAAATTTTACGAGGTAGTTCAAACACAGGACAATGGACCGACTGAATCAATTGTTCTTCATTTTCACCTAAAAAACATTCAGGCGAGATAAATAAACTGGTGATATTGACCGGCAAACAAGGGATAGGTGAAGAGGGGTTACTGGCAATGGCTTTTTTGATTTCCCTATACCCTTCAATGAAGAATTTTTTTTCTTCATCGCGGTTTCTTTTTTCTTTAAGTCCCGCTACCCATTTGACCTTTGGGTTGGAAAAACTGGTGATGTATTGTCTTCGATTTGGCATGGGACTTATAATGAATGGACGTTTTTATTTAGTGAAGAAAGTACAGAATCCCGCAGGATATTTTTTCCCCGATCTTTCTGGAATGAATAACTCAGAGGTTTGGTAAGTACCTTTGGTTTTGATTCTTGAAGACAAAATCCTTTCTAATGTAAGGGGACTAAAACCTTGGCTATGGCAACTGAGAATGACAAATTCTGGTTTGGAATCCGACAGTTCCATAAGGGCATCCATAAGTTCAGGTAAGTTCTCTTCAATTTTCCAAACTTCTCCTTTAGAACCACGACCGAAACTGGGTGGATCGAGAATGAGGCCTTGGTATTTTTTTCCGCGTTTGATTTCCCGACGAATGAACTTCATTACATCATCCACAATCCATCGCACAGGTTTAGAATCGAGTCCTGAAAGTTTTGCGTTTTCGCGTGCCCAGTCTACCATACCTTTTGAAGCATCAACATGACAAACACCCATACCCGCATCCAAACAGGCGAGAGTGGATCCTCCTGAATAAGCAAACAGATTTAAAACTTCGAGGCCTTGTTTCTTTTTTCCAATTTCACGGATTCGATTCCAATTGGTTTCTTGTTCTGGAAAAAGTCCAATATGACCAAATGGGGTAAGTTTAATTTTAAAGGTAAGATTAGAAAATTCAATGGTAAAACTTTCGGGAACTTTCTTTTGAAAATTCCAATGACCAGAGCCTGAATCATTTTTAATGTACTGCGCATGGAGGTCGCTCCAAATCCCTGGAGTTTCCTTTCCGTAAGCTGATGTAGGGGAAGAACGATGGAGTTTGTAACCACCTACAATTTCCAATTTGGATAGATCACCTGAATCCAAGAGTTCGTAACTTTTTGTCATACCAATTCCAGAAAAATAAACGTTAGGTCGTCGTCCCACTCTTTTATTTCTGTTTTAGAAAACGACTCTAAATCTTGAATGAGTTTTCCTTTGAATAAATGATTGGGTATTTCGCGATTCGTGCGTAAAAATTCCAATAACCCGGACTCTCCATACATTTTTCCTTCTGGATTAAAAGATTCCAAGACTCCATCACTTAGGATGAGGATACGATCCTTCGGTTCTACCCGGTAAGTGGTTTCTTCAATTTGGATTTCTGGAAAAACTCCGATAATTTTTCCTTTGGGATGGACCTTGATAATTTCGCCACTTGCTCTTTGCAGGTAAGCACTAGGATGGCCTGCACGTCCAAACCGCCATACCTTAGTTGATGTATTAAGGTAAACATAGGAAGCCGTTACATATTGAGGATTACAGTTACCGTATAACACGCGATTCATTCCTTCTAAAACTTGTTTAGGAGAGGAAATATTATCTTTTTGAGTTGTAAAGGCAACCTTTCCCATAGCAGAAATGAGCGAGGCTGGAATTCCATGGCCTGAAACATCACAAAGTACAATACCTATTTCGTAAGGGTTTGGTGAGAAGAATTCGTAAAAATCTCCACCCACATCTTTCATTGGTAAGATATAAATTTGAATTTGTAAGTTCTTAACATCGGGAATAGTTTTCGGAAGGGACTGCATGAGGATGTCCCTGGAAATCTTTCTTTCTCGTCTGAGGCTTGTGACTTGGGCCAGGGCCATATCTTTTTCTTGGCGTAACAATTGAATTCGATCTGCCAAAGCGAATGCAAACAAAGTAATGTCAGCAAGAGAAGCGATGGGAAATAACATCTCTTCTAAAAAGGGATTGGAAGGGAGAATCCCAAATTTAAGTAATCCATAAACAATACAAGTAATGAGTAATAAAACAAAGGCTACGGCAAAATAATAAAATGAACGGAGTCGCTTCCAAATTCCCCATACAAGAACGATCAGTAAACTGATACAGATCAAAACTGAAAGCCAACTTACACCAATAGATGATTGAGAGATTCCACCAAACAATGCAACTGCGGCATTCAGTAAGGAAAAAATTCCTAATACATGGTAGAATCGAGCTACTTTTGGAATTCGAGCTTTCAGTTTTAAAAAATTAGAAGTAAATAAAACAAAGAAAAAAAGGCAGATACTAAAAAATACAGGGATACCAATCCGTTTCCAAAAATAAGAATCGGGAACAAAAAAATAACCCCAGAAACCAAGAAGAGAAAGTTGACCGAGACCAAAAAATAAAACATAACCAATATAATAAAAATAGTTCCTATCTCTTACAAAAAATGCAATTGCTAGATTGTATAAAATGATGATACCTAAACTTCCAAAAAATAATCCGTAAATCCATTGGGTAATGTAGTCTTCTCTTTGGAGATTTCTTTGGTTAGTAAAAACTAAAGCAAACTGAAGTGAAATTTCAGAACGGATGGCAATGAGAATGGTTTCTTTTTCATGTCCAATCCGAAAGACAAAATTTCTGTGGGGTATTTCTCTTTGGAAAACAGGTTGGTTATGGCCGGACTTGGATACTACATATGACTTCCCATCATTTTTATGAAATAGCTCCACAGAATCAATGTTATGTGCTTGGATGAGGAGTAATGGGTATTTGATTGGATCGGGGAAATCTCTTGGATCTAACCTTAACCAAAGAGTTCCTTTCAGAAAACCAAAGTTTACAAAGTCCTCGGTTATTGTTTTAAATTCCCCAGTTTTTAAAACAGATTCAATGGGAACAGTTGAGTTGGGATCAATCCAATAGGTGAATTTTTTTGTTTGGATAATTCGTTCCCCAATGTCATTGGGTGTTTCGGAAAGAAGTGTGTTAGTAAAGGATAGAGTAGAGAGAAAAAATAGAAAAAGGATTTTGTCCGGGAATATTTTTTTCAATTTTTAAGTTTTGGACAGGAGATTCTATCCCCTGTCCTTGTTTTGTTTAAAGGTTTTTTAAGCCTGTTTTTTTGCTGCTTCGTAAGAGATTTCTTGTGGACCAGTGTAAATTTGTCTTGGTCGACCAATTTTTAAACTAGGGTCTTCAATCATCTCTTTCCATTGTGCAATCCAACCTGGAAGTCTTCCCATAGCAAACATCACTGTAAACATATTGGTAGGAATTCCAAGAGCACGATAGATGATTCCAGAATAGAAGTCGACGTTTGGATAGAGTTTTCTTTCTACAAAGTAAGGATCATTCAAAGCTGCTTCTTCCAATTCTTTTGCAATGTCAAGAAGTGGATCTTTGATTCCTAGTTTGTTTAAAACTTTATCGCAAGCTACTTTGATAATTTTGGCACGAGGGTCAAAGTTTTTGTAAACTCTGTGCCCAAATCCATTCAATCGGAAACTTGAGTTTTTGTCTTTGGCTTGTTCTACGATTTTTTTAACCGAGAGTCCGCTTTTTTTAATGCCTTCCAACATTTCCAATACTTCTTGGTTGGCTCCCCCATGACGTGGTCCCCAAAGAGCAAGGATTCCTGCTGAAATTGCTCCATACAAGTTGGCTAGAGAAGATCCCACCAAACGCACAGTAGATGTAGAACAATTTTGTTCGTGGTCAGCGTGCAGGATGAGAAGTAAGTTGAGTGCAGAAACAATTTCTGGATCAATATGGTAATCTTCCGCAGGAACCGCAAACATCATGTTCATGAAGTTTGATGCATAATCTAACTCGTTGAGTGGATGGATGATGGGTTGGCCAATGGATTTTTTATACGCATAAGCAGCAATTGTTGGGAACTTTGCAAGCAATCGAATGATGGAAATTTCTCTATGTTCCTCATTCATTGGATCATAACTGTCTTGGTAGTATGTAGACAAACATCCCATCATACAAGACATGATTGCCATCGGGTGACCATCTTTCGGAAAACCGTTAAACAGGCGTTTGAGATCCTCATGGATCATCGTGTGTTTGGTAATGGAGCTATTCCATTCTTTTAGTTGTGCATCGTTTGGAAGTTTGCCGTAGATGAGTAAATAAGCTACTTCAGTGAATGTAGACTTAGCGGCCAAATCATCAATAGGAATTCCGCGGTAACGGAGGATCCCTTGTTCTCCATCGAGAAAGGTAATCTCACTGGTGCAAGCACCTGTATTTAAATAACCGGAATCAATCGTAACATAACCGGACAATTGGCGGAGTTTAGTAATATCAATTGCCTTCTCGTTTTCACTTCCTACTAAAATCGGAAGTTCGAACTCTTTTCCATCCACTTTCAGAATTGCCTTTTCGGACATATCTTCTCCTGTATATCTCTGTCTATTTCAAAGGATAGACAGAGGAAAGGGTGGGGAAAAGCCATTTTTTACAACTTATGGTATTTTTTCATGATGTCGTATGCGTAGAAATTCGAAACCACGATGCGACAGTAATCTCTTGACTCTTTGTAAGGAAGATCCTCTAAAAAATGGTTAAAATCGCCAGTGTAAACTGACTTCTTCCACTTCCTTAAATTTCCTGGACCCCCGTTATAAGCGATGGATGCCCATTTCAATTCATTCCCATTAGATTTCAAAAGATAGGCCAAAAATTTAGTTCCCAAACGGATGGAGGTTTCTGGTTCATAGAGGGAATAGGAAGTGATTCCCATACGCATTGCGAGTTCCTTGCCGGTAGCTGGCATAATTTGCATGAGCCCCCGTGCATTGGAGCGAGATGTCGCCGTTTCCTTAAAGAAGGATTCTTGGCGCATTAATGCATAAACTTTGTCTTCCGAGATATCGTTTTCGTTTGCGTAGCGTGAGACAATACTTTGGTGGGGCCTCGGATAAATTCTGACAGAAATGGAAGTCGGAAGAAGGATGGGGTCGTCAGGAATGAAATGTCTTTTGAGGAGTGACCTTGTGTGAAATGCAGTATAGTACGTGTTATATGTTAGGTCACCAATCCCAACTAAAATTTCATCTTTTTCTTCTTCGGATAGATTTTCCCTTTTTACGTGAAAGTT
The DNA here is from genome assembly GCF_000332495.1 of Leptospira terpstrae serovar Hualin str. LT 11-33 = ATCC 700639. NCBI lineage: Bacteria > Pseudomonadati > Spirochaetota > Leptospiria > Leptospirales > Leptospiraceae > Leptospira > Leptospira terpstrae. The sequence goes on along the minus strand of NZ_AOGW02000008.1, from coordinate 101,079 downwards.
GACAAGGCTTAGTCCTAAACTGTCTTCTCCAACACGGAAGTATTCTTTGGCGAGATTCAGAAGTTTATGACCTTGGATCCGTGAACTCATACCTCCCAGTTTATTGCCTAATTCATAAGAATCTTTGGGATACACAAATCCCAAATTACGACCGAGGATTGCATAGGACTCTTCAGGAATTCCTGCGGTGTAAGATAAGTATTCAAAAAGATACTCTTTGTTATACGTAGGATTGTCGGGTTTGTTTGATTCTTTGATGATGGGCAAAAATTCTTCACGGATCACACGTGTATAATACGAACCCGGACAAAGGGCATAATACCGCTTCAGTTCTTTTTTTAACTTTTCTGTGTCTCCACTTTCTTTGAGTGATCGCAAATACCAATACACAAGTCGGCCCTTCACAGGAAGGTTCGGAATTTCGGCAAGGGCTCTTTCGAATTTTGCAAGTGGCGCGTAGTCTGATTTTTCCCCTTTGCGATCCACTAGATATTCGATGAGTCGGTCTTGGTAAAAAAGATTAAAGGGATACTTTCCTAAATACAGAATTAGGTTTTCAAAATACAGTTCCCTGTCTCCCAAACGGTCGTAAGAGGCCGCAAGCACACGGTTGTATCCTGCATCTCTTCCTGGGAATGTTTTTAGAAGTTCTATGGCTGCCTGAAATTTGTTTTGTTGGTACAATACATCGGCAAGGGATACAATCCAAGATGAATCCATATCAACAAAGGTTTTATTGGAACGTAAAACTCGGAAAAGTTCATTGATTCTTCCTGTTTTTGTTAAAATAGAAGTTAAGTGTTTGAATCCTTCATAATACGCAAGTCTTGTCGAAAAAAGCTCAGGCCTTGTGCGAAACAAAGCTTCTTTGTCATTATGACTAATGGCAGGAAGGAGAATCGTAAGTTCTGAAGGGGCAAGCTGCAAAATACTACCTGAACCTTTGTATTTAGTCCAATCAGCAGCGACCATATGGACTGTAGAGTCAGAAAGTCCTTCTCTTTGTAATAAGTTTAACCATTCCTCAACAGCAGCTTTTTCATCACCTAAGATGAGTTTTGCTTTCCCATATCTATATTGAGTGTCACCTGTAAGAAGGTATTTTTTATGTGATTCTTGGATGGAGTTTATTTTTTCTAAAATTTCCTTCCATTGGTTGTTTGCAGCAAGAAGTCGCACAAGTTCATCCAGAAGTCGGCGGCAAATTGGGTCTTCTTCTAAATTCAGTCGGTTTAAAAATTGGATTCGTTCTGCGGGTGTTAGATAATTTCTTTGGGTAATTTCGGTATACAACTTCCAATAACTCAGTTTGAATAGTGTGGTTTGGAAGGGCATAGTTTGTGTCAGGATTTTTCTTACTTCTTCCTCTGAAGATTCGGAGACAAAAACTCCACGAACGAGAGAGATCAAATATCGAAATCGTTTCTCCTTGTCTCCGTTAGGTGCTTTTTCATGAAATTCAATTAAGCTATACACTTCACTTTCACGCGAAGGATTTGTATTTTTAAAATGATTTTCGATTTGCCCCCACTGGTGGGATTTGATTAGATATTGAAGGTCAGTTTCCGCAAATAGGGATGTTGTGAAAAAGAGAAGAATTCTACTTGCTAACCAAAAATGCCTCATGCATACTTCCTATGATTACGAATTTAGAGAGGGAAGGTTCCTCTCCTTATGAGCTTACAAACAGAATACAAACTGCAATGGCCGGAATATCGTATTGAATTCCATAAAAGCCCTCATATTCTTAAAAAGGCCAGTCTTACCGAACTCTGGCCTAGTTTACGTGCCTTCTTTTCAGGCAATCAGTCTCGTTTTGCAAACTATCTCTTCTATTTATCGACCGATTTTTCTGGCGGGTTCAGCCTTTGTTCCATTTTAGGGGAAAATGAAGTCGCCAATCGGTTCAAAGACCCACAACTTTTCACACCCACGACCTTCCCTGTGGAATCCTTGGTCCAAATTTGGGAACTCTGCCAAAATCGTGAATTTGAGGAGATGGAAAGGGAAGATTGGGAACTTGTCGGATTTGGACTTTTGTATTCGGGAAAGATTCGAGAATTTCGAAATTGGGTTTTAAAAACTAAAGAATTCTTTGGTCAAACGGATGATAACCGAAGGTTTTTGTTTTTACTCGGATGGGAATCTTCCGAACTTCCTTCTGATAACTCCATATTGCATATGTTAGTTGAGTATGTTAAAGGGAACCGGGAAAGTTTAAATTTTAAAACTCTCACTGACGCCGTTACTCTCGATTCCCATTGGCAAATCGCAGGGGTTCTTTTTCATGCGATCGAAATGGGATGGTTCACTGGTGAGGAAACGTTCCGATTTTGGAAATTTCTGATAGGTTTTTATTCAGAATGGGAAGAATGGGAAAAACAAAAATTTTGTATGGTTTCGCTTGGAAAAATTCCGGCCTTTCCTGCTTTACGATATGCAAAAAGATACTTTCCTTTCGAAACTTTTTTTCGATACAGAAACGATTTGGAAATGGCACTTCGTGGGGACTGGATCGAAGGAAATGAATTTGGATATGAGTTATCACATGAAATGGATCCTTTTGTGGAAACTGTTGTTCGATTTCAGAACGATGGAGACAGTTACGAAGAAGGTTTAAAAAATGAATTAATCCTCAAACCTTATTCTTATTTTATCAATTTACAATTGGCCTCAATTGCATTTGTAAAAAAAGAAAATCAAAAGTTTTTAAATTTTTATAAAAAAGCCGGTCGACTCAAGTATTTACCTTTGGCTCTCAATTTGTATTGGCGAGTTTTGAAAGATACTGGCGAAACAGTTTTGGCAAATACTATCGAACGTTCGTTAGTTTCTTCTGGCGAATCAGTAAACATTCCAGAAGGTTGGGAATAAGATGCCACTTTCGCAAGAACAGATTATGGAACTCTCCAAATTGCAGAAAATGCTAAGGAATTTGGAGAAAATAGAAAGAAATGCCAAAAATGATCTGCAAAAAGAACGTGTTGCCTATGACATCGAACGTTACAGACGTCGTATGCAAGAGGTTTCTCCTGAAGGAATCCCAGATAACTTAGAGCAGACGATGCGGAATGCGAAGACAAGAGAGGAAAATCCAGAAAACCTCAAACATAAAGTGATATCACAATATCCTGTTATGAAAGTTTCTCCCAATTCCAACGATAGCGAAATCAATCAAATTGGTACTCTTGTGAATATTATGGATTTGGAGTATATCCCCATTCTTGGAGATGGCCATATTAAGTTCGATTATTCACATGCAACAGAAAGGGATTCTGTCCTTAAGTATATGGAAAATTTACGTAGGAACATGAAGATCCTAGTCGAGACAATAGAAGAATATGCTGCAGCCGACAAACAAGAGTTTCGTGAACAGCTCTCTCGAATGAAAAATAAACAATCCCGAATCTTTATCGCAGAATCCTTTGAAACCCTCGGTAAATTCCGAGATTTTCTCACTGCGGTGAACAAAGACATTAAAGATGGGAATAATGTCATCATGAACATGGAAGAGCCGATCAAATTCAATCCTAGATTTGAAAAGGCCACAGTTTTGGAAGGTAGGTCGATTATGGAAGGGCTTCGTGAATTTCAGGAATTTGCAGAAGAGGCTTGTGATTTGATTCGTCTCCCGTCTTTTCGAGGGTAAAAAAACCTTTTCATTCCCGGGGGGAACAAGGACACTGTGAAAAATCACATTCACGGACCCGTAACAGCATGGCATTAGTCAAAAATCAGACCGAAGTTACCAATTCAACTATTGGTGAGAATTCTTACTTCAATGGTAAATTCTTCATCAATGGATCCTTAAAAATTGACGGTAAATTCGAGGGGAAATCCCTCCAAGCCGAACACCTCTATATCGGTGTTACAGGAAAGGTCAAAACCAACATCACTGCTGCCAGTGTCATCGTAGAAGGAATTGTGGTCGGAAACGTTACTGCTAGAAACCGCGTGATGCTCCTTCCCACTTCGAAAATCCTTGGCGATATCAAAACTCCGGAACTCATCATCCAAAATGGGGTGATTCTAGAAGGACGTTGTATGATTTCCAACGACCTCAAACACAGCGCGAAAGACTTAATCGAATTGGAATACTCCAAAGATTCTTTGAGTGTTGAGAAAATTTTTGGGAAACAACCAAACGCAAAAGAATAATTGAAAACCATTCTGATTTCGGAAGGCGATCCCACAAGTATCAACTACGAACTTTTGGTTTCTGCCTTCCCTCTGTTGTTATCCTTAGGGAAACGCCATCGCATTTACCTCATTCGTGGCCCCCACAATCTCACGGTACCCTCGCTACCCACCTTGACCCAACCGAGTGACAAACCGGGATTCTATTCTCTTCCTTGGTCGGATTCTAAGAAAACTCGTATCTTTACTTTAGGCAAACCCTCCGCCACTTCTGGTAGGATGGCCTATGATTCTTTACAAGCTGCCATGGACTGGCAAAAGGAATTAGGGGCCGATCTGATTACCCTGCCTCTCTCCAAAGAGTGGGTCGCAAAAGCAGGGGTCAAAGGATTTCGGGGCCATACAGAGACCTTGGCCGAGTATTACAAAAGACCTACGTTTATGATGATGAGTGGGGAAAAACTCAATGTCATCCCCTTAACCACCCATGTTCCATTGAAGGATGTGGTAAAACATCTGAAACGTTTTTCTTGGAAGGAACTAGGATCTGCAATTTCCCGTTCCCCGTTTTTAAAAAATCCAAAATTAGCTTATTTGGGACTGAACCCACATGCAGGTGAGGGAGGAAAGATTGGAGAGGAAGAATCCACCATCCTTGCCGTCGGTGCAAAAATATTACGAAAGGCGAAGTTTTCGGTCGAAGGGCCACTTTCAGCAGATTCTGCATTTCTACCGGGGGCCAAACTGTACGATTTGTATTTGGCCGGATACCATGACCAGGGCCTCATTCCATTTAAATTGCTTGAAGGGAAGAAGGGAGTTAACATAACCTTAGGTCTGGATTTTACTCGTGTGTCCCCCGATCATGGGACAGCCTTTGATATTGCTGGAAAAGGGATCTCTGATCCTACAGGACTTATTTCCTGTTTAGAAAGACTAACGGAGACTTAAAAAAAGAATTCATGACACTATTGGAAGCAGTTGCCTTTCCTGTTCTTTTCATTTGGTTTGTGGGCCTTCTTCTCACTCTCTTCCGGAGAGATTTGGAGTCACACTGGAAGTTTTTTTTCTTTCTTGTGTTTTGTTTTTATCTGGTTCAATTCTTTCCTGAATTTTGGGAAGGGGTGGCTCGTTGGAAAGAAAATCCAAAAGCGGAAGTTCTGATTTGGATCTCTGCTCTCGGAAATTCTATCTATGTATTTTTATTCTTTTTATGGCCCCTTGTTCTCATCCGAATTTATTATTCTGCATCCAATAACTTAAGTAAAACCTTGATCCCTGCACTTGCTTATGGGACAGTTCTGTATTGGGCATTATTTTTTCTTTGGACCATTTACTCCAAAGAGTTCAACGGCTGGCTTCATCAAATATTCACAAATAAGTAATTAAAAAGGGCATACAATGGCAGTTCCATTTATAGATATCAAAAGATTTGAACCAGGATTTTTGGACACCTGGAATGAAAAAGTAAAGTCCATGTCACAAAACGCACAGTTTATCGGTGGAAACGAAGTCACCGATTTGGAAGCAGGCCTTGCTACTTTTGCAGAAACAAAATATGCCATTGGTTGTGCCAATGGGACCGATGCACTGCAACTGGCTTTACGTGCGGTAGGTGTGGGTCGTGGTGATAAAGTTTTGTTACCCGACTCGACGTTTTGGGCCACCTTTGAGGCAGTAGTGAATGTCGGTGGAGATCCATATACCGTCGATACAAATCCTGTCGATTTACAAATGGACTTCCAAGTATTTCAAGAGGCTGTGGAAAAAGTAAAACCGAAAGCGGCTCTTGTGGTTCATTTGTATGGTTGGGGAACAGCAAAGATTGAAGAACTTCGTAAATTTTGCAAAGAAAAGAATGTGGCTCTCATTGAAGATGGGGCGCAGTGTTTTGGAGTAAAGTTCAACGGAAAGTCAATCTATAAAGATGCACTCATTTCTACTACTTCCTTTTATCCAGCGAAGGTGTTAGGTGCTGCTGGTGATGGTGGTGCCGTATTTACTAATGATGAAGAACTTTCTGTAGTGACTCGTAGGCTTGTGAACCACGGAAGAACTTCACATTATGAACATGGACTTGTCGGTTGGAACTCAAGACTAGATTCTTTACAAGCGGCCTTCCTCAATTTATCTTTAAAACACTTACAAGAAAGAATCAATTCCCGTAAAAAATCCCAAAATGTATATTATAAAGAACTTCCAGGTTTAGGAATTGGTGTGATCCAACCACCGAAAGGTTATGAGGAAAATGGATACTGTAACGTAACTTTGGTGGACCCCGAAATCCGACCAAAAATTGAAGCAGTATTAAAAGACAAAGGAATTGGATTTGGAAACATTTATCCAGGCGCCATGTCTGACCAACCAGGTGCCAAACCTTATCTCATCGAAAGAATTGGAAAGGAAGGAAATGCTCGTCGGATCTCCAAGTCAGTTCTTAACTTCCCGCTCTTTGCATATATGACAGAATCGGAATTGGATGAAGTGTTTAGTGCGATAAAAGCATACAACACAAACAAATAATGGAAAAGTTTAGAGTCGGAGTTTTTCTATTTTTTTTACTCATATTAGCGGTGCTTACTTTTAGTTTGTCTAAAAGTTGGCGCCTCTATGATGATGGGTACGAAGTCACAGTAGAAACTCCTGAGTCTAAAGAAAAAGACAATAGTCCCGAACCGACTGATAGTTTGGATTTAGAAGATGGGAATGGAAAGATCTATTGGAAACAATACTTTATTTATCCCCATGGTCTAGTGACCGAATCGGGTGGGTTTGGACCCGATGGAATTCTATCGCATGCCAGAAATCTGTATTCTATCAACTTAAAAGATGGAAAGGTGCAAAAACTATTTCCTCATGATGTTTACATCTGGGATTTTTTTGTTGGGGACTTTGAAAAAAAATCGGTTTCCAATACCATAGATGATCCCAAAGAAGATGTCCTTTCTTTAGAGAAAAAAATCATTATCTTAGCAGTCACTGAAGATAGTAATTTAGATGGTGTTCTCAATTATAAAGACCACAAATTAGTTTATCTTTTTGATCCAGAAACCAGTGAACTCGAAACGGTTTTACCTGTTGGGTTTCATTTTCGTAAGTTAGTATATAATTCGGCAAAAAATCACTTAACTTTGATTTTGGGAAAAAATGTCGACAAACAGGTCAACAAAAGAAGAAAACTTCCCGAGCCGGAAATCAAAATCCATATCTTTGATTATGATGCGACAACAAGCAAGGGAATATTGAGTGGCTCCTTAGAAGCTTTGGCCGCACCGAATCCAACTCCTTAAATTAAGAGCTTACTTTAATCCTTTTCCCATATTGTCCAAATTGAAAATAACTCCAAATTGAAATCCAACTTGATCGAAAGTTTCTGAACGAAATACATCGGACCTTAACATACGTTTGATGCCATGAACTTCAAAGGTAAATCCAAATTCGGGAGTCACATGGTAATTGATTCCACTCGAAATCCTTCCACTGTAACCGGTGCCAGGCACCATAGAACTATACAAAAATAAACTATTGTTATTATAAGAACGATACGAGGTATTAAAATTGATCAAACCGAATTCAATACCAAAGTATGGATCAAACCTGTTTTTAGTGAGTAAATGATAATTGAGTCCTAAAGCATAAATTTTATCTTCATAAAATTGATAACTTGTAGGGGCAGCTTCCAAGTATGGACTAAAGCCATTTGGATTCGTCCGATCGGAATAAATAAACTGATTCAGTCTTTTCCCATTGACAGTATTACTTGAGAGTGAAGCCGTAATTCCAATATGGTCAGTTAATCCGTATTCAAATGCAACCCGTTCCGTTTTACCTGTGTAGAATTTACTTTCTGGTAGAGGAATCCCATTGGGAACATTGACAGAGGCTAACAACCTTTTTGGTAAAATTCCGAAGTCCGCTTGTGATTTGAGTGAATTTTGATAAGATTTTTCACGGTTTTCCAGACTCCCACCAGTATAAATAGTATCCCCTCCGGCCAATTGTAAGTAAAATCCTCCTTGGTAAAAACCATAAAACGTTTCTTTGTTTTGATTTGAGATCGTTGTTTCGGTTGGGGCTAGCGGTTCCGATAATAATGGAATTTGGAAACCATAGGTGATGAAAAAAATGAAGAAAAGGTAACCGAAGTTATAGATTGATTTCATTGGAATAGATTCTAACGGCTGCTTGCTGGTTTGTCAATGCATAAATTCAGATTTAAGTTATTGCATAAGAATATTCAAAGTCCTTAAAATAAAAAAAGCCTTACGATTTCTCGTAAGGCTTCATTTAACACAAAATTAATTGGTTGGTAAGATGAACTATCTTTAGGATAGTGCATCCTTAACTAAATCTTCTTGTTCTTTTAAATGTGTGACTACGTGGCCACAAGCAGGACTTGGGAACTCAGAACGGCCAGCATAGTGTAAACGTTTGTTTTCCGGCATCACTGCCTCAATTCGATCACGAACAAAGAACCACGCGCCTTGGTTTTTTGGTTCTTCTTGTACCCAAACAAATTTTTTCAGTTTTCCGTAGCTTGTAATCATTTGTTTGATATGGTTTTCAGGAAACGGATAGAGTTGTTCGATCCTCACTACAGCCACGTTTTCTAGTTTTTGCGTATCAATGGCTTTGCGTAGGTCGTAGTATACTTTTCCAGAACAGAAAAGTAACTTCTCCACTTTTTCCGGTTTTGCCACTGGATCTGGTAGGATCTTTCTAAACGCACCCGTCGTAATATCTTCCAAACTAGAAGCCGCATCTTTCAAACGAAGGAGTGACTTCGGTGTCATGATGATGAGCGGTTTTCTAAAACTCTGTAAGATTTGTCTACGTAGAATGTGGAAGTATTGGGCTGGTGTGGTTAAGTTGGCCACTTGGATATTGTCCAAAGCACAAAGTTGGAGGAACCTTTCTAACCTAGCGGAAGAGTGTTCTGGACCTTGGCCTTCATATCCGTGTGGCAATAAACAAACAAGACCCGACATCCTTTGCCATTTAATTTCCGAGCTGGAAATGAATTGGTCAAAGATCACCTGCGCATTGTTAGCAAAGTCACCAAACTGAGCTTCCCACATAACAAGACTATTCGGATCCGCAAGGGAGTACCCGTATTCAAATCCGAGACAGGAATATTCGGAAAGGGAAGAGTTTACGATATCAATCTTTGCTTGTTTGTCGCTGATATGATTGAGAAGGGTAAGTTTTTTTCCATTCACAATGTCGGATAGAGTAGCATGTCTATGAGAGAAAGTTCCCCTTTGTGCATCTTGTCCACCAAGACGAATTGGAAATCCATTTTCCAAAATGGAACCAAAAGAAAGTGATTCTGCAAATCCCCAATCAATTGGCAATTCCCCAGCACCCATTTTTTTACGATCTTCCAAAACCTTAATGTGTTTTGGATTCGCAGTATATCCTTCTGGAAGGGTAGTGACGGCTTTGACTATCCCACCTAATTGTTGTTGGAGGAGTTCTGTGTGGACATCTGAATCTAGAGGTTCTTTAGTGTATCTAGACCAAACCCCACCCAGAGTATCTACAGTGATGCGAGTGTCTTTTTCTTTGGCTTGTTGGAAAGAAGTTTCGAGTCCTTGAAGGATTCCGTCTTTTATGAATTGGATTTCTTCTGGCGTGATGTCGCCTCTTTTGAGTAACTTCTCTTCATAAATGCTAATGGTTTTTGGATGTTTTTTGATGATATCATACATCTGTGGTTGTGTGAAGGTCGGTTCATCCGTTTCGTTATGACCAAGCCTTCTGTAACAGATTAAATCAATGATGACATCTTTTTTGAATTTTTGACGGTATTCTAACGCTAGTTTTGTGACGCGGTAAGTGGCTTCTGGATCATCTCCATTGACATGGAAAATGGGAACTTGAAATCCTTTGGCAAGATCAGTTGCATATAAGGTAGATCTAGATTCACTAGGAAGAGTGGTAAATCCAATTTGGTTATTGATCACAATGTGGAAAGTTCCGCCCACTGTATAACCATCTAGGTTCATCATGTTGAGAGTTTCTGCCACCACACCTTGACCAGCAAAGGCAGCATCCCCATGTATGGCCACAGGCATAAATTTAGAACGGTCCAAATCTTTTGCCATTTCTTGGCGGGCACGAACCGATCCAAAAATAACTGGATCCACAGCTTCCAAGTGGGAAGGGTTGAAGGCAAGAGAGAGTTTGACTTCTTTTCCGTAATGAGTCATGACATGGTTGGAATACCCAAGGTGGTATTTCACATCCGCATAACCAAGTTGGCCTGGATTTAGTTTTTCTTCAAATTCAGCAAAGATAAGTCCTGCTGGTTTTCTGATGATGTTTACAAGAACATTGAGTCGTCCTCTATGAGCCATACCAATGACAAGAGCATCCATTTTATGACCACCAGCTTCCTCGACTAAAGTGTCGAGCATCGGGATCATGGTTTCTCCCCCTTCGAGGGAAAATCTTTTTTTCCCTACGAATTTTTTTGCCAAGAAGTTTTCAAAACTATCGGCTTGGTAGAGTTTTTCAAACAAACGTAAAGCGACCTTTTTGCTAATGGGTTCATTGTTTGCCAAAGGTTCCATACGGTTTTGTAACCACTCTCTTTCCTCGTCATTGACAAGGTAGTAGTGTTCACAACCAATCGAACCACAATAGGTTTTTTCAAACCAATCAATGACATCTTTTAGTTTGGCTTTCCCTAAATTGGCAATTCCAGAATCCACTTCTGTTTCTAAGTCGCTTGGTTTTAGGGCTTTCACTTTCAGATCAATGAATTCGCGGTTGGGTTTGTTGATCCCGAGTGGGTCGAGGTTGGCAGCTAAGTGGCCTTGTCTTCGGTAAGCATTGAGTAGGTTGATAATCCCAAAGTCACTGAGTGAGGAGTCTTTTCGGTGTTCGGTGGATGCATAATTCACATATCCGTTTCCGTTGAACCCATTTCCTCCCGATCCGTTACTAGAAATGGACGACCTTTCCAATTCTTGGAAAAAATCGATCCAATCTTTGGTTAATGAAGATGGATCTTCTTTAAACTGTTTGTAATACTCTTCCAACAATACGACGTTATCGCCGTATAAACTCATCATCTGGTCGGTTGTCATATACTCTCCCTAAAACAACAAAACAACAGTTAAATTACGAATGGATGGACCATTTCGCATCAGCATCCATCGCAGCTTCCCGAAATACTTCGGAAAGAGTGGGGTGGGCATGTGTAGAACGAGCAATGTCTTCGGCACTAGCACCAAATTCAAAAGCTATAGCTGCCTCTGCGATCATGTCCGAAGCACGCGGCCCAACGATATAAACTCCGAGAAGTTTATCCGTTTTTTTGTCGGCCAAAACCTTTACTTGTCCATCGGTTTCGTTCATGGCTTTTGCACGAGCATTGGGTTTGAACATGTATTTACCCACTTTGTATTCAATGCCTTTGGCTTTTAATTCTTCTTCGCCAAGACCTACCCAAGCCACTTCTGGCCAAGTGTAGACAATCCAAGGAATGGCTTTATAATTTACATGGCCATATTTTCCAGAAATCAGTTCCGCAACAGCGATCCCTTCATCTTCTGCTTTGTGAGCAAGCATCGGACCGTCGACCACGTCCCCAATAGCATAGATATTCGGAATGTTCGTCTGAAATTTGTTAGGTTCTACTTTGATACGACCGCGGTCAGTCATCTCGATTCCAATTTCTTTGGCACCAAGACCGTCTGTATTTGGTCGGCGACCGATGGAAACTAAAACCTTATCTCCTTCGAGAACTGTTTTTTTACCATCTTTGCCTTCGATTTCCACTTCTACTTTTTTGCCCTTTACTTTGGCCCCATGCACTTTGGTTTCAAAGAGGAAGCTAATCCCTTGCCCAGTGAGTAGTCTTTCGGCAAGACTTGCCATCGCTTGGTCGGCAGTTCCGAAAAGGCGCGGCATAAGTTCCACCACAGTGACTTTGGCACCGAGTCGTAACCAAACTGAACCAAGTTCTAGTCCAATCACACCAGCACCTACAATGATTAGGTGTTCTGGTACAGCATCCAAACCAATTGCATGGTCAGAAGTAATGATATTTTTTCCATCTACAGGAAGGGGAGGGATCTCGATAGGAGTGGATCCAGATGCGATGATGATATTGGTTCCAGAGATGGATTCTTTTTTTCCATCTTCTGAAGTAATGGAAACTTCTGTTTTAGAAACAAAAGTCGCATGTCCCAAGTAACGAGTGATTTTATTTTTTTTCATCAGGTAGTCAACACCAGATGTCACTTCACTGACCACTTTGTCTTTACGGGCCATCATCTTTGCGATGTCGATTTTTACATCTTTCACAGAGATTCCGTGATCGGCTAATTTGTGTTTTGTTTTGTGGTATTCTTCGGAAGAATCGAGAAGAGCTTTGGAAGGAATACAACCCACGTTGAGACAAGTCCCCCCGAGAGTTTTTCTTTTTTCAATGATAGCAACTTTTTTACCTAGTTGTGCGGCACGAACTGCCGCTACATAACCACCGGGACCTGCTCCAATGACAACGATATCATATTGTTCCATAAAACCTTATACCTCAAAGAGGAGTCTTGTTGGGTCCTCTACCATTTCTTTGATCTTAACGAGGAATTGGACTGCTTCCTTTCCATCCACAATTCTGTGGTCATAAGAAAGAGCTAAATACATCATGGGTCGAATTACAATTTGGTCATTTACGACTACGGCGCGTTTGACGATATTGTGCATTCCGAGAATTCCTGACTGTGGTGGGTTTAGGATTGGAGTCGACATCATTGAACCATACACACCGCCGTTGGAGATAGAGAAGGTTCCGCCTTCCATATCTTCCAGAGAAATTTTCCCGTCTTTTACTTTGCCAGCAAGTCTTGCGATCTCTTGTTCTACACCGGCAAAGCTAAGTAAGTCGGCGTTACGCACAATCGGAACCACAAGTCCTTTCGGTCCACCCACAGCCACTCCGATATCATAGAAGTTTTTGTAGACGATGTCTGTTCCACGGATCTCTGCATTGATGGCAGGATAAGCTTTGAGTGCGGCAACCACTGCTTTGGTAAATAGAGACATGAACCCAAGACCCACACCGTGAGTTTCTTTGAACTTGTCTTTGTATTTATTTCGAAGTTCCATAATCGGCGACATATCCACTTCGTTAAACGTAGTGAGGATGGCAGCCGTGTGTTGTGCTTGTACCAATCGATTAGCGATTGTTTGGCGTAGTTTTGACATGGGAACTACAGTCTCTCTAGGACCTGCGTTTGCAGAAACTACCACCGCTTTTGGAATCTCGGGACTTGGAGTGGCAGCCTTTGGCGCAGAAGCTCCTCCTTTTTCCATAAAGAGAACCACATCTTCTTTTGTGATTTGGCCGTTACGACCTGTTCCTGTAATTTTCGAAATATCTAATTTATTTTCTTCAATGAGTTTACGAGCGGCTGGAGGAAGTTCTTCATTCACTTTGCCTGTGTTAGGTTGCGCTGCTGGAGTTTCTGCTTTGGGAGTAGGAGCACTAGAACTAGTAGGAGCCGAAGCTACAGCACCTTCTTCAATGGCGCCGATGATATCTCGCACATGAACCACATCTCCCACTTTTTTGGTGATAGATTTTAAGACTCCACTTGTCGGAGCAGGAATTTCTAATGAGACTTTGTCTGTTTCTAAAATGGCGAGCACTTCGTCTACTTTGACAGCATCGCCTTCTTTTTTGGTCCAAGCACTGATAGTCGCTTCGGTTACGGATTCCCCCATCTCGGGGACTTTGATTTCTATTGCCATGAAATGTTCCTTAGCAGGTTTTTAGAGAAAAATAGCGTTTTTGAGGAGTGAGATCCCATTTGAATCTAAGACTACGGTAACTTAGTTGAAGGTAAAAACGCAAGCGGAAAAAACGAAAAGGCCTTGAGTTTCAGTTGGTTCGCCTGTGCTTAGAACTATGATCCGTTCTTTTCAAGGCCATACCCCTTCTCTCCACCCCACGGCCTGGGTGGCACCCTCTGCTGATGTACTGGGAAAAGTCACGATTGGCGAAGAGTCTTCTATTTGGTTCCAATGTGTCCTTCGTGGTGACGTAAATACCATCACCATTGGCAAACATGTCAACATCCAAGACATGACTTTGATACATGTGGCAAGAGATTTGTTTCCCGTCACCATTGGGGATTATGTATCCATTGGTCACCACGCGACCATTCACGGTTGTGTTTTGCGAGACCATAGTTTTGTGGGGATGGGTGCCATGCTTATGGACGATGTGGAAATCGGAGAATGGTCCTTTGTGGGTGCCGGCTCCCTGGTTCCCCCGGGAAAAAAAATTCCTCCGGGAGTTCTTGTCATAGGTAGCCCTGCAAAAATCATCCGAGACATCACAGACAAAGACCGCGAAATCATCACCCGCACGGCAAACAATTACGCAAAGTATAAAGAGAACTACCGTAAAGAAGGAATTGGGGGCACATCCCTTTCCTAAAGGAAAGGGACCGGGCTATCCGCTCCAATCTTTCGCTTGGCTGCGAAAGGATTTCCGCTTCTATCCCTTGCGCGAGTCAGATTGGATTTGCAGGAAACTTACCGTTGTTAGTTGTTTTTTTATGAGGAACTTCCGGATGAGTTGGGATTTAGAACCATTCCCCATAGGAACCACTTGTTGGTTACTAATTCCCCTTGACCAGAAAATTGATTTTTGATTTATGAAAGGGCAAGGGGACAAAGTTTGTATACACTCATTCGTTTTGAAAATGTTGAATTAGCGCATATCCAAGTAGAAAAGGGAGGAGTGAAATCATTTCCTTGTAGTTTCGATTCCTCAAAACACATTATGGAAAAATCATCCCAAAGATTAGATTTAAAAAAAATCCGAGTGGCTGTCGCCAAATCTGCTAATGCTGATTCTGATATTTGCGGAACCTGTGTCGGCGCATTGTATTCTAATTAACCAATCAATTGTTAGTCGGTCAGATTTTAAATCCGATCCACTAACAATACAGTCACATCATCTGCAAAGTCGTTTGATCCTACATACTCTTTGGCTGCAAGGATGAGGCCATCTGCAGAATCTTGAGTGCCAAGAGTTTTGAACTTTAAAATGGCTTTTTGAAATAACTCTTCGTCATAACGTTTGTTATGGTCTTTAGACATATGTTCTGTGATACCGTCTGTATACATTACGATGCGGTTTCCTGGAACAAAGGAAAATGTTTTTTCTTCATAAAATAAATCTGGAATTAGTCCCAAAATTTTTCCTTTGACATCTAACTGAACAATAGGTGAGTCTTTTTTGTCCAATAAAAATGGGGCGTGGTGGCCTGCATTGGCACAAAGGATGGTATTGTTTTTTAAATCGATGATTCCGTAGAAAGCAGTTAAGAAATTCCCAGCCAATTTTCCATACAACATATGGTTTAGTGTTGTTAAAAACAAAGAAGGACTGAGTTTGATGTCTTGTTCAAAGTTTTTTAAAACCATATGAGCCATTGCAGCAAGCACCGCTGCTGAAAGACCGTGACCCGAAATATCTGCAATCAAAATGGAAAACTTAGAATCTTCTAATTGAGTAACATCATAAAAATCACCACCAACTTGTTCTAATGGAATGTGTGCCACACCATACGAAAGTTCGTTGGAACTGGGTAGAATCGAAGGCATGATCTTTTTCATGATGTTTTTGGCTCGGTTCAGTTCTTTTCCCGTATCTATAATTTGATGGAAAAGTTGTGCATTTTTAATTGTACTACTGAGTCTTGCTGCAATGTTAGTGAGTAGATCCAAATCAGAATGTTGGAATGCATACCCAGAAAGTTTGTTATTGATACTGATTACACCAAGTAATTCGTTTTGAAAGATGAGTGGTGCTGAAATAAGAGATTTTGATTCAAACTTATAAGGAGAAAGTTTGTTGTATCTAGGATCCAAATCTAAGTTGTGAATGAGTAGGCTTTCTCTTCTTTCTGCCACCCAACCGGAAACTCCTGATCCAAAAGGAACTTTGATTTTTTCATAGGCCTCTTCTGGGATTCCTTTTGCTGAAAGGATACTTAGTTCTTGATTTTCCGCATTGGCGAGATAAATCGTTCCCGAAGTTGCACCTAAATATTCTAATACTCGGTTTAGAATCCATTTCCCCAGTTCATTTAAACTTTTTTCAGATACTGATAGTTTCTCAAATTCATATAACAAGGATAATTCGAGGATACGTTTGTCTAAACTGTCTTTGGTATTTGCATTTTGGATGGCAGTCGCAGCCACTTCCGATAGAGATACTAAATATTCCAAATCAGAATTATCAAAGATACGGTTGTTTGTTTTATTTATAACCTCAAGTGTTCCGATGATTTTATCTTCGATGAAGAGTGGAACACAAATTAGAGATTTAGTTTTAAATCCAGTGCGTTTGTCCATACTCGCATTGAATCTTGGGTCTTTGTAAGCATCTTCCAAAGCAATGGGTTTTTTCTCTCTGGCCACCATTCCCACGATGCCTTCCCCTAACTCAAGCCTTGCATACTCCTGGATGATTTCTCCCTTTTCCCCAAGTGCCACTTCACAATAGAGAAATTCTTCGTCCTCCAAAAGGAAAAGGGAACTTGCCTCAGCCTCTAGTAGATCTTTAGAATATAACATAATTAAAGGGAGGAGTTGGTGCAAATCTAAGTTTGCATTCAGAATGGAAGAGATATGGAGTAAGCTGCGAAACTTACTAAGGCTTCTTTGCGGATCTAAAGTCATGGGGCACCAAACCCATATTTATCCCAGTTTCGAATCCGTCGATTTAGAAATTCAATTTAGTTTTTTCCTTAAATAAAGAAAGTGAAGAAAAAATACTTCTCTATTCGCAATTTTTGTGCATTTTGTAATGTTTGCGCTCGAATCCATTGATTTGTATCAATGAGAATTTGGTTAGGGCATTTTAGAATGAAACAAAAGGATACGGAAATGTATATGAAACTACCGAAACCAAAGATCTTAGAAATTTTTCTTCTCCTTTTGGTCATGACAAGTTTATTCACTGTTTGTTCGGGACAAAAAACAGAAGAGGCCAAACTCACGTATGCCCCGGAAGTTCCTCCCCATATCGACAGAACAAACGAAGCCAAAGTGATTGTGAATATGGAAACTGTGGAAGTAGTGGGTCGGCTTGCCGATGGAGTGGAATATACTTTTTGGACATTTGGAGGTTCTGTTCCTGGTCCCATGATTCGCGTTAGGGAAGGTGATGATGTAGAATTCCACCTAAAAAACCACCCTTCGAGTAAAATGCCACATAACATTGATTTGCACGCAGTCACTGGTCAAGGTGGAGGAGCTGCGGCCTCCCTCACGATTCCCGGCCATGCATCTAAATTTTCTTTTAAAGCATTAAATCCCGGTTTGTATATTTACCACTGCGCGACTTCTCCTGTGGGAATGCATATCGCAAACGGTATGTATGGATTAATTTTTGTACAACCGAAAGACGACCTACCAAAAGTAGATAAAGAATACTATGTGGTTCAAAGTGAATTTTATACCAAAGGAAAAAATGGAGAGCCTGGACTCCAACCATTTAGCATGGAAAAGGCGATCACAGAAATTCCAGATTATGTTGTGTTTAACGGATCTGTGGGTTCACTTGTTGAAGATCGGGCTATCACTGCGAAAGTAGGGGAAACCGTCCGACTTTTTGTTGGGAATGGAGGTCCTAATTTAGTTTCTTCATTTCATGTCATTGGCGAAATTTTTGACAATGTTTACACTGAAGGTGGGGTTCTTCCAAACCAAAAAAATGTTCAAACTACATTAATTCCAGCGGGTGGTTCTGCTATTGTTGATTTTAAAGTAGAAGTTCCAGGAACTCTTATTTTGGTAGATCATTCCATCTTTCGAACATTTAACAAGGGTTCGCTTGGAATGCTGAAGGTGGAAGGGGAACCAAATGCCACTGTCTATTCAGGAAAACAGGACGATACAGTTTATCTTCCTGAAGGACCAGCCATCCAAAGAATGGTAACAGAAGTAAAACCCAAAGCTTCTGCAAAAACACCAAAAGAAATTTTGGCCAATGGGGAAAGAGTTTATAAATCAGTTTGTTCCGCCTGCCACATGAAAGAAGGACAAGGAGTTGTCGGAGTTTTCCCTCCATTGGCTAAGTCAGACTATCTCAATGCAGACAAAGGCCGAGCCATTCAGATTTTGAAAAAAGGATTGAGTGGGCCAATTACTGTGAACGGACAAAAATACAATAACGTAATGCCACATTTAGAACTTTCCAATGAGGAGATTGCCAGTGTCCTCAGTTATGTTTACAACCAGTGGGGTAACAAAGGAATCATGGTTTCTGAAGCTGAGGTAAAATAATTAAGAAACTAATACACCAATCATGAACAGATGGTTCTTTTTATTGATTTTCCTTTTTGTGATTCCAATTTCCGGCGAAATGGTAAAAATCCCTGCCGGAACTTGGAGACCCTTTCTAAAAGAAACCGATTCAAAGTTAGGCGGTACTCTAAAAATCAAAAGTTTTTATTTGGATCAGTATCCAGTGACAAAGAAAGAATATTTTGAATTTATAGAAGCCAATCCAGAATGGAAAAAGGGAAAAGTATCACCTTTATTTGCTGATGGCGGTTATTTAGGGGACTGGAAGTTTAAAACACCTGAATCCAATCAGGTCCATTCCCCTGTTACCTATGTTTCTTGGTTTTCTGCAAATGCTTATTGCCAGTGGAAAGGAAAAAGGCTGCCCAAAGAATCAGAATGGGAGTATGTTGCAAACATTCCACCAACAGGTAAAAATAAAAAGGAAGTGGAAACTGTGATCCTTACTTGGTATGGAGAACAGAAACCAGAGTTTTTACCTTCTGTGGGTCGTTACAAAAATGGACTTGGGGTATATGACCAACATGGAATGATTTGGGAGTGGGTCTTTGATTTTAATAACACTTCTGTTACCGGGGATTCCAGACAAGATACAGATTTAGAGAGTAGTCTTTTTTGCGGAGGCGGTTCCTTAAAAGCGAATGACTTTTCCAATTATGCATCTTACATGCGTTATGGGTATCGAGCCGGTTTGAAAGGTTGGTATACCGCAAAGTATTTAGGATTTCGATGTGCATCAGATATAAAAATAAAGGACAATCCATTATGAAAAATCAGTTCATTCAAAAAATCATCTTCCTTTTTGTTGCTTCCGTATTGTGTTTAGGTTGCGACGATCATAGTTCTGGCGAACACAATCACCATGATCATGTTTTAGCTGCTGGTGACGGTGCCCAAGGGAGTTTATTTGACTTGGGCTCAAAGTGGACGACCGAAATTAACCAACCGCTGGTTTTGAAAAATTTAAAAGGTACTTTATTTATCATCAGCATGTTTTATGCATCTTGCCAATCCATTTGTCCAAGACTTGTAGCAGATATGGAACAACTTTCCAAAAAAATAAAAGAAACCTCTGGATTAGAGCCTCGTATGGTGCTTGTTAGTTTTGATTCTGAAAAAGACACACCAACTGTTCTCAGCGCCTATAAAAAGAAAATGAACTTAAACGAGAGTTGGACTCTTCTTTCAGGTAAGGAAGAAGACATTCGTATGTTGTCAGTGGTTCTTGGAATCAATTATAAAAAAATTTCTAATGGAGAATTCAATCACTCTGCCGTTTATAGTTTGGTTTCCAAGGAAGGTATTGTTGTATCAAGAATCGAAGGAATCGGTTCTAAGACGGATGACCTAGTTACGCAGTTTCAAAAACTAAAGTAAACTTTCCAAAAAGCATTCATTTTTCTTAGTAGAGATTGAAGTTGAATTTAATCTGTATTTAAGCATTTTGTTTGTCCTTTCAGCAAGTAGGATCTCGAAAAGTGAACGACTATAATTGTATAAATCATTGCTTTCTTTTTGTAGATATTCTAAATATATCTTATTAATCTTTTATTTTAGGGTGTTTTCATTGAGTTCTAGTTTTTTAATTCGTTTTCTTACGGGATTACTTGTCCTATCTATTTTTGTTAGTTTCTTTTATTCATGTAAAAAGGATTCCAAGGAAAACGAAAACGAAGATATTGTGACTCTTTTGGGTATTGGATTGTATGCACGTTCTTGTGTTGGACAAAACACCTTTCCATCCAGTGGAAACGTGGGTGCCTTAACTAGATTACAAATTTCACCTACACAAACTTCTTCTGCGATTAATTCATACAATACTCCGCACCAAGTCTATCTTCCTCAATCAGGTGTTAGTCGAAAAAATATACTATCTGTTTTTTATCCGGGTACAGGATCTTCGCCTTGTGAAATTGGTGCGATTTTACAACAAGGTGCTACACGTGGTTACCATATCATTGGACTTAGTTATCCAAATAACGAAGCTGTAAATAGTGTCTGTAACCAAGGAGATGCTAAGTCTGATGCAGGTTGTTTTGAAAATTTGCGTAGGGAAGTAATCACAGGGGCAGATGTATCTCCTTATGTATCGGTGGATGCTTCTAACTCCATCGAAGGAAGGTTACTTTCCCTACTTCAATATTTGGTTCAAACAAGGCCAGGGGAAGGTTGGGAGCAGTTTGTTACTGGAAATAATATCAATTGGTCTTTAGTGTATGTAGGTGGTCACTCGCAAGGAAGCGGGCATGCTGCATTTCATGGAAAAATTCGGGCAGTGGCAAGAGTTTCTATTTATAGTGGAGTCTCTGATTATAGTTTACAATTTGCAACCATTCCCACTTGGATGGGGGGAGCACAAACGGCTCCTGCGGGTTCGTACTACGGTCTAATTCATGAAAATGATACTGTTGCCAACTTTAGTGGAAATTTAAACCAAGTAACAGATGCTTGGTTGAATCAATTCTCTATGACAGGCGCTCTCACGAATACAAGTATAGGTTCACCATTTGCAAATAGCAAGCGTTTGGTGACTAGTGGCTGTAATGGAATGGGAGCTGCTGCATTGCATAGTTGTCCAATGATTAACGGTTTCCAATCAATTTGGAACTATGTCAGTTATCCTTAGCATTGATTAATTAATCAAAAGGGAGGGAGGCGCTTGAAAATCCATTCTGGAATGATACGAATCCCAAACATGATCCAACGCCATGGCCAACGAATATAAATAATATCTTTATTCTTAAGTCCTGCGTTTACAATGAGTTCTGCAGCACTTTCTGACTGTAAGGTGAGCCATGGAATCAGGTTGTGACCCTCTGACATTTTTGTATACACTGGACCCAATTGGATGGTGCAAATATGGACTCCTTTGGAAAACAATAGTGACCGAAGACCAGAGAGGTAGGTAGTAAGTCCTGCTTTGGCACTTCCATAAATATAGTTCAATTGTCTACCGCGCTCCCCCGCTACAGAACTGATGACAACAATTGTTCCATTTCCTTTTTGTTCCATATCCAAAGAAAAGATATTAATGAGTGAAACGATTCCTGAGTAATTAGTGTTGATTGTTTTTAAAAGTTCTTCCTGATCGGTTCTTGCTTTCGTTTGGTCTTCATAATACCCTGCGACAAAAAAGACTATGGATGGTTTGGTCGGAAGGGATTCATAAAAAATATTATGTGAGGAAAAGTCTGTTACATCTAATAAATAAGTAGCAACTGTTGTATTTGAAAATTGGGGTTTAAGTTCCGTATTCAATTCTTCTAACTTTTTTTTGTTTCTTCCCGTTAGAGAAAGTGAAAATCCTTTTTTGGCTAGGGATGTAGCAATATGGATTCCAATGTCGGATGTGGCACCAATGACTAAAGCATGTTTCATAATTAAGACCTAAATAAAATCTATCTGACTGTATTAATGAACGGATACTTCTGTCACTGAAAATTCCACCAGCCATCTACACTGCCTGAGCCTGTGAAGGCAAAACTTTCTCCAATTTTAGGAACTTGCAAATTAAGTTTTAAATTTTGAGAGGCAACCAGAACTCGTTTGATTGGATCATTCCAAGGATGGAGAGAAAGAATAAATTTTCCCCAATGGACGGGAACAAAAGATTTGGCTCCGATAGTTTCTGCTGCAAGCGCAGTTTCTTCTGGGCGCATATGGATAGAGGGCCAGTCGTCACCATACTGCCCACATTCTAAGAAGGCCAAATCAAAGGGGCCATATTTTTTTCCAATGGTTTCGAATACAGATCCGAAGCCAGAATCACCACCGACAAAGACTTTATATTCTCCTAATTTTAAAACATAGGAACACCAGAGGCTTTTATTTCTAAGTACACTTCGTCCTGAGAAATGCCTTGTAGGTGTGGCAGTCACAGTTAGATTGGAAACAATTTCTTTAGACTCAAACCAATCCAACTCCACAATTTTCTGTAAAGGAACTCCCCAAGATAACAGGTGGGCAGATACACCTAACGGAACAACGATGGTTTTTGTCCTGGGATGTAACTTAATCACCGTTTCATAATCTAGGTGATCATAATGGTCATGAGTAATAAGTAAAATGTCTAAATCGGGCATATCTTCAGGTAAATATACATCGGTTCCATCAAATGATTTAACTGCAAAAGGAACAGGTGAGGCATAACCGGAAAATACAGGATCGACTAAGATTTTTTTTCCATCAGCTAACAATAAATAAGAAGAATGTCCAAACCAAATGTATTGCGGCTTAGTGGCATCCAACTCGTTTAAGTTGATTTTGCTAGAAGGAATAGGCGAGGAGGGGCGTATGGAATTTGGTTTTTGCCAGTATTTGATAGCCATTTTCCAATAGGAACTGTTAGGTGCTAGCATTTCTGTTGGTTCCAAGTTATGAAAGCTGCCGGATTGGAAGTGTTCAGACTGAGAGAGACGTTTGAGAATATCGCCGTGGGGAAGTTTGCCGAGAGTTGTAGCCAATGGAGGGTCCTTAAATATTGGACTGTATCAAATTCTTTTTCGCCCATTTTCGAATCATAAAATCAAGATCATGTAACAAAAGCGGTTTTGTCATAAAATCATCCATTCCTGCCGAAAGACATCGTTGTTTTTCTTCCTCGAGGACATTGGCCGTGAGGGCGATAATGACAGGTTGTTTGGCGATGGTCTGGGATTGACGAATGCACTTAGTCACTGTAATTCCATCCATATCAGGCATTTGGATGTCCATAAATACTAAGTCTGGTAATTCAGAGCGAACCATATCTAAAGTTCTTTCTCCATTATCAGCTTGTAAGGTGGTATAACCAAGTTTCTTTAAGAAAAGACTCGAAACTTTTTGGTTGATTGGGTCATCATCAGCAATTAGAATCTTTAAAGGATATTTATCAGATAACTTCGAATCCCATTCACTTTTGGGAACAGTTTCTCTTTCGTTGGTAATTGATTTTTGCGAAATGGATTCTTGTGGGACTTGAGAATCAAATTGAAAAGTGAAATTCGAACCCCTACCGTAAACACTATGTACGGATATGGATCCACCCATTTCTTCAATTAATTTTTTCGTAATAGCGAGTCCAAGTCCTGTTCCTACTGTTTTTTCAGTTAGATGGGAATGCACTTGAGAGAAAGGTTGGAATAAAATTCCCATCCGGTCTTCAGGAATCCCAATTCCAGTATCTTTAACTGAAATCACCAATCGGATTTCTTTGTTTGGTAAAGGAATTGATTCAACGGAAATATTGATGGATCCTTTTTCTGTAAATTTTACTGCATTACTGACAAGGTTAGTTAAAATCTGAGCAAATCGTCTTTGGTCTGTGATAAGAAAGGTTGGAGGAGTATTTAAAAATTCTAATTCGATCTTTAGCTGGTTTGAATTTATTTGAGATTTAAAAAGATTAATACAATCGCCTAAGAATTTATGCAAAGGGATTGGCTCTAAATGTAATTCAAATTGTCCAGATTCTAGTTTTGTTAAATCCAAAATATCATTTACAAGTAATAATAGATTATCTCCGCTAAATTGAATGAGGTTTAAATATTCTTTTTGTTCTTCAGATAATTCTGTTTGTTTTAATATTTGAGTCATCCCCAATATTCCATTCATGGGAGTTCTAATTTCATGACTCATTGTGGATAAAAAAGATGTTTTAAAGTGAACTTTTGCCTCTGCATTTTCTTTTTCTTGTTTAAGTCTTTCTTTGTTTCTAAAGTTCTCAATCATGCGATCTGCAATGAAAAGTGCTTGGGATAGTCCAAAAACAAGAAAACCATATTGCGTTAGATAGGCGGTGCCTTTTTTTGCAAATTCTGTGAGAATGTCTAGGGAAAATAAAGACATTGTTGCAACCACTGAAAATAAAAAGAACTTACTTCCTGGTTTTTTTAAAATAACTCCATGAATGATCGGATAAAATAATCCAAAAAGTGCAAAGAGCGAAAGTATAAGATGTAATCCTAAAAATTTTGAAAAAGTTAGTATGTTGAGCGGTAATGCAAGGAATAATAAAGATGCTACAAAGAAGTTTATCCTATAAACTAAATTATAAATTTTTGCATTATAAATTTCTCTAACATAAAGAACAAAAGATAGATACAATAAAACGAAACTGATTCCATTGATTCTTACCATGGTTTCATAGATTCCAGGTGGAAGGTAGTTGTAGATGAATCGAGTTTCGCCAGTGCTTAATAAACGAATGGCTGCTAAAAAACAAACAGATGCAAAGTAGATATGAGTTTTTTCATCTCTCCAGAAAAGGTATAAGACAAGATGGAATAATGCTAAAGTAAGAAGAGATGCAAATACAAAAATATCTCTGCTTATAGTTTCTAAAAACGATTTATTAATTCCAGTATGAGTTCCGAGAATGTAAGGCGTTGCAATTCCGCAAATATGGTAATGAAAACAGGAAACTCTAATGGAGAGGTCGATTTTGTTGTTAGTTGAATTGGGCAAAGAAACAGTTTGGATATTAAGATTAGGAATCTCAGAAGAATACGTTTCCCCAATGGTTCCTGATTTGTAGATGGTTTCCTTTCCCACAGCGATTTCGAAAGCGTTGCGAGTGACTCCGTTTTGTAGGTATAATGTTTTTGTATTTTCAGAAACCAGTATGGTAAGCTTAAGTGTTGCATAACCCGCTGGATATTTTTCGAAACTAGAATTGGTCCAATGACCCGGTACTACAGTGAATTCCTGATTCAGTGAATCTTCTTTGGGATTCCAGTTTTTCCAATCGATACGCCATTCTCCATTGAGTGGCACATTCCCCATAGTTTCGAAGTTCCAAACACTCAGATCCAACACTGCTTTTTTCGCAACTGGTACATTGGCAATCTCATTGGGACCACAATATCCCAAAGTTATGATGATTATAATCATAAGGAAGATTTGATTGGTTATCTTCATTGCCTTCGTTTGATTCGACGAAAGAAAATATGGAAATATTCATCAATTGCTTGAAGGGATCCACCGCCTTACGAAGGAAAGGGCCCAATCCAATAAATTTGGCCTCCGTAGATATCCTAGTTTCATCAGGTTTTCCTTGTTCTGAAATCCTTTTAGTTTATCAGGATTTACTAAATTATAAATAGTATGGATTTGATTGCCTTTCATAGTAAAAATTTGGACAATATTTGGGATACCATGGGAATATCCAATGATCGCGGGAGAACCGTTGGCATAGCCGAAAAAGATTTCAGTAGTTTTGGCCGCTTTTTTTGTGGTCCTCTTGAGTAAAGAGACTACCCTTCGAATTCCAGGAATTGGAATTCTCGCGGCATGAACCTTGCCGCCTCCATCAGAGAAAGCAATAACATCATCCCGCAAAAGTTTTGTTAGAGATTTTGTGTCTTGGTTGTAACAAGCAAAACTAAATTCAAGTAATAGTTTTGAATGAAGTGCCGGGTCTGGATCAAACTTTTTTTTTCGAGATTGGATAGCAGTCCGAGCCCGACCCAAAATTTGCCTACAATTTTCAATACTTTTATCTACGATCTTCGAAATTGATTCATAATCAAAATCGAATAACTCACGTAAAATGAATATGGCTCTTTCTGTTGGATTTAAAGTTTCTAAAATTACAAGAAAAGCAAAATCAATTTTTTCTTCATCCAAAGCCTCTATAGTTTCGGGAATTGGTTCAGGAAGGTAGGGTCCAATATAAGTTTCTTTTTTTCTTGAAGCTTTTTTCAAAAGATCAAAAGCGAGTCGTGCGGCAATACTTCCAAAATATGATTTGTGGTTTTTGATATCTACTTTTTTGGCAGAGAGCCATCTAAGATAACTCTCCTGTACAATATCCTCTGCATCCACATAACTACCTGTAATTCGATATGCGATAGAAAAAATATAATGTTTCCATTCTAAAAATAAATCGATATCATTCATGAAACCAAACCTTCCCAGGAAATAGATTTCTTTAATACATCTTTTTCAAATTTGATGGGATTCCCTTTGGGCCAAAAATAGAATCGGAAAGGTAGTAGTTTTTCCATCTGCAATGAAAAGATAGTGAATCGATTGACCAATTCTTTGATTCGAGCTCCCCATCTACCTTTAATGATTAACTCTTTAGGTTTGTCATCACCGGAAGTAAACTGGATGAGACCTTCTTCTCTCCCTAAGGAAAGACACCTACCTGCAAATTGGAATGAAAAAGGAGATATACTTTTTCCTTTGATCAGTCGTGCCAATTGGTCTGCTATATAGGCACCCATTGGTAATGCGGTCACACATCCCATTCGCAAAATGGAATTTTCCAAATATGCTAAATCTCCGGCAACAAAAACATCTGGATATTCGTTAGATCTAAGAAAGGAATCCACATAAACTTGGTTTCGGTGGTTGGTTTTAAAACCTGATTTTTTTGCCAGAGAGGAAGCTAAAAACCCACTGCAGTTGAGAAGACAATCATATGCTAATTTGGTTTGGTCTTCCAACAAAATTTCATTTTCATGAATTCTATGGATATTTACATTTTCCAAAACTTGGATATTGTTTTGTAACATATAATTGCGTAAATACTTCTTTCCTTTTTCTGAAAACGAATTACCCCATTCTTTTCTATCAACGATAGTGACAGATGAATGAGGAAAAAAATATTTCCATTCGGTTGCCATTTCAATTCCGGTAAGGCCTCCTCCTACAATACATAGTTTTTGAATTTTTTTCTCTTCATTATTCTTCAAAAATTTTAAAACTTCTTCTTTGGATTGAATCGAACCTTCTTTGTTGTAGAGGGATCGGATATTAGCACTCCCTAATGAAATGACAAGATAATCATAGATTTCATTCTGAGAACTTGCTTCTAATTTCACCGATTTTTCTTTGGGTAGAATTTCACTAATCTTTGCTTGTAAAAATCTAACCTTTGTTCGAAGAAGATCTTGGATCTGTAGTTTATCTTTTAAACCTTGTGTTGCCATTTCATGAAACCGAATTCTTTCTTGGAAAGTATTGGATTCCGAAATCAGAGTAATTTCTGCTTCTTTTAATTGTTTGTCTAAACGGTTTGCTGCCATAACCCCTGCATAACCGGCTCCTAAAATTAGAATTTTTGGTTTCATTTTTACACCTCGTTACCAAGACGAATTAGCCATATGGATTTGTGACAGAGTTTGTAAAAAAAATCAGCTTGCTTTAACGCGTGATACAATTCAAAATCAGATATGCCAAAATTGAACTTGAAATTTATTTCCATTTTTATAGGAATAATCTCTTTTTTCCCAACTTCGTTTGCCTTTGGCCAAGGTTTTGACCGTGGAAAATTAATTTTGTATGGGACGGGTGGCTTAGGTCTTGGAAACAACTCAGGTCGCATTGAAAAGAGTGTAGAGAATACAAATTTTCCTAATTATTTAGCGTTAAACTCTCCTTATACGGACAACCTTACCATTTTTTCGAATTTTTATGCGTTGAATGCAATGGTAAAAGACAGGACGGAGTTATCAAGTCGACTTGGTGAATTGGGATTTGAATACGGACTTTTCAGATATTTTGGAATTGGTTTTTCCGTATCGAACCAAATCATTACAGCTTCTCATTTTAGAGCAATAGACGAAAGACAAATCATTATATATTCTTTAACTGCGTTGGATAATACCACTTTATTATCTAGGTTAAATCAAGGTGATTTTTATGACTTTGCCGTTCAAAAAAGAAGAGATGTTTTAAATTCAACCTCTGGGGATTTAAGTTTATTTTTCCATTTCCTACCCAACGATCCATTCGATCCTTATATACGAGTAGGTGGTGGATCCGGATTTGAAAGACTTTTTGGTGGGACCACCAACCGTGTGTTTGGTGCATTGGGCGTTCGGTACCATATCAATGATCTATTTTTTATTAATGCTGAAATAGAACACGCCAATGTCTATATGGTCAAATATGAAGCTCCCAATTCTGGCCATAGAAACAAAGGAAATTATGAAGAGAGCTTTTTTAAATTTGGTTTGGGACTCAGTTTTACACTTCATGGACAAACAAACCCTGAAATAGAGTCAAAACCTGTCAACGTTTTGGAATCCGTTGGATCGGAAGTCCCACCGCAACAAACAAAGGAACCAGTAGTCGAAACTAAATTGGAACGTTTTGTGTTTCTTGCTAGTGAGATCTTTGATCTTCCTTCAAGTCGTATCCACTTAGAAGGCAGGGCTCGATTGGATGCTATTTCGCGCAGTTTGGAAAATGAATACAAAGACTATGATGTTCAAGTTATCACTTATACAACTCCCTTTAAAGAAGATGTACCAGGAAATTATGATAACTATGACTTAGGGTTTGAACGTTCCCAAGCCATCTCGCGTGTGCTTCGTGAAAAGGGTGTGAATTCTAGAAGGATCATTGATTCCACGCAAGGTTCAGCCATGTACAATGTGGATTCAAAAGAGAAAGTGGTGATTGAGCTTCGAAAAAAGAATAAATAATTTTTAAGGAAGCCCAATCTCTATTTACTTTAAACCTTGGAGCTCATACTGGCTCCTTGGTTTAGTTCCAAAAGTTCTTCCGTTTTTCTGCGGCTTGCGATACAAATCTCTGCGTTGTCTTTCATCGATTCACCAAAACTTGGAATCATCGTTTTTAATTTGTTTTTCCATTCGGAAGATTGCATCTCTTTAGGAAAACAATCTGCTAACACTTCCAACATGATTGATACAGAGGTGGATGCTCCTGGACTTGCCCCGAGGAGAGCCGCAAGAGACCCATCTTTTGCAGCTACAACTTCTGTTCCAAATTCAAGGACCCCGCCTTCTTCCTCATCTTTTTTGATGACTTGTACCCTTTGGCCGGCCACTACCAATTCCCAATCTTCTGATTTTACTTCTGGAAAATATTCTCGCAGTGCAGCGATACGATCTTCATGCGACTGCATGGCTTGGCTTATGAGGTACTTTGTCAGTGGTAGGTTGTGCATTCCAGCTGACAACATCGGAAAGATATTATCAAACTCTAAGGACTTAACTAAATCTAAATAGGATCCTTTTTTTAAGAATTTAGTCGTGAAACCAGCGTAAGGTCCAAATAATAATTCTTTTTTCCCTTCAATAATCCTTGTATCCAAATGGGGAACAGACATCGGAGGAGAACCTACATTGGCTTTTCCGTATACTTTAGCAAAATGTTGTTTGATCACATCTCGGTTACGGCATCGTAACCACTGCCCGCTAACAGGAAATCCGCCAAATCCTGCGGCCTCAGGGATATCTGATTTCTCTAAAAGAGGAAGGCTTCCACCACCTGCTCCAATAAATACAAATTTTGCCTCATGGTGTTCTTTTTCATGAGTTTGAATGTTATTTGACGTTAGGTGCCAATATCCATTTTCTGCACGTTCCAAATCTTTTACATCTTCAAAATAATGCACATGAACATCTGGAAAACTTTCTAAATACCGAAACATAGCACGAGTCAGTGTACCAAAATTGACATCGGTTCCTAACTCCATTTTGGTGGCGGCAATTGTCTCCGAATCTTCCCGACCTTGCATGACAAGAGGTAACCATTCGGTTAAAGTGTTTTTATCTTCTGAATAAACTAAATCTTTAAAGAGCTCATATTTTTTTAATGCCTCGTATCGTTTTCGAAGAAAAGAAACATTTTCCTCTCCCCAAACAAAACTATAATGCGGAACTGAGTGGATAAATTCATCAGCATCTAGGATCCGTTTGGTGCCAGAAAGGTATCCCCAAAATTCTTTGGAAATTTCAAACCATTCGGCAATTTGTAGAGCTTTTTTAGTTTGGATGGACCCGTCTTCGTTTTCGATTGTATAATTTAATTCACAAAAGGCAGAGTGTCCGGTCCCTGCATTGTTCCAGGCATTGGAACTTTCTCGCGCTGCAGCATCCAACCTTTCCAATACAGTGATTGTTAGGTGGGGTGCAAGTTCTTTTAAAAGAACGCCAAGTGTGGCACTCATAATTCCTGCACCTATCAGTATCACATCGGATTTCGTTCTAACTGTATCTTTTTCTTTCATCCTCTACCTTCTGGTTAATTATCGACAACTTTCATGATTCCCATCCTGTCCAATGAGTAGGGTAACTTGATTGAAAGCATTCTTCCTATTTTTGTCCGTTCTGACATCCTTACTTGGATTTATCTATTATTATTCTACCTTTCGTTTGATTTCAGGACTTTCACTGAATGGACCGGTGGTAACAGTGATTTTATTCGGTGTGGGGGCGCTAGTTTTACTGGTTCCGCTTACCTATGCCTTAAGTCGGATTTCCAAACGAGAGAAAACGCAGACATTTTTTGCCTATGTCACTTTCACAAACTTCGGTTTTTTTTCTATTCTATTCACTTTGGTTCTTCTTATGGATCTTCTTCGCCTGGTAGACTTAGGAATAGTGACTCATTATTCGCAAGTTTTGTTTTCGACCTTACTTCATTTTGGATTTCCTCTCGATGGTGTAACAGAAGTAAAAAATTTTAGTTATGCATTTGTTACCATTGTGGTGGCAACAGCACTCAGTTCTCTTGGTTTTTTCA
Organism: Leptospira terpstrae serovar Hualin str. LT 11-33 = ATCC 700639; assembly: GCF_000332495.1. Lineage (NCBI taxonomy): Bacteria > Pseudomonadati > Spirochaetota > Leptospiria > Leptospirales > Leptospiraceae > Leptospira > Leptospira terpstrae. The sequence continues at coordinate 70,119 of NZ_AOGW02000008.1, read as the reverse complement.
ATGCCCATGTGCGTTTGAGATACAAACGAGTTTCTATCCCGATAAAAGACTTACATCCTGATTTAAATGGATTCAAAATTGTACAAATCTCTGATGTGCATATTGGAGCCACGATTAAAGAAAAGTTTTTAAAGCGGGTGGTAAAACGAATCAACCTACAAAATCCAGATGTTGTTGTCATCACTGGAGATTTAGTAGATGGACCTGTATCCACTCTCAAACAACATTTAAAACCATTGGCCGACATTCAGTCAAAGTATGGGACTTTTTATGTAACAGGAAATCATGAATATTATTCAGGAGTGCTTTCTTGGCTTCCGGAAATCCAAAATCTAGGAGTAAAAATTTTACTGAACCAAAACCAAATCTTAAAGATTGGCAATGCTAAATTGCTAATGGCTGGTGTGACTGATTTAGCTGCAGGAAAAATCATCAAATCCCACCAAACCAATCCTAAACGAGCTATGGAAGGAGGAGAGAATTGTGATTACAAGATTTTGTTGGCCCACCAACCTAACAGTATTTATGAAGCCAGTGCAGTCGGGTTTCAGTTACAAATTTCAGGTCATACCCATGGAGGCCAATTTTTTCCTGGCAATTTTCTTATATATTTTGCACAAAAGTTTGTATCTGGTTTACATAAATATAAAGACTCACTAATATATGTTAGCCGAGGGACTGGTTATTGGGGGCCTCCGTTTCGGTTGGGTGCACCCTCTGAAATTTCCATTTTGGATCTTAAGTCCATATGATTTCTCTTAACTTTTAGGACGAATCCTGATTTCTGAACACTCACATAGGTTAGTTCTTTTGGAAAAAATTTACGAAAGTAGGTGATGTCTCTTTGGATTTTCTAAACTATTGACAAACCAAACGGCGGATCACAAGCAAATGAATCAGAATCTACTCATCAGGAAATTGACAGTTGCCATTGAAGCTCCCTTATACTTACTTATCTTTCCTTATTTTATCAACTTTTGTCTGTTTGCCTCCCGTTTTGATACGGATACTCTCATCCAATTAGGAATCCTCGGCACTCTGCTTTCCCTGGTCCCATTGGTAATTGGTATTGGCCTACGAAACAAAAGACTTAGAAAGTTATTAAACTTTACCAAAGACACAGATAAACAAACACTAGAAGGTTTAAAAAAAGGACTTTTGGAACACCCGCATTGGGAAGGTCGAGTGATCCTCATTCGGTGGACAGTTTCAATTTTTGGATTTTCGTTTATGGCAGTGACTTTGCTCGGACTTCCATGGATGGAAATTTTAGCCTTGCCATATGCTTCTGTGATGCTTTCTCCCATCATCTATTTGGCATTTTATTTTCAAACTGAAGTGTATTTGAGTCCAGTGCTTAAGGCCAAAGAATTATCGGCTGTACTTTTAGATGAAACAAAAATTCGTATCTTTGGAGTTTTCCAAAGAAACTTATTTACCATGATTGCTGTCGCAATTCTGCCAATGTTAACCTTTGGCTATTATTTGTTTTTGATCCTACTAACGGAATTTAGGTCTCCGTATTGGTTTTATCAAATGCCGATTGTGTTTGTTATGATGGTTGTAATTATAATATACGCAGCTTACGTGGGAAGTAAATCGCTAAAAGATGATATCGATAATCTCAATCATTCCATTGAGAAGTTGTCCCAAGGAGAATTGTCAGAAACTATCCCCCAACTCTCCGCAACAAACTTAAGCCATACAATTACAAAACTGAATCTATTTATGGAATCGTTGCGACAATACTTTCAAACTGCAAAAGACGAAGCTGTGTCTCTTTTGGAAACTTCCAAAATGATTTTGGATAAAGGTGGCGTGATTGATTCCCAAGTTAGTTCAGAAAAAACAAAACTTGATTCTACTTTTGAGTCCGTAAACCAAATCCAAAGCCTATCCAAAGCCACCTATGAACGTGTACTTTCCCAAAAAGACAAAACGAATTTTTTGGCATCAGAACTCACGAGAGTTACAGAGGAAATGACAGATCTTTCAAAAAAGGCAGATGAACTGGCACAAAACACAGTACATTCGATCGGCACGGTGCAAGTGGCAAAAGATGCCATCCAGTCTGCTTATGAAAAAGTAGAAGTGATGAACCAAATGAGTGAAAATATCAAAGCCACTATTTCTATAGTAGAAGATATTTCTGACCGTGTGAATTTGCTTTCTCTCAACGCATCGATTGAGGCAGCAAGGGCTGGTTCTATGGGAAGGGGTTTTGCCGTCGTAGCAGGAGAGGTATCTCGCCTTGCCGATGAAACGGCAAAAAATATAGAGGATATCAAACGAGTGGTGAAGTTATCTCAAGTGGCATCCAAAGAAAGTTTAGAATCTATGAAAGAAATCATTTCTACAAATGAAGATGTAAAATCAAAGTTTGAAGAAATATCAAAAGTAGTCCAAATGTTTGGTCGTACAAGTGAAACCAGTTCCGAAAATGTAAAGTCCTTAAAAAACCTTGTTGGTGAGTTCCAAAGGGATGCAGAACAGATCACCTCAGAAATGAAATTACAAACTGGATATACTGAAGAATCCAACACCAACTTGCAGGCGTTATGGGAAAATCATTCAAAAATTGCCAATACATTTGGTGAAATTTCCGAAGAAGCCAACCGTTTGCAAAAAGTATCCGATTCTATGGAAAGAATTGTTTCGAGGTTTCGGTTTTAATTAGAGATGGGATACAAACTTTTTACTTTTGTATCCCAAATGAATCATAAGTCTATTCTCTTTCGTTTTTTATATACTTAAGAAAATACCTGTTTTATTTTATTTTTTGAGGTAACCTTTTTCTTTAATTTCTGCATATGCGGAACTAAGCATTTCTCTTCTCTGTGCATCTACCACTGTCCCTGGATCATAAAAAGGCATTACGAAAAGAAGCAAAATTTGCCCAAATTCAGTTCTTTTCTCTTCTCTTTTTACTTCGCCTAGAACTTTTCCTGATTTATCTTTAACCGATAGATTCAGTGATATGACTGATTTAGAATATTGAGGTATTACACCAGCAGTTAATATACTGAACCAGATGGAAACATTGACTGAAAAATAACTTGAACTCTCAGTAACTTTAATATCGAAAACATAGTTTGCCTCCGTTTCGCTTCGGGTAGATAAAACATCTCCACTTTCATTCAAAACTTTGGCAGCTTCATTCTTCCATTTTTGTACAATGTTCTCGTTCGCATTTCCAGACTCTCCTCCAATCAAAATTTGATAATCGGTATTGAGTTTCACCAATGTTTTTTTTGAGACACCGAAGTTTTTGGTAACTGGAGTGCCTTCAAATTCGCCACTTCTAAAATTCAAACAGTTAACAGTAAGGATTGTTAATGTTAGAATCAAAAATTGTTTAAGAATGTTTTTTATCATATTGATTTCTATTTGGAGGTCTCTTATTTACTTTTTAAATTTACTTAGCTTTTTATCAGCGAGTTCTTGCCAGTATGTTTTTGGGTTTGCTTTACTCACACCTTCGAGAAATACAAATTCATCATAACCTGGTCTACGCAAATCAGGATAATAGTATCTGTCTTTAAGAGCTTCTGAATTTGATTTTAGGATGCCCTCATTGTCTTTTTCTAAAACAAATTTCTTTTTATTAGAAACACCAAGTAACTCATCAATCGTTGGGGGAAGCGCAAATGGATCATCGGAAGTTGTTTCTTTTAATACTCCTTTAAATAATCCTAAATATTGAATTTCACCTGGTTTAGCTTTGAAATTTAACACTTTAGCTGAATCTTCTGGGTCAAAATCTATATACACATTATTACATTGTTGTTGTGTTGTAGGAACTCCGTTTACAAAAACAATTTTGGTTTGGCAGAATACATAACCTGCTGTCGAAACTGTATACGAATTCCCATCTGCAGGAACAATACGAGAAATGAAGGAAATGATTTGTAACTTTTTACCGTTGTAAATTTTTTCCTTATCCGTTTCTTCCACTAAAACATCTGCAGGATCTGGAGTTCTTTTTTTGGCATTTACCTTGCTATCTGCATCTAACTTTACAATTAGGTCTCCAAATGCCTGACCAAATTGGTATTGATTTTCCGTTCCAAATAGACCTGGTGGGTATTCTAGATAGATTCCATAACCAACCAAACCTACTGATTTGATTTCTTCTTTGGTTTTTGGTGATTCTAACCTGTAGACAGAAGACTTACATGCGATTACAAACAAGAATAGGGGAAGTAATATAATTCCCGTGATGCGAAGTTTGTTCATTTTTTTTCCTTATTTTTTGCAAAATCTGAACCTTCGATCAGATTTTGCAAGCATTAAGAAGTGGTTTTTTACAAAACTAAGGATTATTTATTTTTAGTTTTTTGATAAATACAACAATTCATCCATCATCCCACTTGTTTTTTTTCCAGCCAATTCCACAGATTTCGTCTTTTTAGATTTTAGAAATATTTTGGTGCAGGTGTTTGGCACAATTTCACGAAACGAATTGGTATTAAATCCTTAAGACTAAGCGTTTGTTTGGTGAACCTGATTCTCTAAGATTAACATACGTAAGCTTTTATTTCAGTGATAGTCCTAGTTTGTAAATATCAATTTAGAAATTCTCGGATGTGTTAATTTTTACGCAAAGGATGTTAATTACTTTTTTATTTGTTTCAGTTGAATTCCCATAAATTAATTATCATTAATTTATATTTGATCGAATTGTTTCGTTCTTTAATTTTGCAGTAGTTTTTTATGGAATGCAGTGGGATGAAATCATTCGGGAATCTATGTCTCGTAACCTTCGAAAGGAGGGATGGGCTTGCCAATTTTTTATCTAAAGGTTTTGTAATATGTACGTCGTTCAACAGTGTATTGATAAGAAAACCCTGTTATTTTTTTTACGGGTTACTTGTAATCGGGAATCTTAAAAAAGACTTTCATTTCGTATAAAGTTTTCGTTTTCTCAACAATAAATCGATCAATTTCAAATTATATGATAAAACAAACTCTTCATAGCCTAAATTCTCTTAACATCCGTTCCCAAATGATGATCTTTATTTTTTTGGTTCTTAATTTAGTCCTTGGACCCATTTTTTATCTCGTCTATCAATCTGCAAAAAGCCAAATTATAGATATTGGTGCTGAATTGTTTAAAACT
>NZ_AOGW02000008.1:0-60000 GCF_000332495.1 Leptospira terpstrae serovar Hualin str. LT 11-33 = ATCC 700639 | reverse complement strand
GGCTTAGCTTGGAAACGTTTCTCGGCAACGTTCCATTTTTTCCCAGCGAGAGGGATAGAAAGGGCGCAGTAGCTGTCGTAATGCGGCCGAAGCCCAGGATAACCCAACCACGCATATCGAATGCGCATGTTAGTTTATTATTTTCAGTGGAAGTCTGTTACGAGAATCTAATCGAAAGAAAGAAAACTATATGGTTAAGGTAATTCCATTTTAGTGACTGCATCATAAAGAGGTGCGTTCATTTCTGGATCAATGATGTAAATGATCCTTTGTGTACTGGAAGTTTGGCCTGCAAGGTCTATTACCGCTCTGCGTTTGTCTATACGAATTTCGTTGATATCAAAATCAGCAATTCGATATTTAATCCCTTTTTTAAACAAAGGTTTGATGGTGCATAACCTTTGGATTTTTGGACGTGTCTGAAAACGATCAACTTCTAAAATTTTGCAAATATCAAAATGTGCCTGTTTTTCTGAATCAATAGACGCTGTGATGACGTAATCACCCACGTTGATAATATTCTGATTATTTGTTAAACTAGCACCAACATAATCTAGTAAATGGCGAATGTTTCGATTGCTATAGGAAAAAAACGAATCATTCACAATCATTTTTAATGCTGTTGCTGAACTGAATGCAGGTCTCCATGGTTGGTTTGTTGTTAAACTTGCATATTCACTAGCAAGAGACAAAATTGCTATATCTTCTTCGAAATTGACTGAGTTCACATTCGATTCTTGGATCCGAAGTTGTGCATCGATATCAGCTACGATCATTTTTTTACTTGGGTCTTTTATAAACTTATCTCTAATTAACATTAACTTTCTAAACACTGTATTATTGTCAGGGAAGTTATTGTTAATCGAATTCCCTCGAAAAGGTCTATGATGGTTTAAAACTAAAGTTCGAATCTCTTGTGTAATTTCTGGTGCCGCAAGTGTCATCAAATAACTGATAATCGGGTGTTGTTGGATTGCATTGTATTCTTCTTTAGTTAGATTTGGTTTGTCTGGTAATACTAATTTTGAATAACCTATATCAGCGAGAAAACTTGCTGTCATCACGGAAAGATGGTCTTTTTTGTTTGGTTTGTTATCATCACCTACACCTATCTTTTTGGTTCGGACTTTCATACCCATCGCAACAATTGTTCGTTTTGTCATTAATTCCGATTCAACTGGTACACCAGCATGATTCAAAATCTCTAATATATTAAATAATCCAGATTCAAAATCTGGATTGCTTGTGAAGTCATCTAAAACTTTTCCTATTGATTTGTGTAATCTGAGAGCATGTTCCGAATTAAAGGCTTCTTTTTTTAACTCTAAGATCAATGATTCGGTTTGTTTTGCAAAATCTGTTGTTTTGTCTGGATCAAAAAGTTTGGTTTGGCGAGGGTCTGTTGTTTCTCCCGATGTAATGCGCAAATGTTTTGTGTCAATTGAGAGGCAATAGGCTCCTTGCAACTCAATCTTTAGAAGTTTGCCAAAATCCTCTTCCGTTGCGTTCTTTTTTTTTGCCATGATGAGTTTGCCGTTCCGATCATAAAGATCGAGTGGGATTTGTTTGCTCTTACGATAACTGCTAAGCTGATCATCATTAAATTCAAATTTAGCAAGTTGGTCAGGGGGAATTAAGGGAGAATCGCTCAAATTATATAGTCCGATTATGGTATGATTATCTGATGATATAAGACGAACATAATTGAATTATACCAATGATTGTCTCCATTTTATCGAGAAAATGAATTCTAATAAATGGGAACGAATCACCAGTATAAAATTAACTCTGCGCCAAATTTTAGTTCAAACGGTATGTAACATCGACTTCATCATGTTCGAGAATCAAATCATTGAGGACTCACCCAGTATCGAAGCGAGAGGCGCTTTTCAGGTGAAACTCGTCGTAGGGTAGGTTATGGTTTGGCACGGAGTTCAAATAATACTCGTTCAGAGGAATCCAATTCGTAACGAGTAGAGCCTGCCGTTGCATTGACAATTCGTGTGGCAGGAATGTTTTTCTCTCGTAGGATTTGGAAAATGGCAAAGGAACGATTGATTCCAAACTGTTCGTGTAAGGGATCTTCCTCTTCAGAACCAGGAAAGGGTGCCACAAAGTTGATGATCAAAATTTCATATTCAGGGTATTCAATTGCAAAACTACGAGCAAGGGCATCTAATTTTGCTCGGCCTTCGACATGAATCATAGTTGTCTTTGGCTCAAAAATCTCACTGGCTAAAAATGAAAAAGTTTTGATCTGAGGTAGAGATTCTTTTTGTTCTGTTTTTTCGATCGTTTGGACATCGGCTGTAACAATTGGTTCGTCAGTGATAGAACCTAATGAAAATTGTTTTCCAAATCCTAGGCTTACAAAACTTTCTTCAAAATTACCACGGTTACGGAATGTATTAGCTTGTGCTTTATAATCTACAATGTAGGTATTGGTAGTTAAAGCTTCTAGAAAAAGAAAATACGAGGATACAAAATGGAAACGAAGACCAATGCCAGCAAACAAACGTTGCACATTTCCACCTGCCTGGCGTTCGTTTCCAATTCCTCCGCCAAAACGGATATAAGGATCGAAAACAGAATTTGGTAAAAAATGAATTCCAAAGTCCAAATTCCCAGTTGTGATCGAAGAAATTCTTTGGTCTTTTCGAATTAAAAATGAAACTAATTCAGCCGAAAAGAGACTATCACTTATGGAACTTGAAGAATATTGACGTTGTAATTGGTTTCCCATTAAAAGCACTAAAGTAGGTTCCAACAGTCGTAAGTTAGATGCTTCTATCGATTGATAAACACCCGTTAGTCCAACTGAAATATATTTAAATAATGCATATTGTACTCCCAATTCGCCCAAATGGCTGTTCAATTGGATTTGGTCGGAATTTTATTCGGTAAGACCATAAAAATAAAGGGCTCTTGATTCAGGGCTAAGGCCATCGCGAAAAGTTAAATACGATGGAAAATTATATGTTTCCGCATAACGTTCTAAACTTCCTGAAGACATTCCTAGTCCATAGGAGCCAGAACCAAATAACATGAGATTGCCTTTTTGAAATCCTTCAGCAGATAGGAATTGGGGAACCAAAAATAAAAAAATCCACTTATATTTCCACATGGGGCAATTCTTTGAAAATCGTTGACTTTGCTCAACTTATTTTTTTAGATAATGAGAGAATAGAACTATATAATCACTTATTGGAATATGATATACAATTCAAATTAAATTATTTCCTGCTTATCGAACATGTTCCTTGGTTGTAGGGATTGTAATTTTTCAAAAGAGTATTTTGTTAAAAGCCTTATAATGTGTATTAGTTGCTAGGAATTATTTGATCACAAACGGAAGGTCAATTTTTTTCAATCCTCTTTTTGAAATAATAACGATGATTCGGGTCCCAGGCTTTATTTTGGAAGATTCACATCCTTTTTAAAGAAAAAAGTATATTCTGCATAAGTATTACGTGACCTATCAGGCGGAGGAGGAAATTCCCAAGACTTGATTTCATTTTGAATACAACCGATGAGGGTATCAGATGTAAAATCGGATTGGATGAGTTCCACTTTTTTGGGAACTCCATTGGGTTCGATTTGCCAATCGAATTGGATTTTGCCTTCTTCGATTTTAGGTTTTGTTTCTAAGTATAAATTGTAACAAATTTGAATTTTCCGTTTGTGTTTGGTGATGGTAAAATTCACTTCTCGTTTGTGGTAAGGTGAGAGACCTTTTTTATCCACTTCCATTGAGGGTGGCGTGAATTGATTTCCATTTGAGTTTGGTCGAAGGAAAAGAAAATACAAAATGCTTAAGATAAGGGTAGTTATTGTGACAAGAATGATTTCTTTTTGATAGGGAATCTGTTTTTTCATTTATGAATGTAATTTATGTTTCCAATCCGTTTTACTTTCTAAAAAACACAAAGGCTGCACCAGACGTTAAAGCTGAATTGTTTGTACTCGCAGCGGGTCCATTCGTAATTGTCGTTTGGTTACTTGACTCACCTGCAGCTCCCACCACGATTATATCACCAGAGACGGCTACGGAATATCCGAAGCCATCATTTGCATCTGCATTCGATGCTTTGAGATAGGCCTGTGTTTCCCAGAGTTTGGGCGAATTACCAACGCTAAATCCACAAAAGGGAATAGGAATTTCCGATACGGAAGCGAGTAACAAGGTCTCTATATATGCTTTTGATTTTTGATCGCAGGGGTTATTTAATGTTAATGGATTACAACTTCCGTAAAAAAGAAGCAGCAATATACCTGTGATTTTTCTCATCAATAACGAACGAAGCATGAAATTCTCGTTTCCCATTCAATTCCCCAGGTTCGTTTTTTCAGATAAAAAAATCACTAACATTTGTTAAAAACTCTTTTGTTTCATTCATGATTGGCAAGTTTTTTCTAATTTTCACTGGGAAGGGAATTAGATTTTCTTTATTTTTTCTAGTGCTTGCACTGTTGAAATCCAATCCTACCAGCTTATAAGCTATGATAAGTATACTCGTTTTAGGGAAGTATCGAAAGGGCGCGGTAGCGGTCGCTTGGCGACCGAAGCCCTGGATAGCCCGACCCCATAAAAATCTTTGGAATCATTTGGATTTTATCCTAGTTTGAGTCTGGGGTCTCGCCCGATAGCGAATCCAAAATCCCCCACCCGAGTTCGGGAGGAGGGGAGTGGCTCGTGGAAAGGTGCAAATGCCACAGTAATCTTATCTTCCTGGCAAACTGGTTTCGCAAAAACCGATTTTTATTCCAAAAGTTTTCACCTTTTGGTATGAATTGTAATCTTTTACTTTGTTAGGTGCTACGGAATAACGATTCGATGATTCAATGTTTTATAGACTGGGTGACTGGTTTTTTCTGAAAAAAGGAAAATGAATCTAAGTAGACGCAAGCATCGGTTAAAGTCGTCGTATCCAGACGGGTTTTGGTCCCGGAGGAATCGGGGTAGCGGCCTCTGTATTGTAATCCACTTTCATTTCCATATCATTACCGTTCAAAGCAACCTTCATACAATACTCATTTCAATTTCCAGTGACAAGCGGATCTGCAACAGGTGGTTTGCTGATTCCCTATTTCACCTGCCTCTTGTAGAAATTTTCCAACGGTGACACCGTCGGGTTGAAGAAGAATAGTTACCGGCCGCACGAGAAAAGCATCTATGGAATAATTCTGAAGGAATGCAATCCGAAAAGAAAATGTGATTGTGATGAGTTGAGAACCGTATACGACACTCGTTTGAATCTCTAAATCATTCAATAGAGGTATTTCATTTTGACTCATCACAAACCCTAGAATCAAATTGTCCTTATCAAATAAGGAATTTTCTTTAAAACATGAGCAGATAAAATAAGTCAAACATCCTAAAATCAAAAAGGAAATGGGTTTTCTGATTTTGAGATTTTGCTTTTAACCTATATTAACTTACTGAACAAATTTCCCATTCCTTATCGTTAGTTTGCCGTCTCGATTCGCATTCACTTTGTGTCCTGGAATTTCAAAACTACAAAATGTATAACCACAAAGACCATACAAAGTTCCGTTTGCTGCTATGTTGTGTGTAGATATGCTAAGATTTCCTTCACCTTGCACTTTCACAGTATATGCAGTACTGTCCTGGTTGGTCACGTCTGTTGCTTGTATCGACCCAGCGAATAAAAATAAAATTCCGACTATAATTCTAATTGTATTTTCCATTCCGTCGTTCTCCTTATTTTACAAAGAATATATGAGGTTGCTAGGTTTGTCGTCCTGGGACGGGAATTCGGAGTAAAAAATAAAAAGCCGCCTAGATTCCATAGGTAAAATTTTCATTGATTCAATTGAATATAATTTTCACCGTCTTCTCTTCGTAATTTGTTAGAAGAAAATAAATGACTATTGAAATCCATCGTTACTAATCTTACAAAATTTCTAGAATTATGAATTGATTTGAGGTTCGTTTCATTACCCTAGATACTCAATTCGAATTTATTAATTGTAGTTAGCTGCCTTATGATTAAAATTTCGTGTCCAGTTAATCACTATGGTGAAATATTTTTTGTCAATTTATTCTGAATTTAACTCCTGATTCCAGTCCCCGGACGACAACCATGATTCAATAGAGTAAGATTCAATATCAGGAGAACATCATGTTCTTCTGTAAGGAGTTAAAATTGAGAAAAATGAGAATCTGGAATCAGATATCAATTACTAAAAAAATTTTCATCTCATGCATATTAACTATTTTTATAGTTAATTGCGCAGGCGACAAGAAAGATGATAATGCAAGCGCTTTACTAGCCCCACTTTTGTTATATGCATATCCGACTAACGCGGATTTACCTCAGCCGGCACTGAATACTGCGAATTTGATTGTTGGTGAAGCTAGTTATACAAAGAATATTGGCATTTGTAGAGGGAATTTTGGTGTAGATGACAATATCCAGATTCCAAATAATGATTTTTCTTTGCCTGCATTCTTTTTACATAAAGTTGATTTTAGTAAAACGAGCGATGTGTTTGTAACTGATTTAGGAAACTTTGTTTTGAATGTAGGTATACCTCCTGGTGGTGGCGCGTATGATCCGATTGCATCATGCCCTGTCAAAATCATGGAAAACTCAAATACGATATACGACATCCAGGTAAAAGATTGTCAACTTGATAAAATTCAAGCTCCAGTTACTCCGGCAGTGATTACCCTTTCTTTCCGGGTTAGATGTTCGAAGGGTTTGTAGAATCAATAATAATTTTATCCATAACTCGCTTATGGATAAAATTAAATTTTCACGTTTGGTGCATACTTTATGAAGCACCACTGTTAAAAAAAATAAGGAAGTGATTTATGACTAGTTTAAAAAAAAGATCAATGTTTCTCTTTTTGTTTTGTATCTTATTAGTATCTGCATATTGTAAAAACGAGAAGAGTTCAGACAAAGAAGGGATTTTACAATATTACGCGCTGTTATTAGGTTCTAGTGCACCACTGACCAATATTACTGATGCAGATTGTACGGATCCTGCACCCGCATTCGCAACTCTTGCTCAAGCTGGAACGACCGCTAGTTGTTCTAATTGTCATAACGCAGGAAATGCAAATGCTGGTTTTGATATTACATCATTTAACAGTACACTAAATAGGGTCACAGTGGGTAATCCGAGAGGAAGTTTGTTATTTAATAAGATCAATTCAGGATCGATGAGAATATACAATAATAATTCGATCAACAAAGCGATTTATTGTTGGACCCTCAAAGGAGGAAATCCTTGATCTTCACTCAAGCTAAATTGGGTGTTCTTCTTTCACTAATAACAGTTAGCAATCTTTTCGCTGAAAAAAAGACAAATGATTTGGTTGTGAAAGAAGCCAATGTAAAATTTTTGAGCGAGGCTCCACAGGAAACCATTCAAGGAATGGTTTCCAAAGTGGAAGGTTTTGCAAATTTAGAGACCAAAAAAATTCTGATTCAAGTCGATTTAAGAGCCTTAAAGGTTCCAAATCGGATGATGAACAATCATATGCACGAGAATTATCTCGAAACGGAAATTCATTCCATCACTTCTTTCACGGGAACCATAACAAAATGGGATCTAAAATCTAAACAAGTAGTAATCGAAGGGGAAATCACACTTCACGGAGTTACTAAAAGGAATATTAAGATCCAAGGAAACATTGAGGAAAGGGAGAAAGATTATTCTATCCGTGCAGATTTCGAAATCTTACTTTCAGATTTTAATATCGAAATTCCTAAATTAGTGATTTTAAAACTTAATGAAAAAATTCAAATTCAAACAGAAATTGTATGGCAGTATCAAAAATGAAATATAATTATTTTCGTTTTTTGGTTTCATTCTCCTTTCTAATGTTTGTTTTTCCAACTCTTGCGCAAGAACAAAGAAAGACTGCATTTTTAGGAAGCAGTTTGATTCATATGCCGAGCACCGAAGATGTTGGTAAAAAAAGTATAGACTTTCGATTCAATCATAGGTTCGGTGATGCAAAATCAACTTCTTATGATTTTTTTGGTTTGGATAATGGAACGAATACTCAACTATCCTTGGATTACGGAATCACAGATCGGATCTCTGTAGGAATTGCGAGGACTTCGTATCAAAAAACTTATGAAGCCAGATCCAAAGTTAGACTGTTGACTCAGGATTCTGACTTTCCTTTGACCATCAGTTTTTTCGGAGCCTTTGGGCAAGATACTTCAAAACAAGAACAATTTTTTGGTCCTTATCTGAAACCATCCACAGGAATTTCAAGTATAGACTCAAATCTCGAAAAACAATTAAATACTTATGAATTGAGTTATACGGATAGACAAAGTTATCTTTCTTCTTTTTTGATTTCGCGAAGATTCAATGATTTATTTTCAATTCAGTTATCTCCTATGTTTGTACATAGAAATTATGTAAAAGACAATCTATCCAACGATCGAACTGGAATGGATATTTCGTTTCGGATTCATCTTTTTAAACGATTGGATTTTACATTTGGTACCATTCTCACTCCCAAACGAGATTACATTGGTGATTCATATACAACAGAAAGTCAAAAGACAAAAATTGATGGAACCAAATATTCTACTGCAGAGGTAAATGATTTGATTGCAAATGGCAGGTTGAATGACGCCTATATAAACAATGTTTTACTTTCAAAACCTGTGGAATATGCAACAGTTCCATTTAGTACTGGAATTGATTTTGAAACTGGAGGTCATGTTTTTCAGTTCTTTGTCACAAACAGTCGAACAATTGCACACACACAACTGCTACGGGGTGCAGATTACGATTACAATAAAAAGGAATGGACAATAGGATTTAATATCCACCGATATTTTTCCTTGGATACATCAGACTAATCAATTGAAAAAGAGGGGAAGATTCTTTGAAAACATTCATGGTCCAAAGATTTTGTATGTAGGAAATTCATTTTCCCCGATAGTATTTATTCTCTTGTAAGAAACAATAATTGAAAGAACGATTTTTATTCTCCAATCTTTTCGTCTTGCAAGCCTTAGTTTCAGATTTGTAAAATTTAGGAAATGCGGATGGTTTTTTGCAAAAAATGAATCAGCATCAACCATTTTAATATTAAATATAATTCAATTCAATTCTCCAAAATAAGGATCTATTTTACAAACTTTGTTTCGTCCTAAGTATTTTTGAATTTAGTTTTCAGAAATTATGAAACAAAGTATGGTAGAGTATTTTGATTTAGGGTTCGATGGATCGAATTCAGAGTGGTATATCGGAGTTTAAGTAGGACTTTTCTGAACTTATGAATCATTTAGAATTTGATTCTGGAGGGTTGATAGAATCCAAATATACCGATGTATTATTTGAATCCTACCTACGGTTGGTTTATATTTTAAAAATTAATTTTCACCTGTTCGGATCAACTTCTGATTTTTTTATTCCAACCTCATTCTATGAAAAATAGAAAAATCATGGAATCCTATTCCATCTTCAAAACTAACAAAACTTTGTAACTCCATACACATATGATTTTTTCCATACTCTGATATAGTCATTGTTACGGTTTGAAATCCTGGAGGAAGGGGAGGTTGGGTAGGGTTGAATTGATAGTATGTGCCATTAGATCCAAGAGGTGCTGCTGTTACTGACACAGCATAGATTTCCAATGCAAGGTTCTCGATGTCACCAGGATGTTTGTATTTGGCTCTAAATTCCATCTGACCTCCTACAATAGATGCTTCCATACAATGGTCATTACAGTCTCCAACGGTAGCTGGTGCCAGAGGCGCTCCAATGCAGTCGCGATTGTGAGAAAAATTGATTTCTTTGGAGGAAGAGCCAAATTCATTTCTTGCAACGAGTAATAGTCTATATTTTTCATTGGAACGATGGAGAAAACTAAACCAAAGGTTCCCGTCTGGATTCGGATTTCCCGGAGTCAGTGTTCGAAATTCCAAGGCATTGACAACTGTTCCATCTGGTTCTAATTTCAAATTCCTTCTTCCCAAATAAGCTGTAATCGTTGTTTGGTTGTGTACGGGTTGTTGGAAACTAATGTTATTCACAAGTATTTTCCCATAGATTCCGTACTGGTCTTGTGCAAGCGGTGCATCGGACACTTGGTTTTGTGGGTTATTTAAGACAGGTGCATTTAACGGTTGTCCTGGAGCAGCAGGTTGACCCACAACTGGCGGTATGGGTGGCAAAACAGGTTCTAGTTTCCCATCATTTGGTCCTTGGTCCGATTGTGTTCCAGAGTTCAGTCCCAATAGACCAATCATTGCAGAAGGATCAGAATCCGATTTTTTCTCTGAACAATTCACTAATAGTAGTGAGGTAAAAAGAAGTAGATAAAGGAATGATTGGTAAAACATCTTATCCATAGTTTTCTTTTTTTGAATATTTAAATCCTTATACAATATATTTCTTGACTGAAACATAAGAGAAACTCCTTAACAAAATGGAATATCTATATTCTAAATCAATACTATACTAATTCATTTTGGCTTAGTTGTCTTCCGGGGACGGGAATCTGGAGCCAAGAAAAAACTTTTTTTTCTGAACAAGGGAAGTAAGGGCTAGCGAAATATCTTTCATAGAAAAGTAGAACCCAAATATACCCCAGGTATAATTGGATTCTACTTTCGATTCTATACGAAATTTAATTTTAAAGTGCTTTGTTAACTTTCGTTTTCTTATTCCAACCTCATTTTATCAACCAATAGATTTTGGTGGAATCCGTTTCCATCTTCAAAAAAAATAAAACTTTGTAACTCCACACACATATGATGTTTTCCATGCTCAAACATCGTTGTTGTTACGGATTGAAATCCTGGAGGAAGAGGGGGTTGTGCAGGGTCGAAATCGTATGTTGTGACGTTTGATTCTAAAATAGGCGCTCCTCCCCTTGGAGAGTAACCTGAAATATCAAGCCAAAGGTGACCAATGTCACCAGGGTGTCTGTATTTGGCATGAAATTCCATCTGAGCTCCCACCAAAGATGCTCCCATACAATGGTCGTTACAGTCTCCAACGGTAGCTGGTGCCAAAGGAGCTCCAATACAGTCTCGGTTGTGAAAAAAATTAATCTCTTTGGAGGAAGAACCAAATTCATTTCTTGCAACAAGTAATAGTCTATATTTTTCATTGGAACGATGGAGAAAACTAAACCAAAGGTTTCCATCTGGATTGGGATTCCCTGGTGTTAATGTTCGAAATTCCAAGGCATTGACAACTGTTCCATCTGGTTCTAATTTCAAATTCCTTCTTCCCATATAAGCGGTAATCGTTGTTTGGTTGTGTACAGGTTGTTGGAAACTAATGTTATTCACTAATATTTTCCCATAGATTTTATACTGGTCTTGTGCAAGTGGTGCTTCGGTCACTTGGTTTTGCGGGTTATTTAAGACGGGAGCATTTAATGGTTGGCCTGGTGCGGCAGGCGGACCCACAACTGGCGGGATGGGTGGCAAGACTTCTCCTGGTTTCCCGTCGTTTGATCCTTGGTCCGTTTGTGTTCCAGCGTTTATTCCTAATAGACCAATTGTAGCCGAAGGATCGGAATCAGGTTTTTTTTCCGAACAATTTAAGGAAAATAGAAAGATAAAAAGAATAAGATAGCATAAAGAATTAGAAAACGTCTGACCTATCGTTTCCTTTATTTGAAATTTGAACACACGATATAGTGTAAACTTTGACTGACTCATTAGATACTCTCCCAAACCAAATGAAATAGTTATATTTCGTTTCTAAACCATAGTAAGTCATTTGAGTGGGATTGTCGTCCTGGGACGGGAATCAGGAGCTAAGTGCACCGTTAATTCTGAATAAATGAATCAAATTGAAACAATGAGTAACGGGAGTTAGTAAATTTTACTACAAAGGGAATTGGAAATTTGAACTCTAATATAATATCAGTAGGCCTTTTGTCTAAATTCGGACGCTGTTATTTTTAGTTTTTTTTGAATGCATCATAAAATAAGGAAAGTGATTTGTAGCCAACTTTGAATTCAATATCGCTCACATTCTTTTCCGGATACTTAATCAAATGCGGTTGAATGCACTATGGGAAATCTAAGATTTTTGTTTGAAATTTAACCTACTTGAATGATTGAAATTGTTATGCTAATCAATCCGAATTCCCGTCCCAGGACGACGAACACTAATTTTTTGTTTAGAATAAAATTCTATGGTATTCTAAATGAAAAATCAATTCTATGTTGTAAAATTATTTTTTAGTTTCTTTTTGTGGTTTTTAAATCATCAATGTGCACCGACCAAATTGAATGGTCCATGTGACCCGAAAAGTGAAAGTTTTCTACTTTCCGCCTTGTTGGAGTTTGGTTCTACCGACGAGACTTACTTATGCCCAATATTCTCCGGATTGAATCCTTTGCGTGTGGATTATGGAACTGATTTTCTTGTTTTTAGACAAGGAGAACCTATTGTTAATTTAAACCCATATACTTCAGAGCCCATCGAACATTGTGAATCTACTCCTGCATTGCCACAAGGCGTAAATTTGAATGAATCAACTTGCGCGATTTCGGGAATTCCAATTGTAGGAATGAATTCTACAAAATATTTTATTTTTGCAAAAAGCCGCAGTAAACAAACAACGATTCCACTTGTGATAAAGTCATTGTTTGCTTCCAAATTTGTATTTGTTGGATCAGAGTTAGGTCCTATAAATTCCTATACAATCAATCAAACATCAGGTGCACTAAATGCTGGAGCAAATATTGCTGGAGGTGTAACCGAAATGGAAATTAGTCCCAATCAAAAATATTTAACAATCACCAGTTTTTCTACTAACACGATTACTCAGTTATCAATCAATCCAACAAATGGAAATTTAACTTTAGTGGGATCTTTACCAAGTGGTGGGACTCCGATTAGCATTGCTTACCATCCGACAAAAGAATTATTATACTTAAGGAATGACTTTAGCATTACCACTTTTTCCGTAGATCTTTCCAGCGGGGATCTAAATTTAATTGATTCTTTACCTATGAGCTATACTGGTCTTAAATCAAAAATCGAAGTAGAACCATTTGGAAATTATTTGTACAGTATTAATTCAAATGGAAATATGATTGATACTTATCGGGTTGATCCAATTTCGGGATTATTGAATGGTAATCCTATACAATCGATTTCAACTGTATATAAACCTAATGAATTTGTAAACAGTGCCACAGGCAAAAGCATATATACTGTAAATAGCTTAGACAATAACGTATCGATTTTTCAAATCGATACTAGTTCCGGTATTTTGAATACCTATTATCTACCTAGCCCCACAACTGGAGTCGGTTTGAATTCGATTGTCGGCGATCCAACGGGAAGGTTTGTTTATGGGACTAACACGGACTCGGAAACTGTAGCTAAGTTCGGAACAAATCCTGTGAATGGAGATTTATATTCCTTATTACCGTTTACGACTAGTACTGGCGCGTTAACCCGGCCAATGGGAATTGCAACGGATACCCAAGGTAGGTTTTTGTACATAACAAATTTTCAAGCAAATAACGTGGGAATCTATTTAATCAACCAAAATGATGGAAGTTTAATTCCGAATGGCACTGTCGGTTCAACTAATTTTCCAACTGATATTGTAACAGCAGGTGTTAATCCTTAAGTAATAATAGTAATATATGTTTATATAATATTTAATTAAATGTTAATCGATACTCACGAAAGGTAAAATGAATAATACGATGATAATTCCTGAAGAATCTGAGGGATAAATGGATTGAAAATTAAACAATGGTTTACCAAATCAATTCGTTTAATTCCGAAATCATAAATTTGATTGATTAATATTATTAGATGGAAAAAAGAAAATCTATGCTATTCATAGAGTAGGAAACACTCAAAAGATCGATTAGAAATTTTTTGCTTAAAATACTTTGGTAAGAAATTTTAACCATTAGTTTTTGAGCGAACCATCTTGCAGATCAAACGTTTACTTATCCATTCCGATCTGGGTCCAGTGGAAACTGTGTTGTATACTGGATTTGAGGAATCGAATGCATTCCGTAAATTCTTTAGGCTTGACACAAAATTGACAATTGAAGAATTCAAAATGTTCCACAACCAGCTAGAAAAAAACGAAAATTTGAGTTTCAAATAGATAAAAGGTTAGATGGTTTTCTGATTTAATTAATAGGGACGGTATCGAAAAAGTTATGAAATTACTGCGTTAAATTCTACTTTTGATTGTTGATTATTAACTAATGATAGGGTGTTTTCTCACTATACTATCGAAATAAACCAACTTTTCATTATCATTTGCAAACCAAAACGTAGGCAAAAAAAACTCTTTCGAATGATTATTCGGATTCCAAAGAGAGGATTTAACTGAGTATTCAAAGTTTAATCGAATAAGTTAGAAGCTAAGATTTTTTCCTTACTTTCAATTGTTTCCAACTTAATTTAGTCTTTTTTGCAAACCGTATTCCACTGTGCTTCCAAACAAACATAGGATTGTTTTTTGCCACATCCTTCCACCAAAAAAGCACCGCCACCTAAAGACTTCACTTTGATTTTATCTTCAGGGCAAGATTCTTCGATTTCAAATCGATTGCGAACGACGCCCGATGAGCAATATACACCTAGGGAAATTACTGCGAGCAAAGATATCGACATAATTGTAGAAGCTAATTTATTTCTATATTTCATTTAAAAATCCTATTTCAATCATTTTTAATTCTAACAGAGGAAAGGAGGCATGTCGTCCTGGGACGGGAATCAGGAGTAAGAAAAAATATAAAAGTATAGCCACTTTCAATAAAAGTTACTACCAATAGATGGAAAATAGTAACTGACAATTGTCAACTGTGGTTCAATAAAATAAAACCACTCACCAAGAATTGATATTGAAAATCCTACAATTCATCTTTTCTTTTGATTTTTAGCAATAATAGCATTTTTTACTTTAACCAATGCCATATTGTAATCTGTTAAATACATATTAGATTTCAATCCCAAAAATAAATTTGGATTGGTGAAGCACGCAAGTAATTTATACATCAAAGAAATTTAAGTTTTTGTCTTTAGTTAGAGTGTGGGATCGTTGTCCTGATATAATTCATTCGATTTGAATAGAAATTTATTAAATTCTTGGAATCTGTTTTTTGAAAGTTAGCGATTCGATTATTTGATCTCTCTCAAGGAACATATTTAGGCTTTTGATTTTATTTACGATACCGTTTTAAATATCTAAACAAACAACTTCATACACAGTGATTGGATTTGATTTACCTTTGACGATGACTCTATCAATTTCTCGAATTTCAAAACCATCATCTAAGGAATATTTACCTTCTATTTGTTTGTAAGTTGTCTCAGATATTAAGATCGAGCAATTGTAATGTTTCGTTAATCCTTCGATTCTAGACGCCAAGTTTACATTGTCACCGATTACTGTATAATCCAACCTTCTGTCTGAGCCAATATTTCCAACAATGGCTTCACCTGTATGAATTCCGATTCCCACTTGTAATTTGTCTTGTGGATTCACCATTTTTTGGTTTAACTTTTCTAGTTCATATATCATTGCAACAGCGGATTTAACTGCACGGAGTGCGTCATCAACTTGTTTGAATGGAGCACCGAATATGGTCATGATAGCATCACCGATAAACTTATCAATTGTACCGTTGAATCGAAATATTACATCAGTCATTCGAGATAAATAATCATTCAAAAAAAAGACGACTTCTTCTGCAGATCGTTGTTCTGAGAATTTGGTAAATGATCTGATGTCGGAAAAAAGAATCGTTACCTCTTTGTTTTCGCCACCAGGTTCAAGCTGTGCTTTGTTTTTGTAAAATTCACTCACTAGCTGAGAGGGAAGATATCTTTCCATCATCTGCTTTGCATTTGCCTCTTTCACCATTTCAATATTGGAAACTGTTGTTACATAACCAATGGCAAGGATCATCCCCAATCCAATGATCATGGGAATAAAATCGATAGGATATCCTTCGCCTAATCCAATTGAAATCACGAGAAGAAAAACAAATGCTAAAAAAGCTCCGTAAATCGTGCCTATTTTT
Source organism: Leptospira terpstrae serovar Hualin str. LT 11-33 = ATCC 700639 (assembly GCF_000332495.1). Classification (NCBI taxonomy): domain Bacteria; kingdom Pseudomonadati; phylum Spirochaetota; class Leptospiria; order Leptospirales; family Leptospiraceae; genus Leptospira; species Leptospira terpstrae. The sequence continues at coordinate 43,963 of NZ_AOGW02000008.1, read as the reverse complement.
GAATGTCTTAGTAGGTTGAATTGGTAAATGAATATGGCGCTAATCATAGCGATAAAATAGATAACACCACTGCCTTTTTGAACTGTTGGATCAAAATAAATCATAAGTCCAATAATGATATAATCTAACGTGATAGTAAAAAATTTCAAATATGGTTTATAAGGATAATGGTTTAGGAAAAGAAGCACAATTCCTGCAAATACCAAAAATACTGTATCCAACAAGAGAGTGATGAAAGTTGGTGTGACAATCGTATAGTTGATCACTTGGAAATAAGATAAATAATCGAGGAGAGATGCGATAGAAAAGATCACAAATCTAACAATTGCTACAGTTTTCTCGTTTTTCATCTCTCTGGAGATTAAAATCTCATCCACGATTGATTTTTTCATTTTATATCTCCAAACTTATTGAATCAAAATACGTCGGTTGGCATTATTGAAATTTGCAAATTGTGTTTTTGCAATCTGATTTCCATAATGGAAACTAATAAGACTGAATCCAAAAATCTCAATAGCTCAATCAAAAACAAACGATAAATGATTGTCTATTTTGATTTCTGAATTGAAAAAGTTTAATCGCATGGTTATATGGAGGGGGAGTTTTTTTATTTGCTAACGAGAGATCGGGGACCAATTGATTTTCACTACTGATTCTGGGTGGAGTATGAAATCTTCAGCTCAATTTAATTTTTATTTGTTCTATAGTTTTTGAAAGGAATTCAATTTTAAAAACCTATCTATTCCGGTTTATACAAATAATTTGAGAGGTGCTTGGAAAAAGATTCTGAAGGGAGTGGAGATATATATGTTAGAAACTTTTTCCTAAAAAAGGGATTATGCAAATGATCTTCTGTGCAGTTATCGATAGTTTGGTGGTGATTGTCTGTTGTAAAATGGTCCGTTGTTTTTTTTGAATGTTTAGAATGATTCTGATAATGAGTTTAAGTTATGATTGTGTTTGGCCGAGTGATTCTTCGAATAAAATATTTTTATAAAAATATATGTATTTTGAATTGTCTTTTGAAGTAATTACGTCGAATTGATTATGAAATGCAAATATTTGTTATATGGAATGGTTCTTACATTTCTGAGTTGTAATCTGAATACCGCGGCTGACCAAAAAAAAGCGGAAGAGGATGCAGAATTACGCAAAACCTTGATTGCTCTTGTGCAATCAATACCTTCATGCCAAACAAATTCCACTGGTACTGTTTATTTTCTTAATACTTCCAATACCAATAGAACTTATGATATATTGTGGGACGGAGTTGTGTGGGCCACTGTAACACCTAACGGAAGAAGTTCGACTTTCACTGTGGCATCGGGTGCACACACACTTTTGTTTCGTATTACGAATACATCAACACAGGCTTGTACTCCCTCCACGCCAAATATTGCAATTTGTTCCAATACATATTATTTTTGCTCTGGTTGATATGTTAATTGATTGAGATTTGTAATGTAGTTTTTTGGTTATGATTTTTAAAAATTGCCCGTAGAGCAAATCCTATAACAATCATTTGGATGGGCATAAATACCAGATCCAAATGATTTTGCGACAGACTGATTACATAGGGACCTTTTAGATTGAGAGGTGAAAGAATTGGAAAACGTGTAAGTAACGTCAGAGTTGTGACAACGATAGTGTCAGCAAAACCAAAATAGTAGTGGAGAGGGAATTTCTTTTTGTCCACGTGATAAAGGACTGACATGATGAAAAGACTCAAAGGTTCCAAAAGCAAGTATTGTAGGCTATCAAAGCTTGGTAGCGACAGGAGTGCAATTCGATAAGCCGCGTGGCAATAGACCCAATGTAATGGTGAGGACCTAAAGATGAAAAATCCGCGTTCAAACTGTGTGGTCTGGAAGCGAACTTTAGCCATTTCCTGAAGCAACCAGACGAGGAGAGCAATACAAACTAAGCGACTTAGGAGTCCGCGATAGGTGTCACCATCAGGAGCGAAAACCATAACAAAAATATTAGCTATCACTGCAAAGTTGATATAACGAGTCATCGGAAGTAGGTACCTTTTCTGTTTATCCTCGGATAAAATAGCAAAAGTAAGCACGGCTCCCAAGCCAAGGGGCAAAAGCAACACGAGCTTGATAAAACCCATGATTTCAATTAAATCATGTTGTAATTTGTTAACGAATTGAATGCCAGCTAACAGCATAAAGGCCATCACGAGCATAAAAAGAATTGTTTGGCGAAAACTTGCCAGGTAGCATGCGAGAAATACAGCTACTATGGCAACGGTACTATTCCAAAGGAGTAACGTGAGATCCAAGCCCTGACCGTTATAAACCATTGAAAGTAAATTTTTCAGTCGTTGTCCTTCTTTCCCCGCGTCCAGTAATACCGAATGACACCGATGAAGGCAAAAAAGACGCAAACAAAAATTCCTGTGGTAGAAAAAATTCCAACTATATCTTTTGCACTGAAGACTTCGATTGGATTCGTTCCCAGTTGAGAAAGTAACGGATTTAGTATCCCAACCCAGAGCACAAACACAAACATAAATGCAGCACCGCGACCTGCCCAGCGGCGTATAATCGCAGGACTTCCTGGTTCGATTTTTTCTCTTACGACTAGATAGTCAACTAACAGACCTAAGGTCACTCCCAGAAATAAACCTTTGATTAGTCCCAGTATTCCCGTGGTAGTGATTAAGGACATAAACGATAGCACGATCAGAAAAAAGAATACTAGAACGATTGTCAGTAGGAATGCTCCTCCCACTCGTGCTGCTGGCAGTGTTCCCGATCCCAGTTCTATAGAAGAAAAGGCACTGGCAAATCCGCCAAGCCCTGCAATGACTTCTGCTACCAATGAAAAGAGAACACTTAGAATCAATACGAAAATCCAGAGTTTTCGGCGCATTCGCTGATTTCATGGTTAGGATAGTTTCTCGCAAGCACTTTGTAAATACTGACTGAAGTTGCGATCTTCTCAGCACAATCCCCGGTTGAAGAATCCATTCGTCTGATTTACTCTTGATTCTCAATGTTAATGTTTGCTTCTTAGAATTTTTTTTTCAAATGAAACTTTCATTTCTTAGAATCATTCTGTCTCGCGGGAAAGGTCTTTTTCTTTCCAATTCGATCTTTAAATTGTTTAATCGATTTGCGGAATTTAAGTGTTGTGTTAAGATTCTCCGATACCAGTTATGAATTGGCTAAAAATATGAAAATAATGATTCCCTTATGGTTCGCGGCGCTTTTTTTTGCAAACTTATCTCTTCGTAGTGAAACGATTCTCCTCAAGTCCGGAGAAAAATGGGAAGGTTCCGTTTTAGCCCAAGACAAAGATTCTGTGACTGTCAAACTTGCAGACGGTAACACAAAAGTGTTTTCGAAGTCAGTGATCCAAAAAGTTTCCTTTGGGAAAAAATCGGAATCCTCCACTCTTAAAAAAGAACCTCAAATTTCCGAAAAAGAAAAGAAAATCAAAGAAGAAAAAGAACTCGCAGAAAAACAAAAACAAGAAGCGGAGGATCTTAAAGCCAAGGAAGGAAAACAAAAAATTAGAGAGGAACAACTTTCTAATGCAAAACGTCATTATTTAGAAGGTTCTTTCGGTGTCGGAAGTGGTGAAAGCCAATCGGAGCTTCGTCCTTTCTTTCAAACCATTCAGTTGGCTGGTCTTATTTTTGGGAGCGGCGGACAAGTTGAGTTACAATCCACTCCTTACAAAACTAAAAATCAAAGTGGGACAGCGCGTTTGTTTTATGCCTGGGACAGGTTTACCTTTGAGATCCGAGGAACGGAAGCGAAGGGAAATTTCGATGTCGGTGGCTTACAAACTCTTTCTTACGGAAGTGGGGGTGGCTCATCTACCAGTACTGACAGTACTACTAATGTTCTTCTTGGAAACGGCGAAACAAAGTTTCAAAAATTTTCTTCCAGAGTTGGTTTTACTCCTTATCCACATCCAGTTTTAGATCTTCAAATTTTGGCAGGGGTGGAGAGAATTTGGACAAAGACAACACAAGAAGTCGATAGTGTCGGAGGGATTACCGCCACCGGAATGAATCCTAACCGAGTGAGTTACCGGGAGACTGACAATTCATTAAAAGGTTATAGTATTGGTATCGGGTATGAATGGAAATTTTTGGATCGGTTCACCTTACAAGGACAGATTTTACATTTAGATATGAAGGGCCCGTCTTCGTTTCGAAGTAACGAGTTCCGATTGGATGCCACTCCTTTTAAATTCAATCAATTTGGCCTAGACTACCAATGGAAAGCCACGGGAACCGAAGTGAATGTAAAATTTTCCAGCAAAATCAAAGGTGACTTAAGTTTGTTTGTGGAAGCAAGCAACATGACACTGAATAACAAATTGCAGTCGGGTTATATCACCGAAAATGATGGCGGAGGCAATTCGGATCCGTCACAAATCTTAGCGAAAGTTTATGCTCCTCAGATATTAATCCCTATGTTATTAGATTCGAAGACGGTGCTTACTTACGTTCAAGTTGGTGCAAACTATCGTTTTAATTTTTGAACCGAAGGAGAATTTGGTTTATCGTGATTATATTCGAATAAAGATAGGCTCGTAAATAAAATATAAAGTACAATAAATTATTGCTTACTATTGAGAATTAAAAAATAATCCTAACTATGCTTCACCATGAATCCAAATAACCAACGACTTATATATCTATTCTCAACTTTTTTCTTATTAAATCTAATGTTAACATATTGCCAACCATTAGAAATTAACAATGTATGCGATTCACGCTCAGAGGTATTTAAGGAAGTTCAAGTATTAAAAATAATTGGAAAAGATAGCTCTCCTCTTTGTGGTAAAGACTATATATCAACAATTATACCATATACAATTTCTGGATCTGTATCGGGGTTAAACAATTCAGGATTAATACTTTCTCTTAATGGAATAGTCACATTACCTGTTGAAAAAGGTAGCAGTGATTTTTATTTTTTGAACATAATTACTAGTGGATCTTCTTATTCGGTAAAAGTTCAGAATCAACCTTCCGGTTTATTCTGTAATATAACAAATGGAGACGGTATCGTAAAAAATGCAAATATCAATACGGTTTCCGTTAGCTGTGCCCCAACTTGTGATCCATGTTTTTTGTTCCTTACAAACTCTGGTTATCCTCCTAACCCAGGAAGTGCAAAAAATTTTGATACGTCTTGTAGTTCCGATGGGAATTATCCTGGTACCGGTAATTATAAAGCTATGGTAGTTGATGGGGTGACCAGAACTGCTTCTATTGGCGCAAACGTTGGTGATGGACAAACTGATTGGGTTTTTGCACCGAATCGAACCTATCATCAAACAGAGGGCGTTATCGGTACGACGAATTCTGCGGGTTTATTCGTTTCTACATTGTCACTGAGATTTTCAGTCAATTCAAAGTATTGGACTGGTTTGAATACAAATTGGACAACAAACACAAGTAATACCTGTGATTTATGGAGAAGTAATTCTGGCTCATTTACCGGAGTTATGGGCCAAGGAAATTCAACTGCAATTTCTGACATTACGGCAGGTTGGACTCCTGAAGCTTGCAATTTAAGTAACCAACAATTGATCTGCGTTGAACAATAGTTACGTTTTTGAAAATTTATTATCTAAACTTGTTTGGGAAATTTTCATATATTGTTGTAACTCTTATTTAATTAAAATAATATCGAATAAAACAAATGAACATTCAGTTTTAAGATATTCCGGTTCTAAGTTTCATCCTTTCATTGAAAGTGATGAAACTTAGTTCTGTTAACTTTAAGTAGCTTCCTTTTCTGATCTCCATTTCTCTGTGGATCTTAAAATTTCTTCCGCGAGTAGCGCAAGTGCAGGCCCTGATTTTTTGCGATAACAGAGGAAAAATTTCCTTTCTGTATTCCAGTCTTCGAATTTTATTTTTTTAAGTTTTGGACTTATAGAATATTCAGATAAAAAACCAATTCCCAGTCCCGCTTCCAATGATTTGATTACGGATTCTACACTTCTTAGTTCCATAGCGATCTTAGATCCAAATTCTTTTGGAAAAGATTTTATTTTCTTTTCCACAGCTTTTCTAAGAGCAGAACCTGGATGGAAAAATACAAAGGTTTGTTTTTTTAGATCATCGATTCTAATTTTCTTTTTAAGAAAAATGGGATGGTCTTTAGCAGCAACAGGAAAGATTCTATCGGATAAAAATTCTAAAACATTGAGACTAGGCTCAGATATGGGACCAGTTAAAATCCCAAGATCAACTTCTCCTTTTAATACGGCATCCTTAGTCTCTTTAGCATCTCCTTCTCTTACAGAAAGAGAAAGTCCTGGCCTTTTTTTTAAGATTTCTTTTAAAATTTGAGGTAAGACCCAGGCTGAGACTGTCCCTCCCGCAGAAATAGAAAAGTTACCTTTTAGTTCGTTATCATTAGAAAAGCCGTTTTGTATTTCTTCCCATAATTCTTTCATTCTAATCGAATACTGATAGAATCTTTCCCCTTCATGAGTGAGTCGAACCGACCTTCCCCCTCTTTCCAAAACACTGACCCCTAGTTCCTTTTCCAAAAGAAAAATTTGTTTTGAGAGTGCAGGTTGAGTTAATCCCAACTGCGATGCTGCTTTTTGGAATGTTCCTGATTCTGAGATTGCAAGAAAATAAACGATCTGTCTGAATTCCATTCGTACATATAACTTTTAGTTATATATTTTATAAAACCAATTTATTTGCATTATATCAGTTTATTTGATATCTTATTTACTAAGAGGGAAAAATGGGACAAACTCTATACGACAAAATTTGGGAAAGTCATAGGATCTTAGAGAATTCAGACTCTGAAACGATTTTATATGTGGACCGGCATATCCTTCATGAAGTGACTTCTGCCCAAGCCTTCGAAGGATTAAGAACGAAAAATAAAGATGTAAGAAGGACGGACCTCACCTTCGGAGTGGTGGATCATAATGTTTCCACAAGAGATCGTAAAAACAGAAATGCAGCAGGACCGATCTCCCGATTGCAGATCGATACCATGGAGAAAAACTGCAATGATTTCGGAATCCGTTTATTTGGTCCCGAAGATCCCGAACAAGGGATTGTCCATGTATTAGGACCTGAGTTAGGATTTACGATTCCTGGATCTGTGATCGTATGTGGAGATTCTCATACAGCAACACATGGAGCCTTTGGGGCATTGGCTTTTGGAATCGGAACTAGTGAAGTGGAACATGTTCTTGCAACACAAACTCTTAAGCAGGCCAAAACAAAATCAATGCTCGTTCGTTTTGTTGGTAAACCTGGATTTGGAATCACTGCAAAAGATGTAGTCTTAGAACTCATAACAAAGATTGGAACCTCTGGAGGCAGAGGATTCACCATGGAATATTCAGGGGATTGGATTCATTCTCTTTCTATGGAAGGTCGAATGACTCTTTGTAATATGAGTATCGAAGCGGGTGCAAGGGCAAGTCTCATCGCACCTGACCAGATCACATTTGATTATCTGAAAGATAGAAAGCTTATCCCTAAAGGAGAAAGTTTTCAAAAAGCGATAGAATATTGGAAAACTTTCTTCACAGATGACGATGCAGTTTTTGATGAGATGATTGAATTAGATATTTCTAATATAGAACCCCAAGTTACCTGGGGAACCAATCCTTCTCAGTCTTTGCCTATAGACGGTATTGTTCCGAATCCAAAAAAAATCTTAGACGCCAGAGCAAAAGAAACTGCCGAGAACGCACTTGCATATATGGGTTTAAAACCAGGAACACCCATTTCAGAAATTAGAATTGATAAGGTATTCATCGGCTCTTGTACGAATGCAAGGATAGAAGACTTAAGATCTGCAGCAGAAGTTGCCAAAGGAAAAAAAGTCCATCCGAATGTGCAAGCTTTGGTCGTTCCAGGTTCAGGCTCTGTAAAACGTCAGGCAGAACGAGAAGGTTTGGATCAAATTTTTATAGAAGCTGGATTTGAATGGAGAGAGCCTGGTTGTTCGCTTTGTCTTGCGATGAACGATGACGTATTAAAACCAGGAGAAAGATGTGCGTCTACTTCTAACCGTAACTTCGAAGGTAGACAAGGCAGGGGCGGGAGAACTCATTTAGTCAGTCCTTCTATGGCAGCGGCTGCAGCAGTGACCGGAAAATTTACAGATGTGAGGAAATTGGTATGAGCGTAGGAAATTGGACAATCCATACGGGAGTGGCAGTCACTATCCCAAGAGAAGATATTGATACGGACCAAATACTTCCTAAACAATTTATGAAATTAATCGATAAAAAGGGTTTTGGAAAACATTTATTTCATGATTGGAGATATCTAGATTTAGAAGGAACGATTCCAAATCCAGAATTCATTTTGAACCAAGAAGGATTTAAGAATGCAAGTGTGCTCATCGCTGGAAAAAATTTCGGCTGCGGCTCGAGTAGAGAACATGCGCCTTGGGCTCTTTCTGATTTCGGATTCAGAGCGATTTTGGCTCCCTCTTTCGCAGATATATTCTCGATTAATTCTGCGAAGAATGGAATAGCACTGGTTCGTTTGAAAGACGAAGAAATCCAATATCTTAATGAATGGGTTTCTAAAAAATCGGGATCTCCAATCAGAATCAATTTAGAAAATTTGGAAGTACAAGCGGGAGACCAAAGCTTTCCATTTCATTTGGATTCTGCTTCTGTGAATCGGATCCGGAGCGGTTGGGATGAAATCGATATCACACTGAAACATTCAAAAGAGATTTTGGGTTTCGAACAAATCCTAAAAAATGAAAAATCATTTTTGGAAGTGAATTGGTAAACACCTACATTTAAATTTTATAGCTTTCGCATTTTATTGTTATACTTTTTCCGAAGAAATGAATTGAGTTTATAAGGGATTTGTATAGGATGCTGTGAGATTAGGATATATAGTAAAGCTCGTGTTATCCGCAAAAATAAAGGAGTTTTTGTTTATGAAGGTTTCGATTGGCATATTTGGAAAAAATAGTCCGTTATGTGTAATTTACTTTTTAACTTGTTTCAGTTTCATTTTTACCTCATGTTCGAAGCAAAAAGACGACCAATTGCCTCTACTCCTTTTAGGACTCTATGCGACGCAAACCTGTGAAACCAATCCGGAACGCTGCGAGTTAAGTACTTTTACTAGTGCAGCTGCTTCTAGCTCAAAAGTTTGGGTAGCCGTCACCTTTGGAGGGAACCAATTTGTCTCAGTTGCCCAAGATGCTGCCCTTACCAACACAGTGATGACATCCCCTGATGCAAAAACCTGGACAGAGCGTACGGCTGGTGACTCGGAACAATGGCTTGGTGTTGCTTACGGAAATAACATCTTCGTGGCTTTGGCAAATTCGGGAGTGACGAACCGAGCTATGACTTCCACAGATGGAATCAATTGGATTATGCGTTCCTTACCAGGTGGTGGTACAGTCAATTGGACCAATGTACTTTTTGGGAATGGACGTTTTGTAGCGATTAGTGCAACGAGCATTGCCACCTCAACGAATGGTATCGATTGGACCAGTGTGGCTCCACCTGCAGGCGGTTACGAAGGTATCGCTTATGGTAATGGAGTCTTTGTCATTGTGGCGTCCGGTGGTCAAGTAGCCACCTCAACGGATGCTACCAATTGGACAGCACGCACAGCTGCTCAAACCAATGATTGGCGAGCTGTAACCTTTGGAAAAAATACATTTGTAGCCGTTGCAAGATCGGGGACAAACCGAGTGATGACCTCTTCCGATGGCATCAATTGGACAGCAAGATCGGCTGCGGAAAATAATGAATGGTATGGTGTCCAATATGGCAATGGCCTTTTTATGGCAGCATCTTTTACTGGTACCAGCCGCGCAATGACCTCGCTTGATGGGATTACTTGGACGGCAAGGACACCCCTTTCCACTGGCCAGTATCGTGGAGTGGCATATGGGAACGGAGCATTCGTATTGGTCTCAATCGCTGGACCAGCATCTGAACAAGTTCAATACGCAACTTGGGCGATTCGATAAGCAGTAGAATCAACATCCCCATCATTTCACTTTTTTACAGTCCCCTGTCCATTTTACCAATCTTCATTGGATATAAGTGACAGGAGATTGGCATGACCAAAATACAAAATTTAATCGAACCATTCAAAGGAAAAAAGAGACTTCGGAATCTCGGGTATTTCTCTGTGGTCCTTCTATTTATCTTCCTATTTGCTTTTACTTTCGCAATCTGGTCGGCGAGTAACCAGATTCTGTTTCCGGTCTGGAAAGGGATCAGTAAGAACTTTGAGAAATGTAGTATCGAAGGTGAAAAAGTTTGGGGAAAATTTTGTGGAAACATCCGCCTAACAAAGGAATTTGAATTTCAAGAAATTTCGGTTCCTTCCCTTAACGGATATAATCTTCCAGGTTGGTTTGTGTCAGCTAGTGATAACGGATCTATCCATGAAAAGGGAGTGATCCTACTGATCCATGGAGGAGGTGCCGATCGAAGAGAGCTGACCCGATTCATCCCGTTTTATCTAAGCCAAGGATTGAATGTTTTAAGTTTTGACCTTTCTTGTCATGGAGAGGCACCATGTTTAGTTCCAGGACTTAGTTTCGGAAACCGTGAATCTAGAGATGTGATCTCTGCATACTTGTATGTATCTAAAAAATATAAGAATATTCTAATGATGGGTTCTTCTGTGGGAGCTTCTTCTGTATTAATCTCTCTTCCTTTTTTAGAAAAGGTAAAAGGATTAATATTAGAAAATCCTATGCTAAGTTTTAATCGATTGATTTTGGATTCTCCAGAATCTGCTAACTTACCCAATTGGATGGTTTACACATTAATCGAACTTGTAAACAGCAGAGGGAAATTTGATTCATTGCTCTGTCCCGAAAATTCTTTACCATTCGCTAGTTCTGTGCCTCTATTGTTAATTCATAGTAAGGCAGATTCTGTAGTATCTTATGAACATTCGAAGTCACTGGCAAAACTTTATCCTGGACCAAGTGAAGTTTGGTTCCCTGATTTAGGGTCTCACGGTTCTATATGGGAAACGAATCAATATGAATACGAAACAAAGGTTCGAGATTTTATCCGTAGAAGTTTCAATGAGAAAAATAGGAGATAAACAATGGAAGAATATTTAATTTTAATGCGTTTAGACATTCTAACGAAGGAGAACCAACCTTCTCCTGAACAATTGCAAATTTATATGCAGCAATATCAGGAATGGGTAAACAGTATCGTTGCACAAAAGAAGTTTAAGTCAGGAACTGCCTTATCAACGGAAGGAAAGGTCATTCAATCGGATCATATCATTACCGATGGTCCCTATGTAGAAACTAAAGAATCTTTAGCTGGTTTTATTATGATTTTAGCAAATGATTTTGAAGATGCTGCCAATATTGCACAAAATTGTCCTATCCTTATGGGAGAAGGAAATAGCGTGGAGGTGAGAAAGGTAGTCGGTATTCATAAGGAAAAAGAACATTAATTGAATCTCTTTGTATATTCATGAATCATTCAGACTTACTTCCCAATTTGTTTCGAACGGAATATACAAAGATAATTTCTGTTCTCTGTAAACAATATGGGTTTTTTCAATTGGAAATTGCTGAGGATATTGCAAGTGAAACCTTTCTGACTGCATCACAAACTTGGGGGTTAAATGGAATCCCAGAAAATCCTATTGGTTGGTTGTATGCAGTCGCTAAAAATAAAGCTAAGAATTTTATCCATAGAGAATCTATTTTGTATAACAAGGTTCTTCCCGTTTATCAAAGAGAAAAAAATATAACAGAAATAGAGCTGGATCTTTCCGATGAAAATATTCTAGACAGCCAACTTCGAATGATTTTTGCCATTGCTCATCCTTCCCTTCCTTTAGAATCCCAAATTGGTTTATCATTACGAATCCTTTGCGGGTTTGGGATTGAAGAAATAGCAAGGGCATTTCTGTCAAATAAAGAGACAATTAACAAAAGACTACTTCGAGCAAAAAATAAACTAAGGGAAAACAATATTTCATTAGAATTTCCAAAACCTTGTGAATTAGAAGAAAGATTGTCCTCTGTGCTTCGAACCATTTATTTACTGTTTAACGAGGGATATTTATCACAAGTCCAAGACAGAATCCTAAGAAAAGATTTATGCCTAGAAGCCATTCGTCTTTGTACTATTTTATTGGAAAATAATGAAACTAACACTTCCGATGTGAATGCACTTCTTTCCCTCCTTTGTTTTCATATTTCTAGATTTGAAGCAAGGTTGGATGGAGAAGGGGGAATTATCCTTTATGGAGATCAGAACAGGGAACTATGGAATAAAGAATTCATTAAAAAGGGCGAATATTTCTTTTTCCAGTCAAGTAAAGAACCAAAATTTTCAAAATACCATTTAGAAGCAGCCATTGCTTATTGGCATACTAGGCCAGAGGATACTGGAAAAAAATGGGAGTCCATTTACGAACTTTACACTCACTTGTTAGAGTTGGAATACTCTCCCTTACTTTTATTAAATAGGGCCTTTGTACTATTTAAGGTAAAAGGAAGAGAAGCGGCACTGGAAGAGTTAAATGGAGTCGAACTAAAAACGAATCCATATTATTATTCCCTTTTGGGGGAATTGTATTGTGATCTAGAGCCAGAAAAAGCAAAAATTTACTTTCGAAACGCTTTGAATTTAGTAACCAAAGATAAAGAAAAATCTTCCCTCTTGAAACGATTAGCACAAATTTAATATGGTTATTATTGTGAAACGATAGAAGTGTAAATATAATTCAAAATAGTCTATAGCTCCAAAAAACTTCTGTCGTTACATTGACGATTATCCTCATTCCTAAATTTGTATGTTGGTTCGTATTAAAAAAAATTAATTTAAAAATTCAATGGAAAGGAGAGTGACATCGTCCTCAAACTTTTCGGAATTCTGGTGTTTCCTTGCCATTTGTAATAAAGTTGAGAAGGCTGATTTTACATTCCAATGGGTTATATCTTTTGCCCACTCCCAGAATCCAGAGTCTCGAAATAGAGTTTGGTCTTTGGAGCGAACATCAAAAATTCCATCAGAAAATAAAAAGAGTTTATCACCAGGTGTATAAATTACGTCATAACTTTTTCCTTCCCAGTTAGGTAGTATTGCCAATGGTTTACCATTCCCGATTAAGGGAGAAAAATTTTCTTTGGCTCCTAAATAAATATCTTCGTGCCCGGCTTTGGACCATGTGAATTTTTTTTGGTTAGAGTCTACTACTACTGCCACTGCTGTAACAAACAAACCTGCTGTGTTTCCATATAAGTAAGAATTCAAACATTTTAAACAAGCTTCGGGGTTATCTTTTGGAGTATTTGGTAGTTGTAAAACGAAATGTAATATTGCGGAAACCATTCCTGCAGAAAAACCATGACCAGAAACATCAGCTAATAACAAAAAGGTTTTTCCTTCACCTAGCGATTGTACAATGTAATAATCCCCTGCAATTCCATCGCTTGGAATAAATTCAACTTCTGCTGAAATCAAACCTTGATCAAAGTTTAATTCAGGTAAAAGTTTTTTCTGAATTCGAATTCCACGCGAAAGTTCTTCTTTGAGATAAAATTCTGTTTCCTTTAATCTTAATGCATTTCGAATTACACTCAAAAGTTCAGGTTCAAGAAACGGTTTGGAGAGGTAGATATCGGCTCCTTCTCCATGTACTTCTTTTCTAGTGGCTGCGTCCGCTTTGGCAGTGAGGAGGATAATTGGAAGTGAATTTAGATGTTCTTTCTTTCGAATTTCGCGAATTAAGTCGAGCCCACTTAATTTGGGCATCATTAAGTCAGTGATGACTAAATCGGGTGTTTCTGAGTAAACGGCCTCAAGTCCTGCTTGACCATCTGCAGCTACTAAAACATGAAAACCTACACGAGTTAAAATGGAACCTAAATAAGATCGTAAATCGGGATTATCTTCAACTACGAGTAGTTTGGTGGTTCTTTTGATTTCAATTTTTTCGGAAAAAACTTTAGAATGGCTCACTAAGTCTGGAATATATTCATGTTTGAATAGGTGGTAATAATTTGAGTTTGTTTCCAATTCTTTGGAGTTATTTGTAGAAATGGGCAAAGTAAAATAAAAATGAGAACCCTTCCCATGTTCACTTTCCACTCCGACCTTACCACCGTGTAATTCAACTAATTCCTTCACTAAAGCAAGTCCCAAACCAGTTCCTTCTTGTTCCCTAGTCAGCGAAGCTTCGCTAATCCCAAATCTAGAAAACAATCTACGGATTTGACTTTCTACCATTCCAATTCCGGTGTCTCGAACAGAAACAACTGCTACGTTTTCGATTTTTTTTAATTCTAAACGAATTTTTCCACCTGCTTCTGTAAACTTAATTGAGTTTGATAGATAATTGAAAATACATTTGTCTAATTGTTCTGGATCGGCTTCAACAAATACAGGTTCTTCACATAATATCAATTCAAAGTCAATGTTTTTACGTTTTACATAGGAAGTAAAATTTTCTGAAACTTGTGTTAAAAACTCATTCAAACGAAGGTTAGATTTTCTAAGTTCCATTCTTCCTGAAGTAATTTTTTGGAGATCTAAAAGTTGATTTACCAGACGCGTTAGGCGTCTTGATTGATTGACTACAACTTTTACTTCTGATGGTGATAATCCTTCTCCTCTTTGAAGAGCTGATTCCGAAGGTCCAGAGATTAATGTTAGCGGAGTTCTCAGTTCATGGGATATGTTTTGGAAAAAAGCTGTTTGTGCTTTGTTTTCTCTCTCTAAGGAATCTTCCGCTATGTTAGCTGCTAGTGTAAAATAATATGCAAATCCTGCATGAAAGAGAGTAGAAAATATAATATTGGAAACGTTGATTAAGGCAAGAAAATTCTCATTCCAAATATATACGGGTGAGTTGGTCATAGAATAGTAATAAGTGGAGGCAAACAGTAAACATCCGATGACAATACTTCCAAACTTTAGAAAGTTTTTTCCAGGTGGTAAAAGAAAAATTCCGGTGGCAAAAAGCATCATATAGTATTGGTAACCGGCGCCCCAACCAAAAAAGTACGTGGCTGCTAATGCGTGTAAAAATACTTCTGAAAAACATAAATATAGTGAAGTGAATAGATATTTTTTCCTGTTGATCCATATGGTAAAGGCAAACCAAAATACACTTCCGAAATTGAAAATTGCCATTTCCCAGGCACCTACTAAAGTAAAGAAAAAAATAAAGGTAAAATGAATGAGGGCTGCTAATACATAAATGGAGTTAGTTGCAACATAATACCTTTGGTAGCGGAGTTCCACACCAGCAGGAGCTTGAAACAGGGAACGAACAAAGGCAAAAATTTGAGACATTCTGGAGGAAAAGAACCAATAGGCCAATGAAAAGTCAAGAAATCCTTATTTCTGATTCATATGGACAAAAAAGCGCCAGGAAAATACTTTTTTTTAGAACTAAATTGTGGTAAACAGGGACATTGAAAAGTATGAATGACATATCCTACATTGAACTTTTGAACCAAGCTAAGTCTGGTGATCTTCGAGCTTGGGCTGATTTACAAAATCGATTTTCTAGTTTTGCCAATCAATTTGCCTGTAAGATTTTGAAAGATGAAGATCTTGCTCAGGATGTAGTTCAGGAATCTTTCTGGGACTTATATCGTAATCTGGAAAAAATCACCACTCCCGCTGCTTTTCCCTCTTTGCTCAAGAGAACTCTGATCAAATATGTAGACAGAATCTTGAGAAAGAAAGAATCTCAGAATTTAATTTTTGTAGATCCAATTCAAATCGATCAAAATTCAGAAAAGTTAGATTTTTCCCTTTTGGAAAAAGAATGTTTTGAAACAATTTCTAAGAATGTCAAAAAATTAGATCCCGACGATCAAAAGTTAATCGAACTTTATTATTACCAAAATTATTCTCTAGTCGAAATTTCAAAATCAGAAGGTAAAACTTTATCTTTTATCAAAAAAAGACATATACGCGTTAAGAGAATTCTTCGAAACGGAATTGGTGAAACCTTTCGACCGGAAGCCAATTCAAGTTTTATGGTGGCGGCTTAGGGAATTTTATGGAAGCTACACAATATTATTCTAATGGACAAATAGAAAACGTATACCTCGAACAAAGAAAAGTTTTTCTTTGGGGAGAAGTTAATGATAATTCCGCAAGATATCTAATTGATCGATTCTTATATCTGGAAGCATTGGATCCCACAAGACCAGTCACTTTATATATTCATTCTCCTGGCGGATCTACTTATGCAGGTTTGGCGATATTGGATGTAATGAAGAGTTTGCATAATCCCGTTCATACAATCTGTTTAGGCATGGCCATGTCATTCGGTGCAGTCCTACTACTATCTGGAGCCAAAGGATATCGTTTTGCCTACCCTCATAGTAAAGTTTTGATACACCAACCGCATGTTATGGGAGAATTTAAGGGACCTGCAGAAGATATCCGAATTTTTGCTGAATCAGTAAGAAGGGAGAAAGACTTGTTAAATCAAATAATGGCAAACGCAACGGGACAACCTTTAGAAAAAATTATGGAAGATACAGAACGTGATACTTGGTTTTCTGCAACAGAAGCTCTGGAATATGGGGTCATTGATAAAATTATAGGTATATGATTGTAGCGGTATCATAAGTTAGTATAACAACCGTTTGTAACTTCAGTTATTTTTCCGAAGGTTTTTTGACTTTTAGCATTTGGAATTCTGAAAAGGAAATGATCCAGATGGTCTATGGAACGGAACCTAAAACAGATGGCTTAGATCATAAACAAGCGATCTTAGAAAGAAAGCAAAATGATTTTCATAAAGAGTTTACTACTCTCCGTTTTGAATCATTGGGCCAGGCGAAAAGGTTGGGGAACACTTGGAGTGGCAGAAGCTGGATAAGGATTTCCCGAGTTCATTAGGCTTGGGGCTCCCGTTGTTGGATCCACTTTGAATTGATAAAAATTGTTAGAAGCTATATTGCTAACAAAACCATAGGTACCAGTTGGATCCAAAGTTACAAATTGTAAATTCGAACCAAAGTTCAATATTGAATTTGCAGATGAGATGGAACCATTGTTTGTTGATATATCATGTTTTGCTAATGTTGCACCCAAAATATTTACTGTGTAAAAATACTTTCCTGAAGGATGCATGACAGCGCGAAAGTTTCCAGTTGTCCCTGTAAATGGACTTCCTGGAATGGCTGTTAGGTTTCCAGTGAATGAATCAATTTGCCTGCCTATAATAACACCTGCGCTGGCAACGGAATATAAGTAGTTGGAAGTTGAATCAACTAGAAGTGCTTCCATATTGGGAACTCCCGTTCCAAAAGGAGAACCAGCTAAATTCGATAAGGCACCCGTGTTTTGATCTACCGAATAACCTATGATAGGTTCTGTTCCGCCATTTCCATTCACGTAGAGAAATTTTCCATCAGGAGTGATTGCTAAGTGGTTTAAACTACAGAAACAAGATTGGCTATAGTCATTAATCTTTGTGAGGATTCCTGTGTTTTGATCAAAGGAAAATGCCGTAATACTGGCACCACTAAAACTAGATACATAAAGAAATCGATTGGTAGGATGAAAGGCAAAAAATACAGGATCCATTGTTGTAGCTCCTGCATTGGCATTAAGAGAAGATAAAATTCCATTTTCTAGGTTTACCGCATAACTAGAAATATAGGAAATTCCAAATCCGCCAGAATAAGCAAATTTGCCATTTGGTGAAAAACTAGCTGAATTGCTAGTGAGTGCATAAGGTGAGCTAGAATTTGCGACTATTGCACCCGTATTCATATTGAGAGAATAAAGTTCTGTATTGGCACCCACAGAAAAGCTAATGAAATAACGATATACTGTAAATGTATCGAAACTTTGAGAAGAACCTTGCCTATTTTGAATTGTGATGGGTCCCGATTTTGCGCCGTAGGGTATGCGAATTGTTAAGCTTGTATTGGTTGCGTTCTCAATGGTTGCTTGGACAGAACCTGAAAAATTCACTGCGTTTTCTGAAGCCTGCGGGGAAAAATTGATACCATCAATGATGATCGTTTCTCCTTCGACACCCGAAGTTTTGGAAAGAGAATAGATCCTTGGTTGTATGAGAAAGATCGCAGATGCAAATTGAATTTGAAGTTTGGAAAACTGATCCGTTTCAGGGAAAAAATATGGTTTCCATAAGGGATGATAAAAACAAGAAATAGAAAAAAATAAATTCAATATTAGAACATTGGATTTTCGCATCTTGGATTGGCCCTAAAGAGTGATTTATCTAATTGTGTCAATATGCGAAATGCAATAATTTATTTCCTATTTTAGTATTAATTCTTAAAAAAATACATGTATCCATTGATTCTGGAATGGATAATTTCCTATTTTCTGTTCCTTGGCTGCAAGTTAATTTCTCAATCGAAACATGTTGGTTTTTTAGTCGTATAGACATATAGCTTTTAAAATCTGAACCCCTAAGATTTGATAGTGAGTAATAGAAATTCTTCTCTCTATTTTTGGCGTGACTGTTAATTGGAATTCATTCGACTTAGCTTTAACGACAGGTGGTGGATTGATGTTTTTTAGAACAAATCTAAGTGTATTGATAGTATTTTATATTTTTGGGTTATCTTGTCAGGTAACCTCACATAAGGTAACTCCTTATGTTTCGAACAGTTCTAGTGAAACCCTTCCTTTATCTCCCAAACCAAAGTCTTTTGTTGAATTTCAAACAATCAAAGTGGCAGATTGGGAAGCATCACTTGCTGGACTTTTGGACTTGGATGATCCTAAAGCAAAAAGTGCGGGTTTAAAAGACCGACTAGAACCAATTGCTATTTACTTCTATGTCATCAAACACCCTAAATACGGAAGTTTTATGATCGATTCCGGTATGGGGGAAAATTTCCCTAAAGGTGAGGAGGGAAGTCGTGTCAGCTCTATTGTGGAATCGCAGATGCATTTTGATAAACTAAAAGTTTATGAAACGACTAAAGCATATTTGATAAAAAACAAAATAGATTTAAAGGGAGTATTTTTCACTCATTTGCATTTGGACCATACCCTTGGAGCTTATGAGATTGATAGGTCTGTTCCTTTTTATGTAGGCCCAGGGGAAGTTACCACTCGGCAATTCATCAACCTTTTTGTCCAAGGATCCACCAATCGTTTGTTAGGAGAAAATCCAAACTTAGTGCAACTCGATTTTGGTAAAAGTGAAAGTGAAATCGCCGTGTTAGATTTTTTTGGTGACCAGAGTTTTTATGTTCTTTCTGTGCCAGGGCATACACCAGGAAGTTTAGCATTTTATATTCCTGCAAAAGAAGGTGCCCACTTGGTTCTCGGGGATACTTGCCACACAGGATGGGGATGGAACGAAAACGTCACTCCTGGTTTTTTTACAACAGACCGCAAACTCAATCGTAAAAGTTTAGATTTTCTAAAGGGATTGGGAGCGAAACAGAATCTTAAGTTTGTTTATCCGGGCCACCAAGAAAGAATTTTAATTTCAGAAAAAAAGTAAGGATATAGGTTTTTACCATTTCTTATTGGAGAGTATCTCTTGAAAAACCTTGGCGCATAGTATTTTCTGTATACGTTTTTCCTTCTACAAAAAGATGAATATAGTCGGGTCCACCTGCTTTGGCACCGGTTCCCGATAGTTTACCTCCGCCAAATGGTTGTCTGTTGACAACTGCACCCGTGATCCCTCGGTTGATATATAAATTACCCGCTTCTATTTCCAATTTTGCTTGTGCTATATGTTTTGGGTTTCGAGAAATCACTCCACAGGTAAGAGCATAATCAGAATCATTGGCATAAACAATCCCTTCTGAAAAACTAAAAATCTTTTGTATGGATAGTAAGGGTCCGAAGATTTCTGATGTCCACATAGAAGAATCAATAGGTGGTTCATACAAACTTGGTGGAATATAAAATCCTGTATTTGGAACAGAAGAAGTTCGACCGATTAAAAAACGCTCATTCTCTTTTTGTAAATTCGAAAGCCGCAAATAACTTTCCTCATGAATGACTGGACCAATTCGATTTTCAAAATCTAGTGGAGAACCAATCAGTAAACCATCCATAGCAGCAATTAGTCTTTCTTTTAAACGATCATAACAATCGTTATGTACAAAAAGTCGAGAAAGTGCACTGCATTTTTGGCCTTGGAATCCAAAGGCCGAAGATAGTATAGATTGGATTGCAACGTCTAAGTCAGCATCTGCATCTACAATCATCGCATTTTTCCCACCTAACTCACAAATCACTTTTTTTATGATTCGTTGTCCGTGAGGGACTAGTGCAGTCTTTCGAAGTATGGAAAGACCCACATCCCGAGAGCCAGTAAAATTGATCACAGAAACTTCTGGGTGAGTGACAATGGCTTCTCCTATTTCGGAACCAAGCCCCGGTAAAAAATGCAAAACACCTTTTGGTACACCTGCCTCCCAAAAACATTTTGTGATCTCATATGCTGTGGCAGATGTTTCTTCTGCAGGTTTTGCGAGGACAATATTTCCTGTGACGAGGGGGCCTGCACACATTCCCGTAAATATGGCCATGGGAAAATTCCATGGGGAAATAGAACCGATGATTCCTTTTGGTTGGTAGTAGTATGAATTGTCTTCACCTAACAAATTGATATGTTTGTCCGCAAGTTGGTTTTTGGAAACCATCGCATAATAACGGCAAAAATCAACTGCTTCCGCAAATTCTATCTCTGCCTCCATAATATGTTTTCCTGTTTCCCAAATGCAGACAGCAATAATAAAATCTTTTTTACTGACCAAAGTATCTGCGACTAAATTCAAAATTTGAGACCGTTTGTCTTGGGAGAGGTGTTTCCAATGGTTTCCTTCCTCTTTCGAAGTTTGGATTGTTTCCTCTAAGTCCTTGGCATTCGCAAGAGATACCTTTGATACAATTGACTCTGGTGACCATGGGTTTTTATGAATAAAAGGATTTGGAGAAAATTTCTCTAGTTTACCAGTTGAGATGGGAATTTGGAAAGGGATTAAATCTTTAATAGAGTTTAGTACAGAATGTAAAGTGGTCCTTTCTGTGTTGATTGAAAAATCCCGAATGGTTTCATTTTTAAATTCCATTTATTATTTCCTCTTTTGGGTTGGTAATCAAGGAATCTAAGTTTTTTCCAAGACTCATTTGGTACAAAAAACCTTGGTTAGAGGTATTCTCTAGTAATCTTCTGATTAAATAAGCCATTCCAGGAAGTAAGGCACCTATCGGAGAATATTCTCTGATAATGATTCCCATGGATTCTAAACCGGCTTTGTATTTGTTTGCCATTCCATATAACATTTGAATTTCAAAATCTAAAATCGAGCGGTTGTTCGCATGATATAGGATAAATGCAAGTGAACGAAGGTTATGTGTTCCAAAGGCAGGGCGAAGGAAAGGACTTGAATCTAAAAGAAAGAGAACATTCTCTTCGAATTTTATATCTGTTTCTCTCTTGGTATCAAAAACAGGAGAAATCCAACCTCGTTCTTCTGCTTTGATGCGTTCGTATTCTAAGTAGGCACCCTTTACAAGCCGAATGGTAATGGGCACTCCGCGATCCTTTGCATACTCTTTCCAAACTTTCAAATCCTCTGTAGATGATCTTAAATAAGATTGGACAACGATCCCAAAATGTTTGTATTTTTTGAATTCTGCTTCTAAAAATAATTCCTTCGCTACTCGACAAATGATTGATTTTAGATCGTATTGTTCCATATCTAAATTGATTCCTATTCCCTTCTTCATTGCCAATCGTAGGAGGGGACGAAGCGTTTCTTTTAAATACTTACCACTCATTTCTTCGGCTTCTGGATAAAGTCTTGTTTCGATGCCTGAACATTTGATAGAAATATTGGTTCTTAGTTTTGGATCTATATCTAGCGGAACTTCCGGTAATAGTTCCAGAAGTTCCGAATATTGCCTGAGGTATTCTTTTGCTTCTTTGGGAGACACTGCGGTTTCACCTAATACATCATATGTGCGCGGTCTTATAGATGAGTTCAGTTTCTTTAAATTCTTTGGAGAATCAGTTAAGATGAAAAATTTTGCAAATACTTTTACAATTTTTAGTATCAGAGATGATACAAGTTTGCCTAAACAGAAAGTTTTGATTAAAAATTGAATAGAGGATTTTAAAAAAATAGGAATTTCCGTGTCTTCATCAAATAGATAAATTTTAAAATAGGGATATATTTTTTTTGTTTCGAGAGAAGGTAAGACATCGATAAATTTAAAAATCTGTAATTTTAACTTGGGATAACGAAATCCAAAGTGAATGCTCTTGGAAGTAGTATAAAATACAAATCTTTGAATCAAAGATCCAATTTTCGTATCGATGATTTTTGCAATACTGAGAATTTTTGTATCATCATATTGCATTTGTTTTGTAAACATAATGTAACAACCAAATTTGATCCTAAACACAAGATTCTTTTAAAAAATGAGAGTATAAGATATGAAAGGAGTTGTAAACAATAACTTAAATGTTTTTATTTCCCAATGGGAAAATTAACAGAATTACTTATCGAAAAAGAAACTCAGTTTGGAGCTTTTAATTATTCTCCCTTGCCTGTTGTGTTAGTAAAAGGGAAAGGCATTTATCTTTGGGATATAGAAGGGAAAAAGTATTTTGATTTTCTTTCCGCTTATAGTGCTGTGAATCAAGGCCATTGCCATCCAAAGATTGTTGATGTTTTTCAAAAACAATCGGCAATTCTGACTCTTACTTCCCGAGCATTTCATAACGACAAACTTCCGTTATTTACTGAGTTTATGTGTTCTACCTTTGGATATGACCGCGTGTTGCCCATGAATACTGGTGTAGAGGCAGGGGAAACAGCCATCAAACTTGCTAGAAAGTGGGGATACCAAAAGAAAAAAATTCCAGAGAACCAAGCAAAGATAATCTTCTGTGAAGGAAATTTTTGGGGTAGGACCATAGCAGCCATCTCTTCTTCTACGGACCCAAAAAGTAAAAATGATTTTGGTCCTTTTCTTTCTGGTTATGAAATCATACCTTACAATGATTTGGTTGCATTGGAAACGGCCGTATCTGATCCAAATGTTGCCGCCTTTATGGTCGAAGCTATACAAGGAGAAGCAGGTGTGATTGTTCCTCATGAAGCATATTTAAAAGAAGTTAGAAGAATATGCAAAATTCATAATGTACTATTGATTGTTGATGAAATACAAACTGGTTTAGGAAGAACGGGAAAACTACTTTGTTCTGACCATTCCGAAATCAAACCAGATTTATTACTTCTTGGGAAAGCTCTTTCGGGTGGAATGATGCCCATTTCTTGTGTATTAGGTTCTGCGGATATACTTTTGCTTTTAAAACCAGGGGAACATGGTTCCACGTTTGGAGGCAATCCGCTTGCATGTGAAGTAGCCATCACCTCTGTAAAAACAATTTTAGAAGAAGGAATGTCTGAGAATGCAGAGAGTATGGGGATTTTATTTCGAGATACCATTGAATCTTGGAAACATTCTTTGGTGCATTCGGTTCGAGGGAAAGGCCTCTTAAATGCAGTGCAATTTGCCGATTCTGTAGATGCCAAAAAACTATGCCTTGAGCTAATGAAGACCGGAGTTTTGGTGAAAGAAACGCATAAAAACACGGTTCGGTTTGCACCTCCTCTTGTGATTTCAAAATCCGAGATGAAACAAGCTTTGGAGATAATCAAAACTGCAATTGATTCTTTTCTCTAACCAATATAAGGTAAGAAAATCTTTTTAGAAATTGTAAACTTTAATAGTAAGAAGTTCTAAATCGGAATCATTTGCCATCATAAGCTTTTCGAAAAAAATACGAAAAAGAGGATATGAGTTTGGGTACTTCGAATAAAGTTTTGAAACCAAAACCAGTATCGCCATGGGAAATTAGATTTGTGATGCAGAGTTTACAATCTACACCACGTGCCTGCAACTTTTCATATAACATAGAAGACTCATTAGCTGGCACTACATCATCCTTTAAGCCATGAATCAATAAAATTGGTAAGTTGAGAGTATCAATATGATTTGTAACTGATAAAGCAGTTAACAACTCTCTGTTTTTTCCGCCTTTTTTAAGTATGATTTCCCAATGTTTCATTCTAAAATCTTTATTGTATTTCAATTTTTCAAAAAACTCGCGGTCTGTTTTTTTCATTTTTGAATAATGAGGTTCCAAAAGATTGTCTTTGTATTTGAAATAGTTATCTAAAATCGCAAGTTTAATGGCCTTAAATAAACTTTTGTTTTCTCCAATGGACAAGGGGAGAAAATTCAGTAAAAGAATCATTCGTCCGTATTCATCCAAACTCTGGTTTGCAAACAAATTTCCAATAATATCATCTACATTGGCAAAGGCACCGATCGCACAAACGGAATTAATTCGTTCGGCAATTTCTTTTTCGCTTACTGCGATAAGACTTAAGGATCCTGAAAAAGAGGGTGCAAAAATGGATACTTTTCCAGAAGGACTTATCTCTTTTTGTTTAGAGATGTAAGTAATGGAATCTTTAATATCTTCAATGTTACGAAGAGAAATTTTATAATCACAAATTTCATCGTAGAATGGACTCACAACCGTGTAACCTAATTGATTTAGGCTTCGATTGACAATGATAAACCTCGGATCACGGTTTCCTAGGGGAGCAAGGCCATTGATGGTAATTAT
This sequence comes from Leptospira terpstrae serovar Hualin str. LT 11-33 = ATCC 700639, assembly GCF_000332495.1. Taxonomy (NCBI): domain Bacteria; kingdom Pseudomonadati; phylum Spirochaetota; class Leptospiria; order Leptospirales; family Leptospiraceae; genus Leptospira; species Leptospira terpstrae. The sequence continues at coordinate 19,338 of NZ_AOGW02000008.1, read as the reverse complement.
CGTGCCCAATGATTTTGATTTTGTCATATAACAGTCTGCACGCAAACTGCCGTTGCGTATGGGAATCGAAATTTCCCGAACATCTGGCAGTGTTTCATCTTTACTTTGTAATCCTATAAGGAAATGGATTGATTTGATCCAAGCTGATAGTCTATTCATTGAGTCATTTTACCAAAAGCATTGCTCTTTATCGGAAAGATTCTAAAAGTTACATTTGAAATCAATCCAAATCCAATTTACCGCCGCCAAACAAAAACTTTTACTTTACAACCAAGGTAAATTCGAATAAATTTTGTCAGAAATGTTCCCACTCCGATTCAGTGTTGTTCTGCTATTTGTTAGCTCTTTTTCTCTTTCGGCGCTTCCTACTCCTTCGCGATTGACAACGTTTTTGAAAAAAGGAACGGGGGAATACCCCATTGGATACCATATGGAAATCCTTACCCTAACACCTGATAGTGACCTAAGATTTGAGGAAGTTAGGAAAACGAATTTATTTGAGGAGAGTAAATCTCTTTCACCCAATTTTGGATTTACAAAAAATATTTATTGGGTTCGTTTTGAACTACATAATGAATCGAACGAACGCGACTGGTTCATTCATGTATCCTATCCGTTGTTGGATAAAATAGAATTCTACGAATTGACTGATAAATCTTGGAAACAAATCATCACAGGTGATTCTTATGTTTTTTCTGCGAGGCCACTAGAGGAAAAAAGTTTTATTTTCCCAGTAAAGTTAGGTCTTCAGAAAAATAAAACATACTATTTCCGTTTTGAAAGTGAGGGAACTGTTCAGTTTCCGATAACTGTTTATTCACATGAAAGATTTTTGAAGTTGAAAGAGAAGGAAAATTTATCTTTAGGAATTTATTATGGAATCGTTTTTGTATTAGTAATTTATAATTTAATACTATTATTTATGCTTAGAGATTGGGGGTATTTGTATTATCTTTTGTATGTAAGTTTGTATGGGTTATCTCAGTCGGTTCTAAATGGGTTAGCGTTCCAGATTTTCTGGCCTAATTCTCCCCATTGGGCAAATATCAGTTTACCATTTGTGGGAGGATTTTCTTTGTTTTGGGGACTTCAGTTTACTAGAAGTTTTTTGAATACAAAACGAAACACACCAACTTGGGATAAAATCATCTTTGTGCTAATGGGTTTGATGTTGTTTTTGATGTTATCATCCTTTGTTTTTTCCTATTATGTAAACATCTATTTATTGGCTTCCTTTGTGATCTTGTTTGCTCTTTCTGTTTTTCTCGTTGCTGTTGTTTGTTGGGACAAAGGATACAAGCCGGCACGCTACTTTTTAATCGCTTGGGTAGCTCTTTTATTTGGTGTGGGTATTTATTCACTGAAAGGATTTGGAATTTTGCCTGCGAATATATTTACCGAGTATGGACTGCAAGTTGGTTCAGCGATTGAGATGTGTTTACTCTCTTTGGGTCTTGCTTATAAAATTAAACTAGCCAACTCTGATAAAAATCGGGCCGAAAGACTAATGACTTCTTATAAAGTCAAACTTCAGGATGCAAAATTAGTTTCTTCAAGGTTAGAAGTTGAATTGTTAAAAAACAATATACATCCTCATTTTTTATTAAATTCGATCAATGCAACCATCATCTGGTTGGATGAGGATCCAGAAACAGCCAAACAATTACTCACTGCTCTTTCTGATGAATTGCGATCTATCTTAAAGTTAACCAATAAAAAAACAATTTCTATCAGTGAAGAGATAAATATTTGCAAACGATATTTGGAGATTATGAGTCTTCGAAAAGAATCAAAGTTTGAATTTAAAACAGAGGGGGTGAGCCCCAAAGATATGATCCCGCCCATTGTTCTTTTGACATTGGTTGAAAATGGTGTCACACATGGTTATCAAGGTAAAAATTCAGGAATCTTCACATTAAAGAAAAAGAAAGATAAAAATAAAACAAAATACATTCTATTCAATGACGGACTTCCTACAACTAAATCCGATTCATTGGGAACTGGTATGAAATACATAAAATCAAGGTTACAAGAAGCCTTTCCTAATAAATGGGATTTTACCTCCAAAATGGTCACAGGGGGTTGGGAGAATACCATCACAGTAATGGAGTAAATTAGGTGCCATTCACACCTTTAGAATGCACTTCGCTCCATTTCTTTTGTAAGTTTTGATGCCATCATTATCCTACCCCTAAGGATAAAATGATGAATACAAAAACACTAATGATAACCTTTCTTTTGTTATCTGCAAATATTAGTTTTGCAGAACCTCTGATGAAAAAGGAGGATAAACCTTTGGTAAGTCAAGTTCCTGAGGAAACGCAGAAAATTAACTCAGATCTGGATAAATATTACGCAAAATTAAAATACCCACCAGGTTTTTATGAAGGTGCTTTTTTAATTAGTTTTATGGGGGGAGGAACATTGGCACCTAGCGGATCATTTATTAGTCACGAAAAAAACTATGATAGTGCATTACAATATAAGATTGTAACAAAAGAAGTGAGCCAAGACTATTATCCTCAAGGTTCGATACGCAGTCAAGATCCAGGTTTGTACTTTAAACCGACATACACCCCGGGAGTTGCATCTCAGTTTGATTTTGAATATGGATGGAAAGAAAAAATAGGACTTGGATTTACTGTGATGCAAAATTCTATGAATGCCAAAAGACAAGATGTAATTCCTGGTTTATCATATTATAAAGAATATGTTGATCCCATTCCCCGTGAACGGACAATTTATCGCGGAAATTCAATGAGTTTTCTTGCCACCTACCATCCCATACCTAGAAATTTTTTCGATCCTTATCTTGTGGCAAGGGCTGGTGTTGTTTCCTTCACAGGTGAGGCACATTCAGGAATCACTCATGACAGGTTTGTTTATAGCAACCAGATCTCTAGTGGTATTGGAAGTATCGTAGGGGTTGGAGCAGGATTGAATATTTATTTAGGTCGGTATTTTGGAATTAAAGCAGAAGTAGATTATTATCGAGAATTTTTAAAAGCGGATCAGTTTTCCATGCGTACTTTAAATTCCTACCAAGCAATGATTGGTGTATTTGTGAATTTATCAAACGTGCAATATCGACTTGAACAATAATTAAATAGGAGTAGAATTTGAGAATTTTAATCGTAGAAGATGAAATTGTAGCGGCTAGGGGACTCGAACGAATGTTACGTGAACTTCTAAAAACTAAAATTACATCTCTACGTATTGAAAAAAGTTTAATTGGCTCTCAGTGTTTCATTCAAGAAAATGAAATCGATTTATTATTTTTGGATCTAAATTTGGATGGTGATATAGGTTTCGATTTATTAAAAGAGACTTCTGCTGCTTCTTTTTTAACCATAATCACATCCGGAAATACTGCAGAGGCAATCAGAGCATTTGACTACGGGGTATTAGATTTTGTTCCGAAACCTATCTCCAAAGACCGAATGATAAAAGCACTTCAAAAGTTTCAAACAAACAGTGTCGGAACAAAAACGAAATACATAGGCATTAAACAAGAAAGTAGTGTAAACTTAATTGCAACTAAGGACATTTTGTATGTTCAGTCTTTTGACAAACGAGTGAAGGTATATAAAAAAACTGGGGAAATGTTTGTTCATAACAAAAGTCTTGATTCGATTTTTAAAGTATTGCCTGCACATTTTCTGCAGATTCACCGGTCTTTTCTTGTGAATGGAAAACAGATTAAAAAAATTATCACTTCGAAGGGTGGCTCATACCAAATAGAACTTTCAACAGGAACTTTGCTAAAGATGGGCCGAAATTACTATAAAGAATTAAAATCAAAATTATAAAAGAGTATGTTTTTTTTTGCGTTAGGGATCTGGAGGGTTTGGTTCGCTGTTAGGCGAACGGGAGCGAAGCGGACCCCGAAGGAGCCCGGCCCATTTTTGGAATAAATTTCCAAATTAGAATCTAATGGGAACGCCCCTTGAATACTTTTCAGTTGCGAAAATAAATTAATATTTTTAATAGAAAACACGAATTAAGTTTGAGGTTTTTTTATCGGAAAGAAATATCTGCTTAGTGAAAAGCATTGTATTCGGAATGAATCGTCGTCCATTGATTGCCCATTCTAAAAAAATTCTTTGTATGATTTCCCTTTTGGCAATATTTTTCCAATGCCAACCTACAAAACTCAATGCAACCTGTGATCCTGACTCCGCTTCCTATTTCGAAACCTTAGCTGTTCTCATTGGCACTGGTGAAAATACTCATTTTTGTGGTGCTAAGATTAAGATCCCAAGGATCAAAATTCCCCGTTTTTTACTTGTTACCAACGTAGGTTTGTCCACAGCCACAAGCAGTATCAACGTATATCGGATTAGTCCTACCACGGGTGAAATTTCGCAGGTGGATGGATCCCCATTCCAATTGACTAACCGCCCACGTTTTTCTATAACCAATGCGGCAGGGGATACCGTGTATGTGGCTAACATCGGTAATACTTCTGTTTCTATACTGAAACTGAATCCTGAAACGGGTGCTTTATCTATCAAACATCCCGATTTGGTTCTTCCGACAACTCCGTATTCCTTGGCTTTAGATCCAAATGGTAACTTCCTATTCGCTAGTTCAGAAACGACTCAGCAAATCCATCGTTTGGCAATTGATCCCACGGGAAATATTTCAAGCCTAACGCCTGCTATCAGTACTGCAAATCCTACAGCTGGCGCTGTAGGAAGGATGGCTTTTGATTCGAAGGGTAAACATTTATACGCGGGACTGACCTGCGCTTCGGGAAATATATCTGGAATTCAGGCGTTTGCATTAAATTCTACGACTGGAGGTTTAACTTCGATTAATGTATATCAAACGGGTGAAAACAATCTTTCCTTAGCTATTTCGGCAAATGATCAATTTGTTTATGGATCTAATTATTTTTCTAATGATGTATTCCCTTTGATAAGAAATAGCGAGTCTGGTGGTTTATTAGTCCAAACTTCTATTTCAGCTGGAGTTGCTCCAGGTTTCACAATTTCTGATCCATGGAACCGGTTTGTTTTTGTTGCCAATAGTGGAACTGGGCAAGGGACCATTTCTGCTTATTCTATTCAACCAGTGACCGGGTCTTTAACGCCTATAAGTGGGTCTCCCTTCCCATCGGGATTTAGTCCAATTGGACTGAGTATTGACCCAAGCGGAAAGTTTTTGTATTCCTCTAATACGGAAGGTGGAACTGTCTCTGGTTTTTCTATAGGAAGTGATGGAACACTTTCGCCTTTGGGAGGATTTCCTGTGACCGCAGGTACCAATCCATTTTCAATAGAAATCGTTTCTTATTAAATTAATTTAGATTGGTATCCATTTTCTTTAAAGCAGATTGTATCTACCGAGTTTAATCTCCACCTTCCACAAAGAATATCATCATCCAGTTTTTGTTTTTTTTGGAAAAACCCACTCGGTGGTCCATGGGACTACGTAAGTATTGTTCGCAAATGTAACCCACTTGGCCATCGGAGATACAAACTTTTTTCCAATTGCATGGTTCATTGGGAACTTGTTTTGGGATTGTCTCATCATATTCATTTTTAACAAATTCCCAGCTAAGCTGTGTTACTATGGCACCTTTTTTAGAAGGTTTGTTTCTGATATTCACCGTACTGCCTGTAATGAGAGAGAAACTATAAGAATCAATGGATTCGGGTGTTAGATTAAATAAAAAAGGAGCAGACCAGATATTGTCTTTATAGGTAAACCCTAGATTGATGGTTTGAGAAAGTTCATCCCAGAACTCTGAATTTTTGGGATTTTTATCAAGTTTCCAATATTTCAGAAATTTTGATTTTCCCATTCCATCTTCATCAAATGCAAACGAAATCTTGGGATCGATGATTGAATCAATAAATTTTATATCTTTTTCCTTCACTGATTTTTCTAACTTTTGTTTGAAGGTAAAAAAATCTTTATCTTCCCTGGAAGTATCCACCGGTTTTAGAAATACAGGTTCAAATGGTTCACAAGGTAAAAGTTGGGTATAAAACGAAGTGAATAGCATGGATATAACTACGATTTGTTGTCTCATTTCATTTCCTGGTTTGATCTTTTGATAAATTTGTTCATCATTCTCTAAGAATTGCAGATAAAACAACAAATTTTTACAGGTTTTAGAATGCTTTCGTTATTTTCGAAATGTATTGTCCGCTTATTTTCTATTAGAATTCCAAGAAAGATTTTTACAAATTCTACAATTCAATGTAGTCTAATGAAAGTTACAATTCAGGTAGGGATGTTTTGAAAAAATTTACGCTCATATTCATATTATCTTTTGCAGTGATTCTGTTTCATTGTAAGGCCTTTGGAAAAGATCCAGAGGGTGCTCACCTTGAAAAAATTAGAAAATCCACACATTATGACGAAACCAGAGAACAGTTTGTAAACCGCAGACCCGATGTGTTAGAGAAAATGCGAGAAGGCCAAAATTTCTTTTCTTTAACATTCAAATTTTTCTTCGGTGGAGATAAAAATCAAAAGCCTGATGTAAAATTGCCGGAAGAAAAACCAGATTTTGCTGAGTTTTTAAAACCAGACGAGAGTATTAAATTTATTTGGTTTGGACATTCCACTTTTCTTGTGAACATCGAAGGAAAAATACTTTTTTTTGACCCTGTTTTTTCTGAATCCGCTGCTCCCTTTAGTTTTATGGTAAAACGGTTTCAAGATGCCGTAGTCAAATTGGAAGAATTGCCCGCTATCGATTATATCGTTATTTCGCATGACCATTATGACCATTTGGATATGCAGACCATTGATTTTTTTAAAAATACCAATACGAAATTTATCACTCCTCTTGGAGTTACTTCTCATATGAAAGAGTGGGGTGTTCCCGAAGACCGCCTAATGGAGCTTGATTGGTGGGGTAGTTTTGATATCGGAAAAGTAAAAATTGTTTGTACACCGGCGCAACATTTTTCAGGTAGAAGAGGAATGAATGGCAATAAAACTCTTTGGTCTTCTTGGACAGTGATTGGGGAAAAAGAAAGATTCTATTTCAGTGGAGACTCAGGTTATGACGTTCACTTTAAAGACATAGGTGATAAGTATGGACCTTTTGACTTAACCTTTATTGAAAACGGCCAATACAATCCGATGTGGGAAGCCGTACATGTTTTACCCGAACAAACAGCCAAAGCACACTTAGATTTAAAAGGAAAAAGATTAGTCCCTGTTCACTGGGGAATGTTCAACCTATCACTGCATAGTTGGTATGAACCAGCAGAATCATTGGAGAAACAAGCTGAGATTTATAAAATCGATTTATTGACACCTAAATTTGGACAAATGGTTAAAATTCGTGAACCCAACCTAATGGAAAGATGGTGGAAAAAGTTGATCCAGAAAGAATGAAACTAAGTTAAAATTTTAAACGAGGATCTCTAGCGCTTCTAAATTGGATCTGTATTTTTTTTAGAATCGCAGTTTTGCACCTATGTAGCAAAAATCCATACAAAACAGTCGTGAGTGAGAGTGATATAAGCCAAGTTTTGCAAATTAGCTATTTCCTAATATTCGTTAAATGGAAAATGAGATTTGACAATCCATTCAGACATTCGAATGATGAATGTTAAATTTTAGATGGTGTTCCCAAAATGAAAAAAATCTTTTTTACTGTTCTTTTTTCAAGTGTGCTTATTTTTTCCGCAATTGGTTGTAATCCGACTAAAGAAAATAATGATTCCCTTTCCTTATTATTACTTGGTGCTCTTGCCTCCTCAAGTAACTCGACCGAAGACTTAAGTTGTCAAAACAAAACACTCAATTGGACAATTCAAAATTCAGCAGCAGACAATGTATGGAGTGCGGTTACTTATGGAGACAATAAGTTCGTGGCAATCGCAACGAATGGAGCGAATCCAGCAATGACTTCCCCTGATGGTATCACTTGGACAGCGCACCCTACGTCCGAAGGCGGATCATTTATTTCTCTTACGTATGGAAATGGACTCTTTGTCACAGTATCCCCAACGGCAACTGTCAAGGTGATGTCTTCTCCTGATGGTGCTACATGGACAGATAGAAACGCAGCGGTATTAAATTCATGGACATCTGTAACTTTCGCAAATGGAACCTTTGTTGCTGTTTCCTCAAACGGTGCGAATCAGGCAATGACGTCACCCGATGGAATTACATGGACATCACGTACTATTCCAGTTGCCACGACCCCATGGCAAATAGTAACTTACGGTAATGGACTTTTTCTGGCATTATCTTCATCGGGAAAAGTGGTTACTTCTCCCGATGGCATTTCTTGGACTGAACGTAATGATGTTGCAAATAATATTTGGACTGGAGCCAAATATGGGAACAATATTTTCGTAGCCGTCTCTGGAACCGGTATTGGTAATCGGGCCATGTCTTCTCCCGATGGCATTACTTGGACGCCACGGGCAGCTACGGAAGCAAACACATGGACTTCACTTGCTTATGGAGGTGGTCTTTTTGTGGCTATTTCCCAAGATGGGACCAATCGGATCATGACCTCGACCGATGGGATCAATTGGAAAGCACAAGCGGCCCCAGAGCAAAAATCATGGAAATCCATTACCTATGCAAACAAAAAATTCGTTGCGGTTTCTTTCGATTCGCCTTCTAAAGTAATGACTGCCAGTTGCGAATGATTTTTTTAATATGTGTTAGGTGGTATTGAGAACCAACACATAGTTAGAAAACGACGAGAAAATCAAAATCCGATTTTCGAATTTCATCCAGATTGGGTTTTGGTTTTCTAAACAACAGATATGAACCTCACCCTTCTATTGTAAACATATAGAACTATCAATTTTTTTTAAAAACATTTGGTTAGAAATTAGAAAGGCAATTTTCTGAATTGCATCTTCAATATGAACTTTGAAAATTTAGAATATTTGGGACGAGGAATTCTTTGGGAATTGTATTCTAGCATTTTTGCATTTTTTGTTTTTTTACTATCTTTGATTTTCATTTATAAAAAGTTCTTTTTCGGATCTATGTTTTTTCTGTTATCGGTAGTTTGTTTAATCTATCTCTACATTTCCTGGAAAAATAGAATTCACAAATGTTCTGTTTTTATTGATTCAAATAACAATGATTTTGTGGTAAATTTAGGAAATAAAAATATTGTTTTTGCTATGACAAACTTTGTTTCCTTTTATTTGGATGGTAATTCCGAAAGCGACCAATCCTATATAAAAATTAATTTAGTTAGTGGAGAATTTTATTTTTTTAGAGGCAATTTGCAAAATTCAGATATTCTGAAGTTGTACCATAATCTTCAATTACTCTCTCATTCAGAACATTTACAAATCAGTGAGAACCTAGGTCCCATTCAAATCACTGCCAAAATTGTAATCGCTGTATTTTTTATATTTTTAACACTATTTCCGATTTACTTGATTATCAGTGCTTTTTTGGAAATTTGATACCTTTTTCCTACATTGGTTCCTCTAACTTTTTTTGGAATTGGAGCACATTGACGATTTTTTTTGCCCAGCCCTTTCGTTTCTAACCTCTTCTTATTAAGAGGTGGTAACGATGTCAAAAAAAATCATTTGGTTTTTTAATTTAACTCTAAGTTCCATAGCAATGTATTGTTTTTTTCTCTTGAGTTGTGCTCCCAAGGAGGGGAGTGCCAAAGAATCTTGGTTTGCGAGTTTACTTAGTCTTAGTACTCCGTTTTTGGAAGATAAAAAAATACCAGAAACCTTTGGATCAGGTTTAGAAAATTCCTATTCCATCCGTTCCATTTCACCAAACATAGTTATGGAAAATTCTAACTTCTTGATCGAAGGTGAAAATTTGAGTCATTTAACAGAAAAACAATTGTTTGGTGATGATTATTCCAAATTTTTGCAATTTACCGAAGTCACGGATTCAAAAATTACCGTGTCCCTTCATCTTTGTCCGGATTCAACTTTTGTATTGCGATCTACTGGGAAAACTGATAGTAATTTTCAATTTTCTATACCTTGTCTCGGATCGTTTCGTCATTCCATTCGTTCCTTAAAGTTTGATCTTGGAATACCAATGGAACCAATTTCTCCTAACTATTCGGGAAATTCATTGGATCTTTTACGAAGTTTAGGAGAAATCGAATTTGTAATTGATTCCCCCGTATCTGCAGGAATCCAATTGCATCCAGTAACGGGAGTTTTCTTTGGGACACCAACAGAAACTACAAAAAATGAATTTCGATTCTTTACTGTATCGGCTCAGTTAAAAACAAATCCCAATTTAAGAATCCAAACGTCTTTTCAATACATTGTAGTCACAGATGAAGAAAAAACAAATCGGACCTGTCGGTCGATTTCGCAGACATCCACTTGTATGTTTCCTTCTCCCCATGTTTGTTCCAATTCTTCTCAATGTTTTACGAGTCGGTTCGCATGTGAAATGGATACAAAATGCGGATTTTAAACTTTTTTCAAAAGAGTACTATTTTTTGATTCAATGGGAGAACCAAACGGACAAAATCCTTACCTACTTAGAAAATACTAAGTAGGTTTTTCAATGTTAAAATATTTGGTTTGGTTACCACTTCTAACCCTTTTCTTTTGGTCTTGTTCAAACGAGAAAGAAGAGGGACTAATTCCCGGCACTCGACTTACCGGAGATTCTATGGCAGATGCTCTTGTGCTTTATGTTCTAGTCACTCCGCCTTGTCAGTACCTCACGAATGAAAATGCAAATTCCCCTTTTGTTTTAGGTGCTAACCCAATTTCCATTTGTAGTGTTTCAGCGGTGAGTGGTTCAATCACTGTACAATCGAATGGAACATATGAGGTCACTGCAACGTCCGGGAGGCAAACTCTCACTTCCTCCAGCTGCAATTCCAGTAGATTTGATTATGTTGTGGCTTTGAAGGAGGGAGGGACGGAACTTTTTTCATCCACTTTTGTGGGTCCCAAACAGGTTGTTTTGGAAACAGGGAAAATGTATTCGTTACAATCTTCAGGCCTTGTCAATCCTTCCGATTACCAATGCCAGGGAAGAGCAGTATCCTCGGCAATCACACCTTACCGAATCAATTTTAGAAAATTATGATCTAAATTTTCGCCAAGGTGACTTTTCTTTTATTCATAAAAAGTTTCCTTGGCACTAGGTAGTTTCCGCAATTGCGGATACCCCCCATCGCATAGCTGTTAGTTTGTCGCTATAATGCAATCATGAAATTCATCGTTGTGATTCTATTCCTTACGGTTCATTGCACAAGCCTTGACAGAATGTTGATTTTGGGGATTAAAAATCCTCCTCCATACGACAAGGGGTATCACCAAAATCTTGTGATTACAGAAACGGGGGAATCTTCTGAATGTCTCTTACCTGCTAACGCACAATATCCATTTCCGCGCATAAGTTATTGTTATGTGGGAGGAAGAGAAAATCGGGTGGGATATATTTCGAACGAACCCCTAAAGGAACCTTCTTCCTATATAACGATCATTCCTGGATATGTTCGGGTAGGTCATGCCAATTTGGAATTTTATAAAGATGTCACACTCGGGCGAGGGCCTTTCCACAACCGTTCCTTAAAAGAGAATATATTAAGACAATCCATGCAACAGAGTCATGCGGAAAGACATTCAGGAAAAATTCCAACGATTCAGTATTCTAGGTGAGGTTCTAATGAATTCTTATTTTCACAAAACCATAGTTTTGCGATTGTTAATTCAAGTTTTGATATTAGGATTAATTCTCAAATGTAGCACGTTAGATAAAAAAACAGCAATGAGAGGATTTTATCAGACTGCACATCTTCGGCCTCACCAACAACTGGCTTATGCCGAAAAATATGGATACAATTCTGAGTGTTTGGTGCTGATGGAAGGCCCTGTCCCTAGCCGGATGGAACCATGTTCAATTGGGGATAGACGATCAGGAAGGGACATGTATCAGGAAACTGAAGTTCAAGTAGCCGGAGATTTTTTCCCTGTGGAATGGCCAGTGACTGGGTATATATATGGGTTACATGTAAACAATGAATATTACCAAGATGTGATTCTATATAGTAATTCTTTTCATCGAAGAGATTATCCTTGGTTTTATCCTACGTATACCTATCGCAATATATACAGCGGGCAAGTAATGCGAAATAACACCGGATATTATAATTCAATGTATCCTTATGGGTTATATATGAGAGGTCGTTAGAAGATTTCCGATTGACGAATAGGAAAAATTCCCCAAGAATTAGAAACATCTTCTAAGTTTTTCGTGAATTCAATATGAAATTACTATCACCTTTTTTTTCTTTGATCCTATCCATTGCGTTTGTGATCATCTTTTCATTTCGTGTCGAGGGAAAAGATACCAAAAGTCTAAACATTGGTTTTGGATCTTGTTTGCACCAAGACAAGGAAAGTCCAATTTTGACCCAGTGGAAAAGTGAATCCTTTGATCTTATCCTTTTGTTAGGTGATAATATTTATGCCGATAGTTTGGTTGCCAAAGAAAAGATACCTGCTTACAAAAAACAATTTGCTCGGCCAGAGTGGAAGAGTATACTTTCAAAATCCAAAATCCTTGCTGTTTGGGATGATCATGATTATGGTATCAATGATAGCGGTGGTGAATACGTAGATAAAGAAAAAAGCCGCGAGGTTTTTATTTCCCAAATGGGATCATTAATGCCCCAAGGTCAAAAATTGGGAACAAAGGAGGGGAGGGGAATCTTTCACTCTTACTTTCTCACATTCCAAAACAAAAAAGTTCATTTTGTAATCCCAGACACTCGATTTTTTCGTTCGCCTTTAAAAAGAAAGTTTTGGTCCTATTTTACAGGTAAAAGCCAATACAATCCTAATGACGATGAGGCTGCGACAATTCTTGGAGAAGAACAATGGAAGTGGTTGGAAGATGAATTGGCGAAACCATCGGACCTACTTGTTTTTGTTTCTGGAATTCAGGTGATCCCCACAGAACAACCATTTGAGAAATGGGGAAATTTTCCCAAAGAAAGGGATCGTCTATTTCAACTTTTTGATTCAGCCAAAACTTCCGATTTGGTCATTCTTTCTGGGGACCGTCACATTGCGGAAATTTACGAATATCCATTCTCTGAAAAACGTAAGTTAATAGAAATCACTTCTAGTTCCCTCAATGTCCCTTTATCATTTCTGCCATTGGAATACGATTCTGAATTTAAACTTGGCTCTGCTTTTAAAGACGAAAACTATGGAACCTTATTGATTCAACTGAAAGCAGGAAAATTGGTTTGGCGTTCCCAGATCAAAGACAAAATTGGGAATGTAGTCCTTGAATACAATCAAAATGATTCTAAATAAAAACATTTTTAAGAAACAATAAGAGGTAACTCATTTTGAAACCCAAACAGAAAATCTTAGAAAGTTCCTTTGCTTTGTTTCGTGAAAAAGGATTCCAAGCGACTGGAATTGCAGAGATTTTAGACAAAGCGGGCGCCTATAAAAAAACTTTATACGATCATTTTAAATCAAAAGATGATATTGGATTTGAATACCTAAACTATCTTTCCGAGCAACAAAGGATTGTTATGTTAAAGGTATTGGCAAAAGCAAATGATATGCCTGACTTCATTGAAAAATGGGTCAATTTTATTGTCAGAAACCAAAGAAATACTTCTAGAAAGGATTGTCCCATTGCCCTTTTTTCCGGAGAAATTTCCCACTTAAGTCAATTTGATACCTACAGAAACAAAGCCGTACATCATGTTTTAGAAACTGTCGAAACTTGTATTTTAAACTTTGCCCCAAACTTGAGACAAGACCTGGTAAAATCATTAAGTTATGAATTGTATATGAGTTATTTGGGTGGACTTCGGTTGTATGCTTTAACTAAAGATAGGAAAGTCATTGAACGAATGAAGTCGCAGATGGTTTCTTCTGCAGAGCGCATAATCAAAAACTAAATTTCGTTAAGCGCCCATTAGTCGGGATATGTTTAATTTTTATTAATCAGGGATTTCTGTTTTTTCTTTAGGAATCTCTTGGACAAACATCCAAATAATTCCATCTTTTACTTTCCCAAGTCCAAGATAGAGCCAGTAAAAAGGATAACCCAATGGACCTGGTTGGTATTCTTTTTGAACCACAGGTTCCCATTTTTGAAGTACTCGGACTTGGACAGAAGAAAGTTGTACGGAGCTTGCAAGGTATTTCAACCTTCCTTCCCATCTTTCTATGGCTTCTGAAACTTTATTAAGTTCTGCTTCTACTTTTAAAATTTCTTCCACTGTTTTGGCCGCTTTTAGAACTTCCAAAAGTCGAAGTCTCATTTTTTGTGCATTCTCCATTCGAATTTCTGTATCAGTATAATCTTCTGTCACATCTTTTGCCGAAACATCTTCCGAATAGTTTTGTGATTGGTTCCTTAGAGTAAACAAAAACTGTTTTAACTTTTCTGCCGGAATTTTTAATTGTACGACTCCATTGGAACTGTATTGAAGCGCATAACCACCATAAGACTCTGCAAGTTTGATGATTTCTGTAACCTTGGACTCAATTTCCTTTGATTGCAAATTGACATTCACAGAATACACCATCATTCTTTTTTGAACTTTCAGTTCAGTTTGAGTCGTTTCTGTTTTGGGTGAGGGCGACGCAGATGAAGGCGCATAATCTTCGGCTTCACCGTATGACCGGCTCATTGGTCTCTCCCTCTCCATTGATTTGGATGAGGAACATTGGACAAAAAATAAAGAAAGGCTAAGTAGGAATAGAGGCTTGAGTCGATTTTTTGAGATTACCATGTTGGATACAGAGATTAAGACTTTCTGTATCCAACCGCAAATCTTTTTTAAGTGCCGATAGTAGATTCTAAAAAGCTGCCATACCCCTTTTCTTTTCCAAGGGATGCCACAGGTTTCCCCTGATCCACAGCAAGTTTTCCGTTGATGTATACTTTTTTGATTGTATCATCGTTACGTCTGACCCAACGATTGAAGTCTTCCATAAAAGGCATGGGTGCTTCTACGTCTTTGGCAAGGGAGTCGTCAAGTTTTGTAGGATCAATCAGTACTAAATCTGCTCTTTTTCCTTCTTTGATATAACCTGCGTCAATTCCAAACCAATCACCAATTTCTCCTGTTAGACGATTAACTGCTCTCTCTAATGTCATAAACGGCTTATTTTCTAACTCTGCATCACGTACCAACTTTAACATTCGGAGAGGAAAGTTATAATGAGCCATTCCCCTTAAGTGAGCACCAGCATCAGAAAATCCTATGAGGATGTCGGGATAGGAAACAATTTTTTGTAATGGTTCCTTTCTGTGGTTTGCCATAACAGTATACCAACGCACTTTGTTTCCGTGTTCGGCCACTAAATCTAAGAAAGCTGTGACAGAATGAACTCCTCTTTCTTTCGCAACATCATCAATGGATTTGCCAATCAGTGATTTGTCGGGAGCATCTACGATTTTTGTTTCCCGAAAGTTTCTATGGAAAACACGAGGTAAAAACCAATTGGTCCATTGGCGTTTAAACCAAGACCGGTAAGTTGGATCTTTCATTAATTGTTTTCTTTCCAACTCATCTTCAATATGATTTGCTTTTGCACCTGCCGCAAACTCTTCAAAAACTACTACATCCATTCCATCGGCATACAAATCAAATGGTTCTGGGAGGGCTTGGAATTTGAAGTCAGACCTAAAGATTGTATTGGTAATTCTACCAATGACACCGAGTAATTTATACAATCCAGGATCAAACTTAACATCCATTAAAGAAATGATCGTAGTTTTGAGTGGTTTACGAAAAAGACCAAAACCTTCTTTTAAGAACATCAAAACATTGATTTTTGTAGAAACATTGGGAACACCTTGGAATATTTTTCCTCTTTTTCGAAGTGTTTTGTTTAGGTATTGGTATTCACTCCAATTGGCAAATGTAGAAGGAAGAGGGCGAGATCTAAATCTAGACCCATCCATTTTATCCCAAACAAGGGTGTTGATTGATAGACCCATAAACCCTGCGTCTAGTGCCTCTTCCAATAGTTTGTTCATTGTCTCTAACTCTTGTTTTGTGGGAACTTCCCCTTTGGTTAAGGAACGTTCGAGTCCCATAACATGGGCACGAATGGCAGAGTGTCCTGCAAACGAAGTGACATTGGGACCCAGTGGCATACTATTTAGATGTTTTTTATATTCAGAAGCCGAGTTCCAATTTTTTTTACTTTCGAGGATGGATAAAACATTCTTTCTTGGAATCGCTTCCACTCGGCTAAACATATCTGCTAAGTCTGTAGGGTCACCCACAGCTAAACTTAAAGAACAACTTCCAAGAGAAATGGTTGTGACTCCATGACGAACTGACTCAGATAAATCAGGTGCCATTTCGATCTCAGCATCGTAGTGGGTATGAAAGTCGATAAACCCTGGTGTTAGCCAAAGACCTTTGGCATCGACTACAGTTTCCCCAGAACTAGGACTCATTTCTGTTTTAGAGATAGAACTGACCACTCCATCCCTAATTCTAACATCACCAACAAAAGATGCATTTGTGCTACCGTCAAAAATTCTCGCCTGTTTGATGAGAGTGTCTGCCATGAATACCTCCAGAAAAACCAAACGAAATTATGGCAGATTGACAAAGTTTTGTCAATGATTCGAGTGAATTCCCATAAAAGATTCTCTGGACGAAAGCCCCCCTTGTTCAGGAGATAATCATGAAACGACTTGCTAAATCCACTAACTCTGCTTCGGTGATTTCTCGGTTGTTTTCTCTGGATGAAATTGCCTTGGCTTTTTCAAACAATCTATGGATTTCTTCGTTTGGAACGAATATCCCTCGGTTTTCCAATAAAAATTGAATGGCCCTATGCCCCGATTGGTTGGTAAAGGAGATGGTTTCGGAATCATTTCTTCCAACAAATTCGGGTGAAAAAGTTCGGTAAGCACCTTTGGTTTGTTTTATGGTCTTCGCTACTCCATCTTGGTGGATTCCTGACCTATGTGAGAAGATATCTTCTCCAATAATTGGGGCTTTTTCTCCAATGGGAATCCCTGTCATCTCGGCAATTCGTTTAGCAGTAGGATAAATTCTTTGGAAGTTGATTCCTAAGGATTCGCCATTTTGGTGTAAGGCGATGGCTGTTTCATACAAATTAGTATTTCCTGCTCGTTCTCCTAGACCATTCAATGCCACTTCGATTTGTTCTGCACCTACATACACACATTCTACAGAAGTGGCAGTTGCCATTCCTAAATCATTATGTGTGTGCACAGAAACTTTGGCTCTATCCCCAATAAAATCTTTCATCTCCTTTACCATATTCACAAATACCATAGGCCTGTATCGTTCGACTGTATTGGGTAAGTTGATGATATTCGCGCCGGCAGCAATGGCAGCAAAGAAGGCTTCCTTGGTGAAGGCAAAGTTTTCAATCGCATCTCCAAAATGTTCCCCAGAAAATTGAATCTCAACATCCGGACCAACAATGGACCTTGCAAAAGATACAGATCTTTGGATTTTTTGGATCACTTCGGATTCAGAAATTTTTAATACATGGCGAATGGAAAAATCACTGACAGGATAAACAATATGCATTCGAGGTTTGTTTGCATATTGGATGGCTTCCCATGTTTTTGCTATTTCCGTATCATTGGCGCGGGACAATCCAGCAATCGGAATTCCAGCTTGTGCTCGTTTGGCTAGAGTTTTACTTGCAACAAACTCAGTTTCATTGGAAGAGGGGAAACCCACTTCGATCCCATCGACATTCAATTCGATTAACAAATCAAAGACTTCGATTTTTTCATCTAAGGTCCAGGGTCTACGTAATGCTTGGTTTCCGTCCCGTAAGGTAACGTCTTGGATTTTAATTTGATTTGGTTTCATGGTTCCTCCACATCCGCTGCCACTACCACCGGAAGGAGGACCAAATATAAAAAAAGCCCACTTCCCGGTTGGGAGTGGGCTTTGTCACACAGCACGTTCTCCCTCGATCTATAAAAGTTCGAGGAGGAGTAGTAACTGAATGTTAGCAGATAATTTCATTGTTATCTTTTAGACGAACTTACCCGCAGCTTCCTGTCAATTTTTTTTAACAGCAAAGCGAGAAATTTGTACAAGGAAAATTTGGATTCCAAAACCAATAGGGATGAGAAGGGTAAAGGCAATTTTAAATCCAAGGCCAATGGCAACGGTAAGAAGGATGCTTGTGAGAAAAAAAACCGAAAATACAAAGCTAGATACGGGCAATTCTGCTTTTCCTTTAGCCAAAAAGAAAACGGCAATGGATGGCCCTAGGGTATAGGAAAAGATAGTCAGACCCATTTCCAGAATCCCTTTTTCCCAGGTTTGGATGAGAAAATAAGGAACAAGGCTTGAAAGAAACAAAGTGAGTCCAAAAAATATAGAGAGGGTACGTGGGCTAAACCAGCGGTCCATCCCCCAATCACGGGCCCAAGTGAGAGAGAGGGAGTTGATGGTAGAGCTAAGGGTAGACATGGCACTGGCAAGGATGGCCGCCACAAGGATTCCAAGGAGGGGGGAAGGAACTTCATTCACAATGAATTGGCTAAAGACCTTGTCTGGAGCCATGGTTTGGCCGGCATAAAAAAGATAAAGAAGGGATCCAATCAAAAGAAACAATACAAATTGAAGGAGGACAACGATCCCACTTCCAATCAAAATCTTTTGGCCTGAAACTAAGTTTTTTGTAGCGATCACTCGCTGAACAAGCATTAGGTCGGTTCCATGGGATCCAATAGAAATAAAAGCACCACCAATCAGTGCAAATAGGATAAAGTAACTATTGTCACCCGGGTCTGTACTAGTTTCATCCCTTACAAATTGATCTCACAACATCCTTTACAAACAAGAATTTAATTCTTCGATTCAGAACACGATGTACACACCAGGAGTGTGTCATGGCTTGGAAGGAGACAAACGTGTTTGAAGAAAGAATGAAATTTGTTGTCGCTTGGAAACGTGGTGGGTGGTCTCTCACTGACCTTTGTCATGAATTCAATATCAGTAGAGTGACGGGGTATAAATATTTAAAGCAATACAAACTATATGGGATCGATGGGTTAAAAGACAAAAGCCGAAGACCGAAATACCATCCACACCAAACTCGAAAGAAAATCATTGAACTAATTTTACAAGAGAGAAAAGACCATCCCAGGTGGGGAGCAAGAAAACTCCTAGCATCACTCTCAGCTCGGTTTCATATGATTAGAAAATGGCCACATCCAAGTACTGTAGGTCGTATTCTCAAACAAAACAACCTTATCAAACCTCCCAAAAGAAGGATCCGTAAACAATCCATCGAACAACCATTCTCGCATGCACTCGGACCCAATGATATTTGGTGCGCTGATTTTAAAGGTCATTTCACTGTTGGGGATGGAAAAAGATGCACTCCTTTG
>NZ_AOGW02000007.1 GCF_000332495.1 Leptospira terpstrae serovar Hualin str. LT 11-33 = ATCC 700639 | reverse complement strand
GATACTTTCAGAAGTATTTATCTAAGCTTATCTTATACCTTCTAATACACCACTACGTATAACAGCAGCTAACCACTTCGCTTCGGGTCTTCGCCCTCGCTCGGCCTACGGCACATAGGCTTTCTGTCACTCGTTTGCTTCCGCAAACTACGTGCCAGTCCCTAACGCCTCTACGAGGCCCAGGGTCAGCCTACGTCGGTTAGCCTAGTTCGTTAGCCGAAATGTTTTAATCATTTACAAAATATAAAATAAAATGAATATAAATAAACCGCCAGAGGAAATATTAAAAGATGTTCAAATCTTCCAAAAATATAGTATAAAACGAGAATCTGTTAATCTTCCAAATTTAGTTTATCATTACTGCTCTCTTGAATCATTTTACAAGATAATTGAATCAGGCGAATTATTTCTATCACACCAAAGTGCAATGAACGATAAAAGTGATAGTAGGTTATTTTTTAATATTTTAGTTAAAAGAGCGAATCAAATCGCAAATGAATTGAATGCTGAAATTCTAGAAAAATTCTTACGACTATTTTATATAAATATGAAAGACTACTTCATCGCAAGTTTCTCAGCAGAATCCGATTTACTTAACCAATGGTTAACATATGGTGACAAAGGAAAAGGTGTTTCAATTGGATTCTATACTAATTCTTTAGATGTATCTCCAAAAATTCCTTATTTTTCACAATCAAATGAAACTGGAATTGGAATCTTTCCTTTAGAATACATATCGGATACAAATTTTGAAATCGCTGATGAATTACTCTATCTTGCATGTGAAGGTTGGTTTACAACTCCACCAAATGTTGAAAATTTAATTCTCACGAAAAAACACAAAAGTTTTGAAAATGAAAAGGAAATCCGAATTGTCGAAATCCAGGATATGCGTTTGAATCTTAATCCAGATTTTCTTATGCTTAGAACGAACAATATTGGCAAACACTATGAATATAGGATAAAAAATAGTGATCAATTTGTGCCATTTCGAAAGTTAAAATTTAGATACGATAATCAAAAATATCACATCAACAATATATGGCTTGGTCCGGAAAACAATTGCAATGAAAAACACCTCACACTTTTTCTCGAAAAAAATAATACAGTTTTAGATGCTGGAATTTGCAAATCAAGCAGTCCTTATACCAACAGATAAAACACTTCGGCTAACAGCAACTAACCGCTTCGCTTCGGGACTTACGCCCTCGCTCGGTCTGCGACACATAGGCTTCTGGCACTCCCCTTGCCTGCGCAAGTGTCGTGGCCAGTCCCTAACGTCCCATTCGGGACTCAGGGTCAGCCTACGTCGGTTAGTCTAGTTCGTTATACGAAATTCCGTAAACTTTTATAAGTTTAACGCCAAAAAAGCCGATTTATATAATACCGAGGATTTTACTTAAATAAGGAAGCCATGAAAATAAAATTAAACAATATCGGACCAATAGAATGCTTTGAATTAGATTTATCAAATAATTTAATAGTCATCTTCGGAAAAAATAATATTGGTAAATCTTATGCAATGAGTACGACTTATTTAATATTAAAATACTTAATGCAAAATGATTATTTTGACTTCCGCTATATCATGAATAGAGTAATTAATTCTGATCTAGAGAAGTTAGAAGAAAACTTAAAAGCGACTCAATCAGTTCAAACTCATATCGATATTACAGCTGATTTTGAAAAAATATTTACTAAAATCTTAAGAATAACTTTTTTAGAAGGGTTTAATGAATCACTATCAAGTTCATTTGGAGGTATAGAATCAATTAAAAGTAAGTTTTCAAATCAAGATTCGACAATTGAAATAATCGGAAAAGAGATACAAATAACTTTAAAAATAATCGAGAACCAGCTAGTAATCGACCGAATTAACTTAAATTTTTCTCTAATTGTAAAACATGCACAGAAACATTGGTCTATCAAATATAATGACAATGAAACAATTATCCATTTCAATGCTGGCGGAACACAATTTTTCGACGACCTTTCCAGTGTTTTGGAAAAATGCATTTTAGATATTACAAACAATCAATTAGAATCTGTTAGCTTAAATTTTTTACCGGCTTCTAGGAGCGGACTATATCAGGCACTTAATGCATTTAGTCAAATAATTGCTGAGCTTTCAAAAAGAAGAACATTCTTAAGGAAATCAATAAATCTTCCACAGATCCAAGAACCATTATCCGATTATTTTATAAAACTATCGGATATTAACATAAAATCGAAAAAAAGCGATAAATATACGGAGATAGTAAAACTATTAGAAAACGAATTACTAAA
Source organism: Leptospira terpstrae serovar Hualin str. LT 11-33 = ATCC 700639 (assembly GCF_000332495.1). Classification (NCBI taxonomy): domain Bacteria; kingdom Pseudomonadati; phylum Spirochaetota; class Leptospiria; order Leptospirales; family Leptospiraceae; genus Leptospira; species Leptospira terpstrae. Next base: position 1,169 of record NZ_AOGW02000007.1, on the reverse strand, counting down.
AGGAGAGATATCATTTGATGATAAGTCTAGAAATATAAGGTATTCACCACATAATACAGATTTAAAAATCGACGTTTCGTTATCTTCATCAATGGTATCAGAAATTTCACCCATTGTGGCATATTTTAAATATATTGTATCTGAAACTTTATTCAGACCAAGGAAGCAAACAGAATACCATCCAATCATATTCATCGAAGAACCAGAATCGCACCTACATCCTTACGCACAGATTATCATTACTGAAATTCTTGTAAAAGCAGTAAAACTTGGATGTAAAATTATTATGACATCGCATAGTTCTTATGTATTCAATAAACTAAACAATCTTATCATTTCTAAAGAAATAAATTACTCAGAATGTGCAAATTACATTTTAGAAAAAGAAGAATCAAAAGGATCAATAGCAAGAAACATAAAATCAGATGAACTTGGTTTCGACGATCTAAATTTCGGTATCGTATCAGAATCACTTTATAACGAAAAAATAGATGTAATTAGGAAACTAAATGCTCTTAAATAAAATATCAACTCACCCTATTCTTTCAAAACATATTGTCTCCCATTGTGAAGAAAACCAAATTCAAGTAGAGGTAGATAAAAATTTTCCCCGTGATAAATATTTAATTCTAAAGGTAGATTCCTATTACAATTCTTTACATTTGGCACTAACTCCTCCATCACCTGACTGCTTATATATAATATACTGCGAAAAGGGAAATTATTTTTCTTTATATTGTTACGAACTAAAAAATATAAAAGACAAACAATATCTCAAAATTGAAAATATCTATGGGAAATTTAAAACCCTGATCGATGACTTTTTAAAAACTGCGTTTAGTTCAATATTTTTGGATAAAAATGAAGATATCCGAATATCAACCATTGCTTTTGTCTCTGATCCTTATGAACTCGCAAAAATGGGAGTAAACAATACCACACTTACTAACACGCATACTAAGGGAACATTAATTGAAACACTATTACTCAAAAAACCTCTAAACTTCAGAGGAACATATATTAGCTTAGAATACAAGTTACCTGATCCAGTAATTTCCCCTTGCTAACGGAACTTCGTATAACAGCAACTAACCGCTTCACTTCGGGACTTGCGCCCTCGTTCGGTCTACGACACATAGGCTTCTGGCACTCCTCTTGCTTGCGCAAGC
>NZ_AOGW02000005.1 GCF_000332495.1 Leptospira terpstrae serovar Hualin str. LT 11-33 = ATCC 700639 | reverse complement strand
TAACCTAGTTACGTAAAAACGGACACCTTTTACTCAGCGAATGAGGTAAAGGTGAATATGAATAAGAAAGGAAAATACTCTCCGGAGTTTAAAGAACAAGCAGTCAAGCGAACACTTTCTGGTTCGTTTACGATAAAAGAAGTAGCAGGGTCACTTGGAATCAGCTATTTTGTGTTACGACAATGGAGGGGAGAATACTTGAAAAAATCAGAAGATCAGCTTCCACTTACGGATAAACAGTTAAAAGAAAGTGAAGAACTGAAAAAGCTTCGGAAGGAAAATCTGAAACTGAAAGAGGAAGTTACTATCCTAAAAAAGTTTGCCGCCATGCTTTCCCGCGAACAAAATCCCGATTGATGTTCATGGAAACTCATCGATTTGAGTATTCGATTCAAAGCATGGCTAACGTTTTAGGAGTGTCTCGTTCAGGATTCTATCAATTTCTAAAACGGAGTAAAAACGAATTAGAAAAATATAATCCTGAACTTGTCGAGTTCATTCGGGAAACGTGGCTAACAAGTCGTAAGAATTACGGCTTAGTTCGGTTGCTTCGGGAAGTGAAGAAAGTGTATTCAATTTACGGAGCAAGAACGGTTCGAAAAGTGATGAAACTTTGTGAAATTCAAGGAAAACAGGAGAAACGTTTTCGGATTGCCACAACAGATTCTAATCATGGGAATCGGGTTGCTCCGGACTTAGTTCAACGGAATTTCAAACCGAATCAGAAGAATCGGATCTGGGTTTCAGATATTACTTTTTTAAGATCCTCTTTCGGGTGGATTTATCTTTGTGTAATACTGGATCTTTATTCTCGAAAAGTAGTGGGTTGGTCGATTTCAAATTCTAATGATTCTAAGTTAGTGTGCACCGCTCTTTCCAAAGCAATCGAATGTAGAAATCCTCCTAAGGGTTTAGTTTTTCATTCGGATCGAGGATCCAATTATTGTTCGTACGAAACTCGAAGGTATCTGTTAAATAATAAACTCAGAAGGAGTAATAGTAGAAAGGGAAATTGTTGGGACAACGCAGTCGCTGAGTCCTTCTTTGGTTCTCTGAAAAGAGAAATGGAATATAATTACTTTTATAAAATTCAAGAAGCCGAAGAATTACTTTTTGATCATATAGAGGTTTATTATAATAGACACAGATCTCATTCGTCATTAGACTTTGTGAGTCCTGTGCAATTTGAAGTAAATGCTGCGTAAAAATGTGTCCAATAATTCGTCACTAGGTTAGAATCATGAATTATTTACGCCGAACTCTTGCTAAAACAACTTAAAATTCTAATATTTTTACTTCGAA
>NZ_AOGW02000004.1 GCF_000332495.1 Leptospira terpstrae serovar Hualin str. LT 11-33 = ATCC 700639 | reverse complement strand
AGAGACACAACAAAAAGCATTTCGAGATTTTCAGAAAGAATTCAATTACCTAAGACCACATGAAGGAATTCAAAATTCTTTTCCTGCTAACCATTACCAAAAGTCGAAAAGGAAATTCCCAAAACGGATTGTAAAAGCTTCTTATCCAACAAACATCATGATTGGAGAAATCAATGACATAGGGAATCTTCATATTGAAGGCCATCGGATCTTTCTATCTTCCGCGTTAGCAGATGAAGAAGTTGGTTTAGAGGAAATCTCGGACAGGCATGTAAAGATTCATTTTTATGGAGTTAGCCTTGGTGTGATCGATTTGTATACGGGAAAGTTGTTGCATTTTAAAAATCCAATGCAATCCTCATTACCGTCTGAATCAGGATTTTAATGCATCTTTATGTAAAGTATGTATTGAGACAAAACTGTAAAGGATGTACGAGTACACTCACCCGACGAAAGGTAATCGAAAATAAATAAATTCCATTTTCCGAGACTATGAAGTTCAGATACTGCTGTTGCCATGGGAATGTTTAATTGATAAATCAAAAGTCCTAGAGCAAAAAATCCACCAAAGATATAAATAAACCATTGGAGCACATCGGTAAATACAATGGCACGGAATCCACCTACCACAGAGTAGATGATGGTGACAATACTGAGTGTTGTGAGTGCGATCATTCCCAAAATATCAGAAGAAAGATTGAATCCCATCCTTTCCAATAGAAAGGCAATGGGTAAAGAACTGACATATAAGCGAATTCCATCTCCCAATAATCTTGAGATAGTAAATACTAAAGAGATTGTCTTTTGAGGAGATTTGCCAAATCGATTTCCAACATACTCGTAGACGGAAATGGTATTTCCAGAAAAATAAGAGGGTAATAAATAAAAGGCCACAATGGTTCTACCGATCACATACCCGAGGGCAATTTCCAAAAACCGGTAGTCCCCTTTAAAAGATAGGGATGGTATACTTAAAAACGTTAAACTTGAAGTCTCTGTTGCAACTAAGGACAACAATAAAAAGATCCAATGAATTTCTTTTTTAGCAAGATAGAAGTCTTCTTCTTTCTGGTTGTTCTTTGCGAAATGAAATCCAAAATAAAAAACGATGAGAAAATAAAAAATAAGAACTAATAAATCCCAGACCATACAACTCCCTTAAGCAATGATATTCAGATTTGGATACTTAAGTAACAAACGAAGTAAATCCGACCTTGTGACCATACCAATAGGTTGATTATCGTCATTTACCACTGGAATACATCCAATTCTTTCTTCTAAAAGAACTTGGGTGACACCTCTAATTTCCGATCCAGGTGAACCAACTAATACGCGTTTGATCATAATATCGGAAACAGGCCAATCTCTTTCGTAAGATTTGCTTTTTTCTAAGATATCGCGATCGGAAACAAAACCGACAAGGATTCCCGATTCATTGGTAATCGGGAGGTGGCGGATTTGTTTTTCCAACATAAAATCCAAGCAAGTTTCAATGGTTTCCGTGGACTTTTGCATTAGGGCAGGAGTGGACATGATTTCGTGGAGGAAGTAGACCGTTTTTTCTGTCTGGCCAGCGGATTCTTCGTAAACATCCGAAGGAGAACGGTGTAAAAAAGAAGCTGTGTTAGTACTTTTGGTTTCCTCACCTTCCCCAGTAATAGGGGCTGATTTCCCCCCTGGATGGATTTTGTGAACCCGATCTGCGTAAGTGGGGGGCGGATTCGGTAAAATGCGCCCATCATGTATCCAAAAGAACATAGTTATGCCCTACCTTTCCGAAAAGTTTGTCAAAAAGAAGAAAAAACTTGCAAAAAACGAACAGTGGTTTTTTATCCATCCTACATTTCTGTAAAGAATCCATACGAAAAGGCAAACCCCATGATCCTAAACTACGAAAACCTCTACCAAGCATTGGCTCACGTCGCAGAAACTCTACCGAACAAAGTCTCCTTTCGGAAAAGAAAATCGGCCACGGAATTCCCTGGGATCAGTTTTGGAGATTTGAAACAGTTTGTCGACCACTTGACTTTGGGTTTTATCGATCTCGGTGTTGAAGTGGGAGATCGTATTGGTTTTTTTTGTGATGCCACAGTCAATTGGCTTCGCACTGACATTGCTATCTTGACTGCGGGTGCCGTTGTGGTCCCTCGGGGAACAGACATTGTCCGAGAAGAGATACTCTATATTTTGAATCATTCGGAAGCCAAATACCTTGTGGTGCAAAAACCAAAAGATAAAAAACGCATCGATGATCTTTTAGGTGAGCTCACCCATTTAAAACAAATTTTTATTTTAGAAACTGACCAAGGCGAATTGTATGAAGGTGAAAATTCCATCCTTTCCATTGTAAAAAGAGGAAAGGACAGGTGGAATCAAAACGGCAAACAAATGTTAGAAGCTAGAATCAAACAAACCGATCCTGATTCTCTCGCCACTCTGATTTATACATCAGGCACCACTGGTAGTCCGAAAGGAGTTATGTTATCTCAAAAAGGTTGGATCACTGCCATTCAAAATACAATTTCCAGACTGGATATGAATTCTAATGACAACGCTGTGAGTTTACTTCCTCCTTGGCATGCGTTTGAAAGAGCCATTGAATACGCAGGAATTTTTCTAGGTATCGACTTTTTAGTATCGAATATGTCATCCCTTAAAGATGACCTAAGAGATTTTCGACCTACTATATTTCCTTCGGTACCGCGTATTTGGGAATCGGTTTATAATGGAATCATTGCCAAAGTAGCCAAAGAAGGCGGATTTAAAGAAAAATTATTTCATTTCTTTTTGAAAGTAGGATCTACATGGGCTCATTATTATGCCATGTGTTTTGGGTTTGAATTCGAAATCAAAAAACCAAATCTTTTAGTCTCTATTGTAAAAAGAACCTATGCTTTTTTGATTTTGACCTTACTTTCTCCTTTGAAACTTTTAAGCATAAAAATATTTTCGGCAATCCATAAAGCGTTAGGTGGTAGAATTCGCATTTGTATTTCGGCAGGTTCTGCCCTTCCTAGTGTTGTGGATGGATTTTTGTCTGCTATTGGACTCAAAGTTTTAGAAGGTTACGGGATGACAGAAACTTCTGCTGTGGTTTCTATTCGTTCCAACACAAAACCAACCAAAGGTACTGTTGGCATTCCCATTGATGGTTACCAAATCCGTTTGAAAGATGACACAGGAAAGGTGGTGACTACTGTCGGTGCTAAAGGAACTCTTTGGATCAAGTCCAAACAAATCCTAAAAGGGTATTACAAACGTCCGGAACTTAACCAAGTTGTTTTTGATACGGAAGGTTTCTTTGATACGGGAGATCTAATGATGATTTCTCACAGAAATGAATTGGTTTTTGCAGGTCGCTCTAAAGATACGATTGCGCTCATCGGGGGAGAAAACGTAGAGCCAATTCCGATTGAAGACAAACTCCTTACTTCTCCTTTCATTGACCAAGTGATGGTAGTTGGTCATGATAAAAAAACTCTTGGAGCACTGATTGTTCCTAACTTCGAAGCAGTAGAAACAAAAATTTCAGGAATTTCCAAGGAAAAAGCTGGGGAATGGAATCTCCACCCCAAAGTTCGGGAATTGTATCGAGCTGAAATCTCACGCATTATTTCTCGCGAAAACGGATTCAAAGGTTTCGAGATGATACCGGCTAACAATTTTTATGTGGCAGCTCGTCCCTTTGATCCCGATACCGAAATGACACGGACTTTAAAAATGAAGAGAAATGTCATTTCGGAAGTATTCTCAAAACAAATTGAAGGAATTTACCAATGATACATCCGAAACTGAATCCCTATCTGAACGAGGAGGAAAGAAGTTTTTATAATACAGTATTCCAATTTTCGGAAGAAAAAGTGTTTCCATCAGCTGAAGAAAGGGATGAAAAAGAAATTTGGTCAGACGAATTATGGAAAGAGTTTAGCAAAGCGGGACTCACAGGACTCACGATTCCTTCTGAATATGGTGGAGAAGGCGCCAGTTGTTTGCAATGTTCGATAGCCACAGATGCTTTTGCATCGGGATGTTTAGATGGAGGAATGGGACTTTCTTGGGTGGCACATTTAGTCATTGGCACTATGCCCATTATTTTTCAAGGAACGAAGGAACAAAAATCCAAATACCTACCTAAACTTTCTACAGGAGAATGGATGGCTGGTTTTGCTTTAACAGAACCTGCTTCTGGATCCGATGCAGCCTCTCTTTTAACGAAAGCCGAAGAAGTAGAAGGTGGCTGGAAATTAAACGGAACCAAAATGTACATTACAAATGGTCCCGTAGGACAGGTGTTTGTTGTTATGGCGAGAACTTCCGAAAAAGGAAGAGGACCCATGGGGATTTCAGCTTTCATCGTAGAAAGTAATACCCCTGGATTTAAAGTTAGTAAAGTGTTAAAAAAATTGGGTCACCATACTTCTATGACCGCCGAACTTGTGTTTGAAGACATGGTCATTCCCAAAGAAAATTTACTTGGGCCTCTGAATACTGGCTTTATGAGAATTGGAAAAGAAACATTGGAATGGGAACGGACAGTATTTGTTGCCGGTCTTGCAGGTGCCATGGAGTTCTGTTTTCGAAAAGGACTTCGTTATGCTAATGAAAGAATACAATTCGGAAAACCAATTTCTAGTTTTTATGGAATGCGTGATATTCTTATTCGAAACTGGGTGTACATCCAAGCGGCGAGAAGATTAATTTATTGGGTGGCAGAAAGAAAGGATCGTGGAGTTCCTTCACCTTTGGAAAGTAGTTTGGGAAAACTCATTACCTCAGAAATTGCCGAAGATGTAGCCAAGGATTCTGTACAGTTGTTTGGCGGATACGGATACATGAAGGAATACTCGGTCGAACGTTTTTACCGAGATGTGAAGTTAGGGACAATTGGTGGAGGAACAAGCGAAATCCAACGTTCGATTATCTCTTCTTTATATTCAGGAAAAGAAAAGTTTCAGAAAGAATTCTCTAAATTGGAAAAAGAGTCAACACTCACTGACAAAATTCAAAATGTACTCTTCGATATCATCATTTCCATGGATGCAGAACCGAACCGTAAAAAGTTACAATCGGTTGAATTTGCCTTTGCGGATGTATTATCTATTTTTGTGATTCTTTCTTTGTCAGAAATTGACATACATAAATCGACGGAATACTATTCTCCTGATGAAAAATTGATGGATCGAAAGTTACTTTCGTATTATCTTGTGGGGAAGTATCTTATGTCATTCACTAGACTTTCAAACTATGTTCCAGGAGAACTCGGCCAATTGTGGGAACACTATTCCCAATTGGGGAATTCTATTGAGGATACTGTGCAAACTCGTTTCCAATCACTTCAGGAACTATTGTAGTCAATGAAAGCAGCGGGCCGGATAGCATTTTTCTATTTGTTATTCGGCTACGTTTGGATTTATTTTTCAGATTATACAATTTCTCTTATATTTGAATCTACAGAAGACATTCGAGAAATCCAGAGCCTAAAGGGTTGGGGATTTGTCACTGTATCTGCGGTGATTATCTTTGTCCTTTTGGTTCGAGAATTACAAAGACAAAAACGAGTGTTATTTGAAAAAATCGAGTCTGACCAACTTTTCCAAGTAATTTTAGAGCGAATCGAAGATGCTGTCATCGTATTCAATTTAGATACTTGGAAAATTGATTTTTTGAGTGAACAAGTCTCTAGACTTTTTGATATTCCAACTAAAGAAATTCTAAACCATCCTGAACTTCTGATCGAACGAGTACATGAATCCGATAGGGAACGGATGTCCCAAATTTGGATGAACCAATTAAGGGAAAACCATACGGGTCTTTTGTATCGCATTCGTATGTTAGATGGGAAAATTAATTGGGCATTAGAACATAGACTCTTTATCCCTACTAAAGAAGGAAGTGCCAATAAGGCAGTAGCTGTCATAACTGATATGACGAGTTATATGGAAAATCAATCCAAACTCGAAAGGTCTTTACGAGAAAATGAAACTTTACTTACCGAAGTCCACCACCGAGTTAAAAATAATTTAGCAGTCATAATTTCGTTTTTACAATTGCAAGTTTATTCCTCTCCACCTGAAACGGCTGATATTTTGGAACAAAGTATTGTTCGTATCAAGGCTATTGCTTTAGTTCATGAAAAGTTATATAGTAGTAAAAATCTATCTGGCCTTAGCTCTATAGATTATATCACAAGTCTTGTTGAAAATATAAAACTCATGTACATGAGAACAGATATCCTCATTGAATTGGATGTCCAACAACTAGAGTTTAACATTGTAGATGCCATTCCCATGGGTCTTATGATTACAGAGTTGTTAACCAATAGTTTTCGACATGCTTTTACCAATGGCAAATCCGATGCTTTGATTAAAATAGATTTTATCGTTACAGATAAATACAATTATGAATTAAAATACAGAGATAATGGAGTTGGATTCCCTCCAGGACTAAACTACAAAAAAGCAGAGTCAATTGGTTTATCTGTAATTTTTTCCTTATGTAGTCAGATGAATGGACGTGAGGTAGAATGCTCCTCTTCGCCTAACAAAGGTGTGTTCTATCATTTTGCCTTCTCCCCAAAAAAAGTAATTCCTAAGGATGATTCGAATGTATCAAAAAGGTAAAAGTTTTTTAGAAATCCAAGTTGGGGATTCTGCATCCTTTACAAAAACAATCACAGAAACAGATGTGTATTTATTTGCAGGAATTAGTGGGGATTTTAATCCTTTGCATGTAGACGAAGAATATGCAAAAACAACTAGTTTTGGAACAAGGATAGCTCACGGAGGTCTCGCTGCATCCTTACTGGCACCAGTTCTTGGAATGAAATTACCGGGTCTTGGAACTGTCGCATTAGAAACTACTACCAAATTTAGGAAACCTGTGTATTTTGGGGACACGATCACTTGTTTGGTGGAAGTTGTGGAAAAAGTAGAAAGGCTGAAAGCAGTAAAAATGAAAATTGTTTGGACCAATCAAAAATCAGAAGTGGTTAGTAAAGGGGAAACTCTTGTCATTCCTCCCGGTTAAGAAATTGTCCTAAGAGTCCAATTTCATCTTCGACATATTCACGTATTTCTTCTAATTCGTCCTCATCTAAGATCTCTTCTAAAATTTCTTCTCCAGACTCGTCTTGTCCAATCCGCATTACGATATAACCTGGTACATCAGAATCCGGATCATCCATTTCTACATTTACAAACTGGAATTCTTGCTCTGTAGCTGGAAGAAAAACAAGGTAATCATTTCCCATTTGGGAAAAGGAATAAAACACTTCCCATTGATAACTGTTTCCCTTTTCATCTACGAGATCGATTTCTTCGGTGGCACGACTAGGGAGAAAGTCATCCCCCTGGAATCCTAAGTCTTTCATGTCCATTAGGTAAAGAACTCCTTCTCAAAAGGAAGGCTATGTTTTTTTTTGAAATTACATTCTTTGCAAGCTGGAACCAAATTTGCTTTTACAGATTTTCCTCCTCGGATAAGAGGAATTAGGTGGTCCATTGTGATTTCTTCCACTTTGAATTTTTTTCCACAATAATGGCAAATTCCAGAAGATCGTTTGTTCTTCCACCAGGCACTGTTTTTTAGTTCTTTGGCTTTCCTTCTTTCCCGAGCGATTTCTTCATCGCTAACGTCGGAAAAAAATGATTCGGAGGGAGTTTCCGTCATAGTTTAAAAAAATCTGTTTTTTTCCCTTCGTCAAGAAAAAGATGGAGGAATGGGAAGACTGGTTTACCTAGACAATTTAAGATCCTTTGCACTTTTACTCGGAATTATTTTCCATGCGGCCATTGTTTATGCCTCAGACATTAAATACGCCATTCAGGACGAAGACCGGAGTGATGTTCTATCCTATTTTTGTTATTGGATTCATAGTTATCGGATGCCTATGTTTTATATGATTTCAGGTTTTTTCTCAGCAATGGTTTGGGAAAAAAAAGGAAGAAGTTTTTATTTGGAAGCTCGGTTCAAACGAGTTCTTATCCCAACTATTTTTGGACTTCTATTCCTTGCGCCCATCCAATATTATCTTACCGAACGAATCAAAACCCCAAAGTTAGATCTTTTATCTTTTCTGGAATATTTTTTTACAAAGGATCATTTCCAACACTCACACATCTGGTTTTTAGTAGATTTGTTTTGTTTTAGTATCTTATACAGTTTGATTCCTAAATCTTTTTTTACTACAAAACTTTGGAATCTAATTCCCAAGTGGATTTCGAAGTACATAGTGCTTGTTAGTTTTTGTTTTCTTGTTGTTTTTTTATTCCATACACAAATTTCAAAAGGAGAATCCTATTATGGCATTTTTAAGTTAACCTTTATATTTCAGTTTTCCTTTTTTCTTTCAGGTGTATTTTGTTTTCACTGGAGAAGTATTCTTTTACCGAAATCCCATTCTTTTATGAAAATCATGGCAGTTTTTGTCTGGGGAGTTTTGGTTTACCTTGTCTTTAAGGAATTGGAAATTGAAGATCCACTCTGGATCTATTTTCAGTATGTGAATGGATGGGTGAGAGCATCCCATGTTTTTTTATGGGTTCTTGCTCCGTTTTTATGGACTAGTTTTCTTGTTTCGATTTTCCAATCCTATGGAAATCAAGAAGGTAAGTTGGGAACTTATTTAATTGAGGCAAGCCTTCCCATTTATTTAGTCCACCACCCCATATCTTTATTTTTTGCCTATTGGGTAAAGGATATGGAATGGGGATTATGGTTAAAATTTATCTTCCATATCTTTGTTGTACTGGCAGCAAGTTTTATCTTGTACGAATTTTTAATCCGGAAGACGAAACCACTTCGGTTTCTCTTCGGACTAAAAAGTAAATAAACTATGTTTTGCTTATAGCTTGGATTGCGGAGGCAACTGCAGAATCCATACTTCCCGTATGAAATGCTAAATGTTCTCCTGCAAAAAAAACTCTTTCGAAAGGTTCTGCCCAGACATCTTTAATTCCAAAACTACCCGGAGGGAATAAGGAAACAAAGCCTGCGCGACCCGTTGTTTTTTGGAAACTATGAAAAACAAAAGGAGATTCTAGGATCAATTCCAAATCACCAACTTCTTCCAAAGAAGATGTCATCAGATTTTTTTTCTGACGTTCACTTCCTTTTTCAAATAAAGAAGCTCTATCTCCCGTTGAAATGGAGGTAACGGCCGTTATATTTGTGCCAACAGCAGATTCTGAAACATATAAAGTTTCTGCGGCAGTATTTGTTGATAGAAAAAATTTTGATAATGATTCTTTAGATTTTACTAAACTCAAATTTTTAGAGATTTTACCTGTTTGCATCCTTAAAGCGGAGTAAATTAAATCTTTAGGAAGGCCCGGTGTCCATTTGATATCAAGAACTGCGGCAGCAGGTAGGGAACAAATAACCAAACTTCCTTTGATTGATCTTCCTGAAGATAAATCTACCGTAACTTGATTTTTTTGTTGGGAAACTTTTGTTACAGTTTCTCCTAAAAGTATCTCCTGGTTACGAAGAGAGTTTGCGAGTTCTTTTATGATTCGTTCAGCTCCTCCTCGGACTTGGTATTTCGGTTTAAGTGCCGATTGTAATGCGGAAAGATCATCTAATACCGATTCGCTTGAGATTTGGTTTAGGTCGGCCCCAAGGATCACTCGGTATAAATCGTTCATAGAACGAATTTCTTCTTCCGTTAACCCTTGGTAACGGGCGTAAGACGAAAAGTTGATTTTGTCTAAACCTTGTTTTTGTGTGTTACCTAAAGATTTATGTAGATCGATTACTTTGTCCAATGTGTCAATAGAGGTGGGCGATATTTTTAATTGGTCGCTGTTCGATTTTTGAAGTGAAAAACGATCAGAAATATTGGAAGATACTAAATCTAAATTTAATTGTTTTACCAAACTTTTGATATCAGTTTGTCCTTCGCCAATCCATTCACCACCTAAATCTTGTAAGATTCCTAGTTCAGGATTTTCATAAGTGGAAATCCTACCTCCTAGTTTGTCCCCACGTTCAATGACCGTGACATCATATCCTGTTTGTTTTAAAAGGTAAGCTGAGTAGAGACCCGAAAGCCCTCCACCGAGGACAATCGCCTTTTTTCCACCGCTAGACTTTGGTTTGGTTTCGGCACTCGTAATTGTTGTGGATTGTCCGAATGATTTTTTAGGAAGTACTAACCCTGCCCCTAAGGTAACAGCGCTCATCTTTTGTAGGAAACTTTTTCGATTCATAGAACTTTCCCCTATTTTAACATTAGAAACAAAAAAGGCTAGAAAAATTAGAAAAATACAATCTAGTAACTTTGTCTTTTTAAGCGAATTGGGAGATCACTACCTTTGTTTTTCCACCATGTAAAATATTTTTTTCTTATCCTACTCTTGGTTTTGCCTGGAATTTTGTTTTCGGAGTCTGCCATCCCACTGAGTTCCGAAATCGTTGGAAAACCCATCTGGCAGGAAGTAATGGTTTTGGAAGACAAAGACCAATCAATAAAAGAAGAAGGTATCACGAATGGATCTTTGGATTCAAAATTTCAAAAAATAACCTCTCCCAATTTAGGTTTTTCTAAATCTACGTTTTGGATTCGCATCCAAATTAAAAATCCTACTGCAAATTTAATCCGTTGGAATTTGGTTTTTGATTTCCCACTACTGGATGAAATCCAAATTTACGGAAATTCTCTGCCAAAAAATTTGATCCATACATTAGGGGACCGCCATCCTTTTTCCGAAAGAAATTTAGATTATAGAAATCCTGCATATCCCTTAGAAACTCCTGCTGGTGTTTCTGCGACATATTATTTAAGAGTTCAATCTGAATCCACTATTCCTTTAACGCTCGCTATATGGACTGAGCGTGAATTTTATGATCAGTTGAACAAAGAACAAATGATCTTTGGTTTATTTTACGGAATTTTATTTGTTATGGTAGCATATAACTTTTTTATCTATATCTTTACTTACGAAAAAAGTTACCTTTTTTATTTGTTTTTTATTAGTTCCATCTTTTTCTTTCATTTAATCAATAACGGTTTTGCCTTTCAGTATCTTTGGCCCAATTGGATTTTTTGGGCTAATTATTCGCTTCCATTCTTTATTTCTGTTTCTTGTATTACTGGAATTTCATTCACAAACAATTACCTTAGTTTAAAAAAACATTTGCCGAAGATATCCCGATTGATGTGGATTTGGGTGGGATTTTTGTTTATGTTCTCCGTGATCACATTTTTTTTAAGTTACCGGACAGCCATGGTGATCTCCATTTTACTAACGGTTCCTACAGCTCTTATTATGGTATTTAGTGGGACTTCTACATACCTTACCAATGTACGTCCTGCACGTTATTATTTGATTTCTTGGTCCTTTTTTCTTTTGGGTGTATTATTGTATTCTTTAAAGAGTTTGGGTTTTTTGCCAGACAACCAAATCACTCGTTGGACCATCCAAATTGGTACTGCCTTACAAACCATTTTGTTGTCTCTAGGACTTGCAGACAGAATCAACTTTCTCACACGAAGCCTTAGAGAACATATTAGAGAATTATCTCATGCTAAATTAAAAATCGAAGAGTCTGAAAAGAGGTTTAGAGAAATTTTCCAAGGTTCTGATGAAGTAATTTTGATGATGAATGAAAACTTCGAAGTGATCAATGCAAACCGTGCGTTATCGAAACATATGGGTTTTCGATTGGATGATCTAAGAGGAAAAAAAATCACCGAATTTTTATACACTGGCAGAGACAAAAAATCTGATTATAATGTAATGTATGTGAATGATAAACTCACTGATTTGAAAATGACTGGTTCCATCATTAATTTCAAAACAGAATTTGAACAAAAATATGTAAAAGAACCTAAAGAGATGTATTGTCGATTGCAATACATTGACTTCGATGAAACAAGAGAAATCCTTGCCACTATGTCTTCTCAATTTGAAGACACAATCATTCAACTCATAGAATCCGAAAAGATTGAACTTTCTATGAATAATTATTTAAGAAATGCTGAACTTGTATCTCAAAAAATTACCTCTCAACTTTCTAAGTATCTTTCCAATGTAGAACAAACGGAAGTGAGATCTTCTGTCCGTGAAATTATTATTAATGCGGTAGAACATGGAAATTTAAACATCAGTTTTGATGAAAAATCCAAGGCCCTTATCGAAGGGAATTATTTGGAGTTTTTACAAAAACGACAAGAGGATCCAAGATATAGTCAAAAGAGGGTAAAAATCGAATATTCTTTCACAAGAGAATTTGTGGCCTATCGAATCACTGATGAAGGTAGAGGGTTTGATCATAAGAAACATATGGAAAAATCGATTGAGGAAATGAATGAAGCTCACATTCAACATGGCCGAGGAATTCTTATGACTAAATCTGTATTTGATCGAATTGAATACAATGATCGTGGTAACCAGGTGAGCCTGATAAAGTATTTGAATAAGGACTAATTACGTAACCAGTCCAAAACCCACCACTCATTCCATTCTTTAGAATAAAGGAGTTTTCCTGGTAAATGGCTTTGTAATAATCCAAGAAACTGGTCTTTTTTGTCTGTGATGATTCCAGAAAAAATAATTCTAGGGGCTTCGATTTTTGCCAAGTGACGGATGTTTTGCGATAAAACTGCGTAAGTGATATTGGCAATGGCTAAATCATATTTTGTATTGGATAACTTAGGATTGTCAATTCCTGATTCTTCTACACTGAATTGAAATCCTTTTGGATATTCATTTTCAGTCCAATTGGACCAAGCGGCCTTCACTGCATTGGGATCAATATCCAAAGCAAAAATTTTGGAGACACCGAATTTCGCAAGTCCGATGGAAAGAATACCTGAACCTGTGCCCACATCGCAAGCTGATAAAAATGGGAATTTACCTCTATCATACAATTCATCCAAATGTTCTAATATCAGTTTGGTGGTTTCATGATGACCTGTTCCAAAAGCAACACCTGGATTGATAAAGAGTGGTATTCCGCCATTTGGTTTCCAAAGTTGGATAGTCTCCGGTTCATTTTTTTCCCAAGTAGGGATCACCCAAATTTTTTTCCCAATGGAGAATGGTTTGTAATATTCTTTATAAGCTTCTTCGTAATCACGAGTTTCAATATTGCGTGATTCCGTATTGGAATTGCTCGGTGCATGAATCTTTAAAAAAATAAGAATTTTTAGTTCTTTATCAATTTCATCAGTCTGTAAATAGATTCGAATGTTTGTATTGTCTCTGATGAGACCTTGGTCTTTTTCTTTGGGTGCTTCCCCATCAAAGAGAATTTCGTAATAACCTGCACATTGGAGTGTATCCAACAGTTCGTAAAAACTGTCAGATAATTCTTTAGGTAGATTGACTTTGAGTTCTCTGTATTCCAATCTTAACCTATTTCGTCCGTATAATCCATAACCAAGTACATTAAAGTTTCTTGGTCTGTTGGATTGGAATACTCATGCGAAACATCAGCTTTAAAAAATACAGAATCTTTTGGTTCAAGTTCTACAACTTTTTCACCAACGCGTAACCGCAGTTTGCCGGAAACAACAACCAGATTTTCTGTGGTTCCTGTTTTGTGGGGTTCGGCAACTTCATGTCCACCTGGTTTTAGTATCAGTTCATAGAATTCCGTTTTGCGGTTTCCAAGAAAAGGGAAAAGGGCGCGACTGGCAAAGACTTTGGAATTGGAGTAAAGAACTTTGGAGTTTTCTACTTTGAGGATATGGATTCCATCTTGGTTTTTTTCTTTGAGCAGTTCTGAAAAGGGAACATTGAGTCCGTTTGCAATTTTCCACAAAACGGAGATCGTGGGAACGGACTTCCCTTGTTCAATTTGCGATAACATCGCTCGGCTCACACCACATCGGTTTGCGAGTTTGTCCAAAGAAAAACCTTTCGTATGACGGATGAGTTTCAGATTCTCTTTGACGACATCTGTTATATAATCGCCAGATTCTGAAATTAATTGGTCTATTCCGTCAGTCGGTTGCTCTACTTTACTTACCATTGTCCAAGCGTCCAATATAACAGAGGTACTGTCAACAAACTAACGTTTCGACCTTTCTTTTTTCTCTTCAATGACAAAGACCGGAGGGAGTTTTAGGCCAGGGGGAAACTTTTTGTGTATTTCTTTGGCCAAACCACGATAGCTCGTTTCGCTTGCCATCGAGATTCCGAGGGCGAGGTAGATTTGGCGGTCTCCCGGTAGGATTTTTGCTAAGGTTTCTAGGCAGTGTTTGGCCCGGTATGCTGTCTCATAGAAGGCGATGGTTATGCCGAGTCCTATGTATTGTTTGAGTGTCCTCTCCCTTTCTTTTTCTTCTCTGGGTAAAAATCCCAAAAAAAGAAAGGGAGAAGTGGCAAACCCAGAACTTGTGAGTGCTGCAATGAGGGCAGTGGGGCCAGGTGCAGATCTCACTTCGATACCCATTTCCCAAGCCAAGGGAACAAGCCATTTGCCGGGATCTTCCAGGCCAGGGCTTCCTGAATCTGATATCAGACAGGTCCGTTTGGTGGTCGCTAGTTTCATAGCGATTTCATCCATATCTTTACGGGAGGAATGTTCATTCAAAAGATCAAAGGGTTTTGTGATTCCTAACTTTTTTAAAAATGTAGAAGTAGTTCTTTGTTCTTCGCCCAAGATCCAGTCCGCTTCCTCTAACAAGGTTTTGGTGCGTGGTGGGATATCGGCATCGTTTCCAATTGAATTGGATACTAAATAAAGTCGGTTCATCTTGGTACTGGTTGGTAAGTAAAGTAGGGTTGGATAAAAATTCCTTTTGCAGAACAGGCAGAGGCAAATTCTGGATTGTCTCTGTTAATGGCAACAGCCATTTGTGTTGCCCGACAAAGCATAGGATAATCATTAAAAGAATCTCCAAACGCAAGGTCTGGATAAACTCCGATTCTTTCTTCGATGGCTTTGACTTTCCCTTCTCCATAAGTATACGGTTCAATCAATCGGTGAGTAAACTTCCCATCTCCACCTAACTCCTGTCTCATTCCAATGACCTTGGATTCCTCAACGGGAAATAGGTGGGCAATGGCAGCAATTCCCGGCTCTGGAGATGCGGTCACAATGTACACAGTCCAATCATGATGGTTTAAGTAGGCAATTAAGTCTTTCATTTCTACTTGGGGAAACACACCGGAATCTCTATCAAGTATATTGACTCTCTCCCAAGCACGACGGGAAACTTCGTAGTATTCCTCTTTGTTCATACCTTGGAAAATAAAACTCGTCCAACGGTATCCTCTTTCAATTCCGTATTCTTTTAGCTGGTAGGAATACTCTTCCCAAATCAGACGTTCTTTTTCTGTTGTTTGAATTGCGGTATGGTCTTTCCAAAGCTCTTTATCGCGAAAAAAATCGGATAAATCTTTTGGCACAAACTTTAGTCCCTCATGAAGGAGTTCTTCCATGATTTTTTCACCAAAGTCGTTGCGAATGAGAGTGTTATCAAAATCAAAACAAACAATGCCTGGTTTTTCTGGTATGATGGTAGTCAGACGGTCGTAAATTTGATCCGTCCAACTGTTCTTTGTCAGGTTAGTCACTAATACTTAGTCTGCAAATCCGACTATGCTTGTGGCAACTCCTTCTTCGTAGGGAGTGAGAAAGTTTTCAGGATTTAAATACACATTATGAAATCGGACTTCGAAATGAACATGAGGTCCTGTCGACTTTCCAGTGTTTCCAGAAAAAGCAATGATTTGCCCTTTTCTTACCACATCTCCTGGCTTTACGAGTAACTCTTGGTTGTGTCCGTAAACGGTATGGAAGTGGTTCATGTCGTGGTGGTAAATTTTGACCGCAAGACCATAGTCACCACCTCGGCCCGCTTCTTCCACTACGCCATCAGCTGCGGCAAGAACGATGGAATTTTTAGGAATAGCGATGTCGAGACCTGTGTGCCAGGTGTTCCAGCGCCTTCCAATCCGGGAAGAAATTCTAGATTTATGATTCGGTAGTACTGGCCAAATGAATTGGTCAATGGGTGACTCGACAGTTTCGCGAAAGAGTTCCTTTTCTTGGAGCCCTCGCATGTATTCTGCAGAATAAGGAAAGAAAATGGAGCGTTTCAAACGGCCAAGATCGGATTCTTTCAGTTGGTTGATCTCCATCACCTCTTGGGCTAGGATTCCAAACTCAGAAGCCTTCTCAAGAAGGCTTTTTTTCTCGGCATTTAGGTCTACCCAAAGACCCCACTGTTCATTGTAACGTTGGAAGACATGGTTGTCCAAAAAAACAGGACCATTTTTTTGCTTCTGGTAGGCCGCAAAGGCGGAGTAGGTCACTACAAACAGGATTAGGACTAGAATGATATAGTAACTTCGGTTTCGCTTCATCTCATTTCGCCTCAAAAACTCTGGTGCAATGCCAAATTCTCACGGGACCTCGTCCGGTCAAGGGGAACGATCGGGGAATCTGCCCCATTCATGGCATTTATGTGACATAACACTGAGAATGGTTTTCAGGTCATCCGTTTTTCTTTTGGTAAAATCATTAGAGAACAGGGTTTAGTGGGAAGAGAGAAGACCTACTAGAAGGATTCTAGTAGGTCCATGGGATTTGCTTAGGCAAATTCGTCGTAATTTCGGTTTAGACTACTTGCGTTTTTTGGCCATTCGTGCGGTAGAGGTAGATTCCGGCGACGAGTAGGCAAACAATTCCTATCGCATAGTAAGCCCAACCTACATCAAAGTAAGCGATCACTAGAAAACCAAAGAGAAGTCGCCCGATTTCCATCGCACCCGCCCAGGACTTTCCTTCAATGAGGGCATTGATTGCTAATAGAGAAAATGTCACCCAAAGTGTCACGAGGACTTGGGAAATGAGAGAGAACTTTGCCACAAATAGGAGGAAGGAAAAAGACAAAAGGAGAACCAAAACAAACCAAGTGGTAGTATACGTTCTCACTTCTGGTTGGGGTTTGGGATCATACTTATGGAAGGTCTCTGGACGCACTTCCGGGATGGGTAAAAATCCAGCTGGTTTGGAACCTTCTCTAGGATACCATCCGGGTGGTTTAAAAAAGACCCGAATTTTATCTAAGAAATAGGGAGCATTCGCGGCCTGTTTCAAAAGTTCCCAATAATAATGGAAATTGGCATACACAGGATTGAAACTACGGAGGGGTTTGACTGTTCCATAAACACAAGGTTCTGTTTCTTCTCGGAAAGTTCCAAACATCCGGTCAAAGAGGATAAAGATTCCGCCATGGTTTTTATCAATGTAGATAGGATTGATCGCATGGTGTACTCTGTGGTGGGAGGGAGTAGATAATATGTATTCTCCAATCTTTCCAATTTTCCCTACCGCTTTGGTATGCACCCAAAATTGGTAGACCAGGTTGATTTGTCCACTGGCCAGATACATCCAAGGATGAAATCCCACTAGAGCCAAAGGAACATAGAAGATCCAAGTCACAATTCCTCCGAGTCCGGTTTGTCTCAGAGCCACTACCAAATTGTATTCTTCACTGTGGTGGTGGATGACATGTCCTGCCCAAAGGATATTCACTTCATGGGCAAGTCGATGTGACCAGTAGTAACAAAAGTCTTGGCCCACGATGCAAAGGATCCAAGCCCAAGGGTTTGTCATCGCAAATTCAAAAAATCGAAAGTGTTCGTAAATATAGAAATAAGCAAAGAGTCCAATTCCCTTCTGGAAGAGGCCCCAAATTTGCGAAATGATTCCCGTACTTAGGTCGGCAATGGAATCGTTTAGCCTGTAGAGGGCTTTATTTTTACGGTAACCAATGTAGACTTCGATTCCAATGAGAAGGAAGAATACAGGGATGGCATAGGTGACAATGGGCGGAGGTGTAAAATTCTCGAACATGGCGGAATAAATTTGACATCATTTTGACAAATAGTCAAGTAAATGTTGACCCAAAGTCAGAAATTGTTCTCGGTTCAATTCTTCTGGTCTGGCCGTAGGGGGAACCCCCGCCGATTGGATGGCCTTGCCCAAAGCTTCCCGAAATTCTGGATCCTCTGAAAAGGGAGATTCTCTGAGGCTTACTTGGATTTGTTTTCGTTTTCCCCAAAATAGTGTACGTAACATCCGAGACCAAAGCTCCACTTCCATGTCGGTTTTCAGTTTCCACCGGTTTGGAGTTTCCTTTTTGGGACTCAGCAAGATGAGAGCGGAATGGATTTTGGGGATGGGAAAAAAACAGTTTTTATGGACGGTTTTTAAATACTTCACTTCACAAAAAGCAGAGAGAAAGACAGATAAGGAGGAAGTTTCTTTTACAAGTCTTTCGGCAAATTCCTTTTGCACCATAAAAATTCCCCCTTGGAAATTTCTACAATGAATGACTAAGGTGTTAATGATTTCTGTAGTTAGGTGGTAAGGCAAATTTCCATATACAAATACATTTTCATTATAGATATGGAATAAATTTTCTAAGGCATCTCCTTCCAAGAGAACGGCCTTTGGAAACTTTGGTAAAATTTCTTCTTTCGTCAGTTCGATGTAGGCATTATCGATTTCGAAAAGATAGGTCTTTTTGTCTAAACTAAGGACGGGGTAGGTTAAGGTACCAAGACCAATCCCAATTTCTGCAAGGACAATAGATTTATCAATTAACAAAGGTTCTGTGGAATTTACGATAAAGTTGACTATGTTTTGGTCGATAAGGAAGTTTTGGCCAAATTTCTTCTGAGCTCGAATCCCTTTGGCTTCAAAGAAGGTTTGTATGTTGGAGATAGTCGCGTAAGGGGATTTCAAAAGTTTCCTCAACGAGTATCATTTTCCAGGCAGTAGAAATCCCAAGTAGTTTTTGGTATTGGATCCATTCTTTCGCTTCCTTTTTTTTCCAAGGGGGAAAGTCCAAAAGAAGGATTCCCTTCCATCGGGAGTTGATTCTGGACTTGTCTGCCTGTTTTGACCGTTGTAAAAACCATTCTACCTCATTAGGATTCCCATCAAATCGAATGATGGAAAATAGTGGATTCATACCCGCACCTAAAATCTCTGTTTCTTTGGATTTTATGGGAAGTTTGAATTTTGAAATCCAATTTAGAGAATTTTTTGTCCCATGCCAATAAACATCTGTTATTTGGTATTTTTTCATTGAGGCTAATATTCCTTTAAGACAGGATTCCGATTCAAAGGAAATTGATTTTGGTGGGGGAAGGCCTGGTGTGAGCTCAGTCATTCCTTTCGAATCACAAGATCCGAATAAATACAGATGATCGCCGTGCCAAATAGATAGATTTCTTTTTCGGACTTTGGTTTGTAAAAAAGGAAAGCTAGGCATTGGGAAACAATAGGAAACAATCAAAAAGAAAGTTGGTAGAATGTAGAGAGGAAATTTTATATAGGGAAATTTCAACAAACGAAGTTTTGGATAAAAGGTGAAAAGAATGGTTATTAGAATTGAAACTATGAAAAATTCTACCGGAGTGCTGACCCAAGTTTTATAACCCCGACCCATATTTCCTAATTCATGAAATAATTTTAGAAAAATAGACAATTCAAAAGAAGCGGGAAGCCAAATCCACGAGGAGAGTGTGGTCATTAAAAACTTTGGAACAAGGGATTGGAGAAAGAAACTAAGGTAGAGAGTGGGAAGAAGGATTCCTGCCATAGGAACCAAAAGAAAATTGATCCAAATTCCGCCAAAAGAAAAAGAACGGAAGTAATAAACTAAAACCGGGAAACTGCAGATAGAACAAGCAAGTGTTAAGTGGAAGTTTTCTTTTATAAAAGATTTTGATTTGGGAAGAAGGATTTGGTCAAAACTTGGTTTTAGAAAAAAAATACCATACACTGCTCCAAAAGATAATAAAAATCCGATGCTTAAAAAATCATAGAAGAGAAAAAAAGCAATACAACCCGAAGAGATTGCAAGTAAATCAGAAGGCCCAATCTTTCTATAAAATAGAGAGGCTACGAGGGATAAAAAAACAAAGAGATAGGCTCGTAAAAAAGAAACTGGAAAGTCTAGTGCGACCAAGTAGAGAAAACCAACACCTAACGAAAGTAAAAGTGAAATCCATTTCCTTTTTCGAAAACAGAGGTTCCCAAAACATTGTAAGGAACCAATAAAAATTCCTAAATGGAGACCCGAGGCTGCAAATAGATGCAGGATTCCTGATTCCTTAGCTATGTCTTTGAAATTTCCAGGAATTTCTTTTGTGGATCCCGTGACAAAACCCATAACAATTCTAGATTCAAATTTTGTGAGCGGCGAATGTTTCAATTGAGTTTCTAAGTAAGAACGAAAGAGGGGATGGATGGTTTTCTTGCGAGGGCCCGAATGAACATTGGCAAATAATAAAAATAGAATCGATGCCGAAAGAGAGAAATAGAGCCTTTTATCGATGTTACGCGGTATGGTTTTGGGAAGGAAGGAATAGAGAATCAGTAAAAGGAGTGAGAATAAAATAAGAATCGAGTGAAACCCGGGAACTTTGAGTCCCAGTTTTAGAAGGAAGGCAGTTCCGCAAATTCCCAAACAGAACCAACTGAAGTCAGCTCTAGGGAGAAGAAAGATCTCCTGTTTCATACAGGATTAGGTAGAAAATCGTGAACTTTGGTTCTTTAGAAATTAAAAAGGATAGATCCCTAAGATTTTTCGGATATCCTCGATTTTTTTCTGTGCCACTGCTTTTGCCTTTTCTTTACCTTCTTTTAGAACTTGGTGCACATAATCTATGTTTTGTGTCAGTTCTTCTCTTTTGGCCCGGTAAGGTGCAAAATGACCTAGGATGGAATCCAAAAGATCTTTTTTTAAATCTCCGTATCCAGACCCACCTTTTTTGTATTTTTCGATTTGTGCGGACTTTTCATCAGCAGATAAAAATAACGAATGGATTTGGAAGATAACAGATGTTTCTGGGTCTTTTGGTTCTTCTACTGCCCGAGAATCACTCACAATAGACATTACTTTTTTTTTGATCTCTTTTTCCGTTCCAAAGAAGTCAATTGTGTTCTTGTAAGATTTGGACATCTTAGCCCCGTCCACTCCAGGAACTGTGGCTGTGTTTTCATCGATATCTGGTTCTGGAATGGTAAGAGCCGGTCCAAATTGAGCATTGAATCTTTCGGCAATGTCTCGTGCAAATTCCAAATGTTGTTTTTGGTCTTTTCCAACGGGGACTTTTTCTGCTGAAAAAAGTAGGATGTCACTGGCCATAAGCACAGGATAAGTAAAAAGTCCAGCCCCAGGAACAAATCCTTTGGCAACTTTGTCTTTAAAGGAATGAGCCAGTTGTAATTGAGATACAGTGATGGATTGTGATAAATACCAAGTGAGCTCTGTAACTTCGGGAACATCACTTTGAACCCAAAAAACGGATTTTTTGGGATCTACACCTAGCGCTAATAAGTCGATCGCGCATTCTATAGTAAAATCTTTTAATTCTTCTTTAGATCGAAAGGTGGTGAGAGCATGTAGGTTTGCAATGAACAGAAACAAGTCTTCTGTAGATTGGTAGTCCAAGATTTTTTTGATCGCAGAAAAGTAATTACCTAAGTGGAGTTTACCTGAGGGTTGTAAACCAGTAAGGACTCTCATGATTCTCCTTCTGTATCTGAAAGATCAATAGGATCTGAAGTATTTTGATTTTCGGAGGATTCAGAATTTTCACTATTACTTCCTGTTTCTTTATGAAAGGTAGAATAGGTGAGTCTTTCGTATTCTTTGTTTAATTTGATCAGTTCTTGTTCGATTTTACGGTGTGCCGTAAGTTTAGACGTGGTAGCTGGATCTTTAAAAATGACTGCGTAGTTATAAAGGTATCTTGTGAATTGAATGAAAACATCCTCTACCTTCATTCCATTGATTCTTTCTTTAGCGACTACAGATTTATCAAAATGAGGGATGAATCTTTGGGCAATTTTTACTTCTTCAATGACTTTGTCTTTGGTCGATGCAATTTTATCATTGGTTTTTCCTTTGGATTCGGTGACTTGAGCCATCAAATGGTTTTCCACAATGATATTGAGTTTACCCGCAAAACTTCCAAAAAATTCAGAAGCCTCTTGTAGGGCTTGGACAATTGTTCCCGCGATTTGGTCATTGGCCGCATTACCCGTGCTATAGTCCATTCCATACTGTTGAAAACTGTATTGGAAACTTGGAAATTTTTTATTGAAATTGTCTATGGTTCGAACTAAAGAATTGAGTTGGTCAATTTCATTTCGAAAAAGGCCTGGCTGGATAAGGAGGAGTTCTTGGTTTTGGTTTTTGTCACCAAGACGCACATAACCTTCAATAAGGTTGATGTATACAGTTTGTAAATCACGAAGTAATAAATAAACTAGTCGATGAGGTTGAGATTTATAACTATTTTTAACAGTTTGGCTTTTTGCTGACTCTGGCATGTGGTGAGCCATAAAATCATCTACAACAACATTCAAAAAATCAAAACTAATCTTTCCTTTGTCATCTATAGAGAAATACCTAGACCGAAGATTTTGCAGCTCTTCTTTTTTGAAGGATCTGGTGTTTATATCGTCAGAAAGTTTTGCGACAGTGATCTCCACTTCCTTTTGGATTTCCCGCGCTGCTTGGAATTTATGTTCTTGGATGGCAGGAACACGTAAGTCTGCAACAATCTCTGGCCAAGTGAACATTTTTTTCTTTGCCACAATATAAAATGCGGTAATGGCTTCGGATAACTTGGGTTTTGTGTTTTCTAAATTGAGTGCGTAATTCACACCTTCCATGATTTTACTCAGTTTTGGAGTGAGTTTTTCATCCATCTTCACGATGTCAGGAAGATTCGAAAGGATGATGTCATTTGCATCGTTTCTTTGGAGAAAACGTACATAAAACATTTGCATCTTTAAGGAACGTTCCAAAAAGATATCAGCAGAAATTTTATCTAAAATCAATGCATCTAATGATGCAAAGGCATTATAAAATTTATTAAAGTTATTGATGATATTGTAAACAAGGGGAGTCCAAATCCTCCAACCTTGCTGTTCTGAAACACGTAAAGCTTGGATGGTAGGAATGAGTACATCTTCCTTCATTCCACGAAAAAGTTTTTCCACATTATTGGAAATGGTTGGGTTTCTACCGAAAAGGCCAATGTCTATGGTTCCCGTGTCTTTACCAAATTTACTGATAGAATTATTTACGCTTCCAGCACCACCACCAAAAAGACCCGCAAGAAGACCACCACCTTGCCTTGGTTCGATGACTCTTTTTTTTGCCGGGTTTTGTTTTTGTTTGGCACTATCAACAGTAACCAGATCACTCGATCGTTTTGGTTTTGGATCCGGTGCGGAGGTCACATACGGCTTTGGATTTTCCCTTCGAAATTGTTCTCTCTCTGGCAAACCACGGTCTCGGCCATCTTCTTTTTTTGGTTTGTTTTTTGATTCGTAGTCTTCATCCACTTTTCGGATCAGATCAATCCGGATAAATACATCGTTCGATTTTAAAATGGCCTCATCAATCAGTTGTTGGTGTTCCGGCGTACGAGTTTTACGATACAAATCGGCAAATACGCGGTGTGCTTCTGTACGAGAGACCGGGGTCACAAATTACTCCTTTTGGTTGAGAGGGTTCTCAACAATTTGTGAGCTTGTGGGTGGTTGGAAGTTGAATAGTCCAGTTCCGAGACCAATATTAGTAGCGATTCCTGAGAAAGCCACTTCAGTAATTTCTTCGTCGGAACGTTTCATTTTGAGTACACGAGGGAGGTCGTTATCGGAAACAACCAAGATAATTTCATTATATCGTTTCGTATTAGAAGTAAGACGAAAAGTTTTGCCACTTACTGACACATTTTCATAGCCAGAGAGTAGACCGCCAAGTCCGCCAGAAACACCTTTTAGGTCCTGTTTGCCGGCAATCGATGAGTCAGGATTGTAAAACCACAGAATCCTTCCATTAGAAGAAATGATTCTACCATCGCTGAAACGTACATGGAGTTGGTTGGGACTTTTGAAAGAAACGACTCCAGTGAGTCCACCGTTGATGGTGACTGAGGCTCGAAAACTTTCGAGAGAATACATTTTGCCGATGACGGCATTCAGACGATCTCTTCCTTCCTCTGCCCAAAGGTAACCCGTTTGGACAAAGAAAAGAACAACAATCGAAAATTTTGGAAGGAAATTCCTCAAAGGACGAATGTTCGTATTGGGAATTAACCCAATACTTTTTTGAACTCAGAAGTAAGTGCAGGCACTACTTCAAATAGGTCAGCTACCACACCGTAAGTTGCTACTTTGAAAATAGGAGCATCTCCATCTTTGTTGATGGCAACGATGTATTTGGAAGATCCCATACCTGCTAAGTGTTGGATGGCTCCGGAGATACCACAAGCAATGTAACAGTTAGGGGAGACAGTTTTACCTGTTTGTCCTACTTGGTGAGAGTGAGAAATCCATCCTGCATCTACAGTGGCACGGGAAGCACCAAGTGCTGCACCGAGTGTGTCTGCGAGGTCTTGGATGATAGGCCAGTTTTCAGGTCCTTTGATTCCGCGTCCGCCAGATACAATGATAGAAGCATCAGCAAGTTGCACTTTGTTTCCACCAGAAAGATCTTTAGAAAGTGACTTAGTTCTTACTTCGCCAGCGGAAGCTCCAGATTTTTCTACAGCACCCGCTCCGTCTTTTGGAGTTACTTCTTGGGAGTTTGCACGTACTGTAAAGATTTGGATGTCAGAAGTTACTTTGAAATTTGCATACGCTTTTCCAGAGTAAATCGGTTTCTTTGCTACTACTTTTCCACCGTCAACAGAAAGACCCACTGCATCAGCAACAATACCAGCGTTTGCTTTGATCGCTACTCTTGCAGAGTATTCTTTTCCTTGTGCAGAGTGTGGGATTAGAACTACTGCTGGTTTTTTCTCTTGGATGATTGCAAAAATTCCATTTGCATATCCTTCAGGAGAAAATTCACCAAGGTTTGCACCGATGACTGTATCAGCACCAACCGCTTTCAAATCACCGGCAAACGCATCTACGTTGTCAGTAATGATTACTGTATGAACTTTACCACCAATGGAGTCCGCGATTTTGCGACCTGCAGAAGTTAGTTCTTTTGAGATTTTTTTAAGTTCGCCGTTTTTTAATTCACCAACTACTAAAACATCAGCCATGTTCGTCTCCTTAGATGACCTTCGCTTCTTCGCGAAGAGCTTTTACAAGTTGAGATGCAAAACCTTGTGCATCTGCCGCTTCCAGTTTTCGACCAGCGATACGTGGAGGAGGTGGTTCAAGAGATACTACTTCGAGTTTAGATCCTGTTGCTCCGAGTTCTTCCGGTTTTTTTACATCTACCGGTTTTTTCTTCGCAGACATGATCCCTTTTAAACTTGGGTATCTTGGTTCATTCAAACCTTTTTGAGCAGTCACTGCTAGAGGAGCTGTAGTTTCTACAACTTCAGTTCCACCTTCGATTTCTCGAGTTGCAGTTACTTTGTTTCCGTCAAACTCAAGTTTGAGGGCCATAGCTACGTGAGGAACATTTAATCTCTCAGCAATTTGAACAACAACTTGTGAGCTGTCAGTGTCGATTGATTGACGACCACCGATGACTACATCTGCGTTTTCTGCTTTAATGAGATTCGCAAGAAGTTCGGAAGTGTATGTAGAATCAAAAGTTACATAGTCATCCACTTTTACATGAACGGCTCTGTCTACACCCATAGCGTAGGCAGTACGAAGTGCCTCTACTGCACGGTCTGGACCGAGGGACACTGCGATGACTTCTCCACCGCTTTTTTCACGAATTCTGATTCCCTCTTCGATTGCAAATTCATCATAAGGAGAGATGATCCATTTTACGCCAGCTTCGTTGATCGATTTGTCACCGACCTTGATATTGGTTTCCGTATCCGGAACCTGCTTTACTAGAACAACAATTTTCATTCCTTAACCCCGTTATCGTGGATTACCTAAGACCAGAAAACGGGAGCGAAGTCATAAGGGAAGTAAATTATTCTCTCCAGAACGTGTATTTACTCCAATTGTAGGCCCAAATGATCCAAACGATGACGACAACGACGTTTGCATCAGTCTTGAGGTAAAAGGTAAATCCCAAGGTCAGTGGGAGGAGGAGAAAGAGGGCAAAACTGATGAGTAGAACCAAGTGGTGAGTGGATTTCCAGTCTTTGGTGGCCGCTTGGATTTGTAGGAGGATATTTTGTTCGGGATTTGGCACTAATTTTCGAAATCGGAAAGCGTAGAGGAGGACAAAAGTGAAAAGTGCAAGCGCATGGATGATGAGTAACCACATAAACCCACCCTAATTTTTAAGGAAGTAGGGAGAAGAAAAAAAAGATCTGGGGTAAAAACATCGGTAGGTAGGAAAGTTCGCAGAGGGACTTAAATCCGTAGCCTTTTTCCCTTTGCAAACTACAAACCCCAAGCCAGAGATAAGTTAGCCCCATCCCCAACAGAAATTCACCTGAGTGGTTTTGAAAAATCCCAATGCATAGTAGAAATGAAATCCCCAGTCCCCAAAGGCAAAGCACAGCCATTTGTATCGTTTTTGGTTTCCCAAATTGAATTAAGGTAAAGGTTCCTTGTGATTGGTCAAATTCGCGGTCAGTATTGTAGGTAAGAAGGACATTGGCAAAAACATGGAGAAAAAAAATACAAACCATTGGGTCAAAACCGCCAAACAAAGGAAAGGGGAGAAGCAATCCCCATGTGTAAAATCCTGCTACCAAAATTTCTTTGGGAACTGGGGAACGTTTGGTCACAGTTAAAACCAAAAACAAAACAAAGGAAAGTAAAACGGGAAGGTGGTTCCAAAGAAAAACGAACTCAAAAGAAAGACCAGTGATTAGGGAAACTAACGATGAGAACCCAAACAAACTAACAATGACCAAACGCTTTTGTAAATAAAATGCGGCTCGTTCCGAGAGAGGTTCTTTTTCTCGGAAGGCGTCCCATAAATGATCAGCCAAATAGAGGGCCCAAACAGAACTTAAATAAAAGAAAAACAAAGTAGGCCGGATTTTTTCGTTCGAATACAGGGAAAAAAAAGAAAGGTTTGCAGAAAGGGAGAAGAGAACATCCAAAGCAAGGAAGGATATTAGTTTTCCGATAGGTAACAAAAACCCTTTTTGGAACATCATTCATTGAAACTGTAAGGTTTCAAAATTGGCAAAAAGAAAATTCCCTTGCCAATAAATCTTTCCATGATCAAATGCCTGCCTATGTTCCATTCCCTTGTTAAGGCCATTCGATCTGTCTACTGTATCCGAGACCAGTTTCCCCGCTATATGTCGGAACTTTTATTCCAAGAAGAACAAATGGGCGCATTATTTGCCGTTCGGTTTCGGTATGTGATTGGAGTGGCTCTTTTGGCGAGTGCCATAGCCAATTTGAGTAATATCGATTCGGTTTTTGGTTACTTAACCAACTTTGTTGCGATCACCTTTTACTTTATCAATACTTTTGTCCATTCTCAAATTTTAAAAAAAAGTAAAGGACATTGGAAAACAAAATATGATTACATTAGTTTGTTTATCGATAACCTTCTCATCTCCATTACTATTTTTAATTGGTATATTTTGAAAGGACAAGGAAATCCCAACTTCCTCGTTAAAACTCCCTTAGTTGTCTTTTATCTACTTCCATTGTCACTTTGTTTGTTCCAATATCGATTTTCTCTCGTAAACTTTTCCTTTGTTTGTTTTCTGATTAGTTATTATGGTTTCATCTTGTTTACGTTAGTTGATTCTCATTCCGTGATTGGATATGATTGGCACCAGTATGTTTTAGGAAATGAAATCATTCTGTCCGATGCACTTGTATCAAAACCTGCAGTTTATCTTATTTTAGTTTTTGCTATCTCTTATGCTATTTTTCGTAGCCTAAGAATGTTACTTAAATTTGCTTCCGCAGAATCTCAAAAAATCACATTATCACGTTATTTTTCCCCGGATTTAGTAGCTGAAATTGTTTCGGAACCTGAAGTGATTGCCAAGGGTAAAAGACAGAAGGTAACAGTTCTCTTTAGTGATATCCGCGGGTTTACTCAATTTTCGGAACCAATGGATCCAGAAGAACTTTCTATTTTCTTAACAGAATTTCGTCGTCGTATGGTGCGAGCGATATTTCAATACAAGGGAAGTTTAGACAAATTCATTGGGGATGCCGTGATGGCAACTTTTGGAACACCTTCAGCTTCGGAAACTGAAGGAGAAGATTCAAAAAATGCAGTTCTTGCCGCAAAGTCTATGTTAAACGAATTGGACCAATGGAATCAAGAACGAGTCGCAGAAGGTTTAAAAGAAATTAAAATTGGAATTGGGATCCATACTGGAGAAGTGTTTTGCGGAAGTATAGGTTCGGAAGATAGGATGGAATACACGGTGATTGGTGATACCGTCAACACAGCCTCTCGAATTGAATCCGCTTGCAAAGACCTAGGAGTTTCATTTTTGATTTCCGAAGCAGTTTGGATGGAAACAGGTTCGCCGGTCGGTTGGGATAAAAAAGAGTCTGTGACACTACCTGGAAGAGAACAAAAGATTAATCTTTATGCACCAAACATGGCTTAAGATGCCATGTTGATTTTGTAAATGGCTTCGTGTAATGCCGGATTTAATTCTGGGTCTATGATATAAATCACTCTGGTGGTTCCCGCTTGTAATGCAAGGTCCATAATAGCCTTTCTACGGTCAATTTTGATACTATGCAAATCGAAGTCAGCAATTTTGAATTTGTTTCCCTTTTGGAAAACAGGATTGATGCTACAAATTCTTTGGAGTTTTGGGCGTGTTTGGTAACGACCAACATCGAGAACAATACAAACATCGAAATGGGCACGTCTTTCTGAATCCACAGAAGCTGTAATGACAAAGTCACCAAAGTTGACGATGTTTTCATTGTTCGTGAGAGAACTGCCAACATAGTCTAACAGATGCCTGATGTTTTTGTTACTATAAGAAAAAAACGAATCATTTAAAATCATTTTTAATGCAGTGGATGATTTGAATGCAGGTCTCCAAGGTTGATTGGAAGTGAGTGATGCATATTCACTTGCAAGGGAAAGTATGGCAATGTCTTCTTCGAAACTAGAGGATGTGACATTGTTTTCTTGTAAATGGAGTTGGAGTTCGATATCTTGAGTGATCCTTTCCTTACCCACTTCTTTATTGTATTTATCACGAACAGACATTAGTTTTGTAAAGAGTGATCTTGGATCTGGAAAGTTGTTGTTCACTCCATTCCCTCGATAAGGTCTGTGATGGTTTAAAATAAGTGTGCGTACATGAGAATCAATTTCTGGTGCGGGTAGGGTCATCAAATAACTGATGATAGGGTGTTGTTGGACAACAGCATACTCTTCTTTTGTGAGTTTTGGATTGTTTTTGATGTCGAGTCTTGAGTATCCGACATCAGCCAAATAACTAGCCATCATAAGACTCAGGTGGTCTTTTTTATTCGACTCTTCTTTTCCTTCGTTGACAATCTTTCTTGTTCGAACTTTCATCCCCATGGCAACGACAGTGCGTTTGGTCATAAGCTCTGATTCTACAGAAACACCGGCCACACCTAGAATTTCTAAAATATTAAAGATACCAAGTTCGAAATCGGGATTACTTGTGAAGTCGGTGAGTAGTTCGTTCACTGAGTTCTGAACAAAAACAGCCTGGTCAGACGAGAAAGAAGTTTTGCGGAGGTCTTCTATCAGAGCCTGTGACTGTTTGGCGAAACGAGCGGTTTTTTCCTGATCAAATAATTTAGTCGTGCGACCTGGCTCTAAAAATGCCTTATCATTCCCATTGGTTTTGGTTTTCTTTAATTCTGAAATAAGAAAGTATAACCCTTGCATTTCGAATTTAAGGAGTTTACCAAAATCCGCTTCTGTAGGGTTCCTTTTTTTATGGATTAGGATTTGTCCGTCTTTATTGTAGAGATCAAGTGGAATGTTTTTATTTTTGCGGAAACTATTTAGGGACTCTTCAGTTAACTCAAATTTGGCGAGCTTTTCTCTGGGTACTATGTTTGTATCGTTAGTGCTCATTGTAATTTCGATTGATTTGACGAAAGATATTTCATTTGTTATGGTGATGTTTGTATAGAATGATAAAAATGTAAATCGATTCCCGTATTTGATTATTACTTTTTATTACATAGGTATTTCCTCATAGGATAATCACTAGTTGTAAGTAGTTATTCTGTTGGTGGATGTAGTTTTTGTTTTATCTTATTGTAAGTTGTGTCACTTCATATGTCTAAAATAACTTTCGTTAGTGTATAATTAAAACTTCTTTCTACAAGGAATTTCTAAGATATGAAAAATTGTTCGTTTTTGTAGCGAATTCAATATTTGGGTCGCAATCTGCCATGGTTTTTTCGTTTACAGGCTCAGGAAAAGTACGGAAAAATTATCGCATGAGTACGTTATCGACAAAAAAATCATCACTAGATTTATTCAATCCAACAGAAGACCATTTGGCACTAAGAGAATCCGTGGCATCATTTGCAGAACGAGAAATGGATGAACAAGCAAAGGAAAATGATGAAAAAGAAACATTCAATACGATGCTTTTCAAACGGCTCGGTTCGGAACTTGGAATTTTTGGAATCACTGTTCCTGAGGCCGATGGAGGTCATGGACTGGATCCACTTGCCTCTGTCATCATCCACGAAGAAATGTCAAGATTTGATCCTGGGTTTACTCTTTCTTACTTAGCTCACGAAGTTTTATTTGTGAATAATTTTTTCTATAGTTCTAACCCTTCGCAGCGGGCTCGTTATTTAAGTAAGGTAATTACTGGGGAATGGATTGGCGGTATGGGAATGACGGAACCTGGTGCGGGAACCGATGTTCTTGGAATGACAACTCATGCAGTGAAGAAGGGAGATCGTTATATCATCAACGGTGTCAAACAATACATTACCAACGGATCCATCGGACAAGTTTTTGTTCTTTATACTAAGTTAGAAAAAAATGGAAAAAAGATGACCTCCTTTGTAATCGAGTCGTCTTACAAAGGTTTTTCGGTAGGAAAAAAAGAAGAAAAAATGGGGATGCGTTCTTCACCCACTACTCAACTTGTTTTCGAAGATATGGAAGTTCCAGAAGAGAATTTGCTCGGCGTAGAGAATGGTGCTGTCACTCATATGATGCGCAATTTAGAAATTGAAAGGGTAACACTTGCGGCTCAATCACTTGGAATTGCTCGTCGTTGTATCGATATCATGTGTGATTATACCATTCGTCATAGAGAAGCCTTTGGTAAAAAACTGATGGAGTTTGGTCAAATCCAAAGGATGGTTGCTGAGTCTTATGCTGATTACCAAGCGGCACGAGCTCTCGTTTATCATGTGGCAAGTGAACTTGGACCCGATGTACGTAACTCACTTGGTGCAGCATCCGCAAAACTTGTGGCAACTCAAATGGCGGAACGTGTTTCAAGGAATGCCATTCAGGTTTTAGGTGGGTATGGGTATTGCCGGGAATATCCTGTGGAACGTTTGCATAGAGATGCCATTTTACTTAGCATTGGTGGTGGAACAAACGAAGCGATGCAAAAGAACATTGCCAGTGATTTAAAAAAACTTTGGTCGGAATGAAGGGTTCTTTTTAAATTTTATCCATCCTCGTTAGAAAGCCTGTCTACAGGAGGATGGATACGATTTGGGATGTGGTGGTTGTCGGATCAGGACTTGGCGCTCTCAGTGCCGCTCTATCATTTTCTGAAAAAGGCAAACGAGTTTTGATTTTAGAAAAAGGCACCTCTCCTGGTGGATGTGCTTCTAGTTTCCAAAAGAATGGCTTTGTATTTGAATCAGGGGCAACAACTCTTGTTGGTTTTGAACCGGGCCTTCCTTTAGATAAACTTTGCAAAGAATTTCAAATCCAATTCCCAGTTTTCCCTTTGGACCGTTCTCTTGTGGTTCATATGGATGGCAAAACGATCGAAAGATACAAAGACCGTTCGCAGTGGATTATGGAAGTGAAACGTGTATTTGGCGGAGGGTTCCGAATGGAATTGTTTTGGAAACTTTGTTATTTCCTATCGGATTCGCTTTGGAGTTTATCTGCAAGATACAAATTTTTTCCCTTCCAAAATCTTTCTGATCTAGGAAAAACAATTTTACAGTTTCAATTTCGTGATTTGATTCCTTTTGTATTTTCCTTTGTGTCCGTACGTTTTGTCCTGCAAGTTTTCAGACTTATTCAAAACAAAGAGTGGATTCGGTTCTTAGACGAACAACTTCTCATTACCAACCAAACTACCACAAAAACTGCCCCCTTTGTGATGGCGGCCGCTGGACTCACTTATCCACAATTACAAAATTATGTGGTAGAAGGGGGAATGGTCTCGCTTTCACATTCTCTACTTAAGAAAATAGAAACAAAGGGAGGAAGGATTCTTTACAAACAAAATGTTATTCAAATTAATAAAGTGGCAGAGTCAGAAGGAGGAAAAAAAAATCTTTGGGAAATCCAAACCAAAAATAGAGAACAGTTTCGTTTTTTGGGTAAAGTGGTGGTCTCGAATCTTCCCGTTTGGAATCTCACTGAAATCACGGAAGACCTACCTAAACTAAAAACCAAAGTCAAAAAAATGGAAAAAGGAATTTGGGGTGCCTTTACTTTGGGTATCGCTATCCAAACAGATCCTTCGGAGGAATCTATCCGATCGGAATGTTTACATCATCAAATCCATCTGAAGAAAACATTACCTTATGGTGGTGGAAATTCCATTTTCCTTTCTCTATCTCATCCCGAAGATCCCATTCGTTCGCCAAACGGTATTCGGATCCTATCGCTTTCAACTCATATCGAAAATCCAGAGTTATGGGTTCGTGATGGATCGTATCAGAAAAAAAAGAAAGAATTAGAATCCATCCTTTTACAAACTTTGGAGGAGGAGTTTTTTTGGTTTCAAAAAGACAAGATTCAGTTCCAACATTCTGCAACGCCTGTTACATGGCAAACTTGGACTGGTCGGAAATGGGGAAGAGTGGGCGGGATCCCCAGTTCCTATTTTTTTAATCCTTTCCGAATGATCAGTAACCGTTCGGAAGATCCAGACTTTCTTCTCACGGGAGATACTGTCTATCCTGGCCAGGGAATTCCTGCGGTGGTTCTCGGTGGGCTTCATGTGGTAGAACAATTCTTTGCAAGAAAGAGAGGTTGATTTTGGAAACCAGTCTTAGAGCCTGGGCGAAACGATGATTCGCCTTCCTAAGATTTTGATCCAAGTGCCCGGAACTTCCGCCAACTTGGGACCTGGTTTTGACCTTATGGGTCTTGCTCTTGATCTTCGTAATGAATTTGAATTTAGTTTTTCCAAAGAAATTACCAAATCAATCACAGAACTCAAAAACGGTAAACCATTACCGTTTTCAGAAAAAGAAGATTTGGTTTATCAGTCTTATTTATCCTATTTTAAAAAGTTTTTACCGAATACAACTCCACCACCTTACCACTGTAAGATGAGTTTGTCTTTGCCTTTAAAAGGTGGGCTTGGGTCTAGTGCTTCGGCGATTGTAGCAGGGCTTTCTTTGGCAAGAGAAGTGCACAAACGTTTAGAACCGGCAACTCTACCAACAGAACCAGACTTCACACAGTATTTGGCAGAATTTGAAGGCCATCCTGACAATACGTTACCTGCCTATTTGGGTGGCTTTGTTTTCGCCTATTCTACGTTTGGTGAGCGTTTGCGTTATTTTCGTAAAAAGTTTCCTTCTTCTGTGGCTATTTTTGTTCTCACACCGGAGTTTCATGTGTCCACTGAGGAATCAAGGAAAGCACTTCCGAAAACCTATGCCACAGCCGATGTAATTTTTAATTTGTCACGCATTGGGGCGTGGATGCATTTTTTAGACAAACGTAAGTTTGGTGACTTACTCGTAGGATTGGAAGATAAAATGCACACTCCCTACCGTATTCCCAAGTCTTCTCCCTTATTTCCTTTGGCTGAAACATTTACGGAAAGTGGGATTGGTTATTGTTTGTCTGGTTCTGGACCAAGTTTACTTGTGTTTTTAGAACGAAAATCAGTCAAAAGCAAACAGGCTGATTTAGAAGAAAAAATATCGCAGATAATGGGTATAGCAAAGATTGCGTATTCTTTCAAACGTGTTAAACCGGATGGACTTGGGGTTCGCATCCAAACAAAATAATTTAGTCTTCTTCTGATCCTTCTTCTTTTCCGAATCCATAAACATCACCGCGAAACCTTGCCTTTCTGTTGATCCCCGGTTGGATTTTTCCGACTTCAAAGGTAAATTTCATTCGTTCTTTTCCAGACCTATTGAAGTAAAAAGAAGAGGTGAGAGAAACTTCAATATAGTTTACCATCCGCTCTTTTGCAATTTTATCAGAGATACGAAATTCTGCCGGATGTCCTATGATTTCATAGGATTCAAAACTTTCTTTGGATTCCATCTTTCCATAATGTTCCATACGTGGTGGTTTGTAGAAAGTGGGTCCGTTTTTTAAAACCGTAATCGTATAGTCTTCGCTATCACGACTTTTTTTGAATTGGAAGATCAGGTGGTCTTCTGAGATCGCATTACAACGAGTAGCAAGTTGCCCGGTTTTACAGCCAATTTGGAAGGTAGCAAACCGGCTAAGTTCGTCCACAACCAGATCGTATTTGTCTCCGGTTTGGACGGGGATAAAGCGGTCTGACTCTTTTCTAGAAATTACTGGGTGGATGAACTGGTTGTACACAACAAGTCCTAGTCCCAAAACGGAAATGGTCAAAACTCCGCTAAGAACTAGGAGGAAGCTGTCAAGAATGGCAATGCTAAGGAACAAACTTACCTTTTCGTATCTACCTTATGACTTTTTGGGGACGGTAGGGGAGTTCGCGTCACTAATGAAAGTAAGTCTTTCACTTCCTCTGGAGAAATGATTTGGTTTAGTTTTTCTTCCAGAGAAGCAGGTGTTGGTTTTAAAACCAAATCTTCTGGTTTTAACTTAGATTCGTTTTCCGACTCCACTTTTTTGGTAGTACGTAAGTGAAGCGACTTTTCTGGAAGGGATTCCTTTCCTTCCTCCGATTGTTTCCCAGTTTGGGTGGGAATCGTGGGGGGGACCGAAACGTGCGAGTTTCCTTGAATATTAATTGTGTTCATTTTTCCCAAACCTCCGTGTTCAGGATCAGCTCTCTTGAGAAAAAATATCCTTTTCCCTCACTCAGATTTTCGGATATTTCGTGGTAGGCTTTAGCGAAAAACGATTATTTTTTTCAGTTTTTTCCGTTTGATTGCCCGCTTTATGGCCGGGAACCTGGCAGGGATGGAAAATATTTTTAAAAAGTGGATGGAAAACCCCATCTCCAAAATCGTCCTAGCGACTAACCTCGTTTTCGCCCTTCTCTTTATCGTCAGTGTTCCTTCTTTTGTTCGGGAATACATTACCCAAGATGCTGTCAGTATCGGCGGAAAAAAATATGACCTTAGCGATGTGAAAGAAACTTCTCCTATTGCTTATTCTAAATTTCAATCGGAATACAAGGGTCTTATCAAAAACACACTGGGTGAATTTGCTCAGGACAAACTCTTTGAACTAGTTGCCAAAGACAAAAATATCAAACCATCGGAAGTATTAACCCAAGGGTTTACTCCGAGAGAACCATCAGAAGAAGATATATTGAATGTTTATATGTCCAATAAAGCTCAGTTAGGTGGAAAATCTTTAAACGAGACAAAAGACAAAATTATAGGTTTTTTAAAAAACCAACAAGAACAAGAACACAGCCGCACGGTTTATCGCGATATCGTTACTAAATACCCAGTTGAGTTTTTGATTAAAGAACCGGCTGCAGTGAGAGTTACGGTGGAAGAAAAAAATAACCCATCCATTGGTCCGAAAGACGCAAAAATCACCATTGTAGAATTCTCTGATTTTGAATGTCCATTCTGCAAAAGAAGCCAAGATGTGAACCAAAAACTTCGCGAAAAATACAAAGGACAAATCCGCTGGGTTTTCCGCGATTTCCCACTTCCTTTCCACCAAGATGCAATGTATGCTCATATGGCTGCCAATTGTTCCATAACAGAAGGAAAGTATTGGGATGTGTTCAATCTGTTTTTTGAAAACAGCGGGAACTTAGGAAAATCCAATGTAGATGCTCTCATTGTCAAAGCGGGTATCCCCAAAGACAAATACCAGGCTTGTATGAAAAATGCAGTAAGTCTTAAAGCAGAGATTGATGCCGATATTCAAGACGGACAAAAAGTAGGTGTGAGCGGAACTCCTGCATTCTTTATCAATGGGATCTTTGTTTCGGGAGCATTACCTTTCGAAAACTTCGATGAGATCATCCAAAAAGAATTAAAACAATAATAGATTATAAACTAAAAAGGAAAATTTATATGAGCAAAAAAGTAAAAGTTGCTGTTACTGGTGCTGCCGGACAAATCGGATACGCACTACTATTTCGTATCGCTTCAGGACAAATGTTTGGACCTGACACTGCAGTGGAACTCCAATTGTTAGAACTGGAACAAGCACTTCCTGCTGCAAAAGGTGTCATTATGGAATTAGACGACTGTGCATTTCCTCTTTTGGAAAAAGTATCTGTTTCTTCTAACATTGATGAGGCGTTCCGTGACATCAACTGGGCTCTGCTTGTTGGTTCTGTTCCTAGAAAAGCAGGAATGGAAAGAGGGGATCTACTCAAAATCAACGGTGGGATTTTTACAACACAAGGGAAAGCAATCGAAAAGAATGCTGCTAGTGATGTAAGAGTTCTTGTTGTTGGTAACCCTTGTAATACAAATGCTCTCATTGCAATGAACAATGCAAAAGGTGTTCCGTCTGACAGATGGTTTGCGATGACAGGTCTTGATGAAAACCGTGCTAAAACACAATTGGCTCAAAAAGCGGGAGTTCTTGTAAAAGATGTTTCCAATGTTGCGATTTGGGGAAACCACTCTGCCACTCAATACCCAGACTTTTACAATGCTAAAATCAACGGAAAAATTGCTACTGATGTGATCAGTGACCATGACTGGTTGAAAGGTGATTTTATCTCTACCGTACAAAAACGGGGAGCTGCCATCATTGCCGCTCGCGGTGCTTCTTCTGCGGCTTCTGCAGCAAATGCAGTTGTCGACACAGTGCATAACATTGTGACTCCTACAAAAGCAGGTGACTGGTTCAGTGCTGCTTGCCACTCGAATGGAGAGTATGGTGTAGACAAAGGTCTTATCTTTGGATACCCACTTAAGTCTGATGGCAAAAAATTAGAGATCGTAACCGGTCTAGAAATCAATGCTTTTGGTAAGGAAAAATTTGATATCACTCACAACGAATTGAAAGAAGAAAGAAACGAAGTTAAAGACATGCTTGGTTAATGCACTCTACATGATTTGTGGAAAAGACCCGCTTACCGAAAGGGAGCGGGTTTTTTTGTTACTTACTGTCCAACCAGTTTTTAAACTGTTTTAAAAATTCATCTGGTCTTTCTAAAAAAGGTAAGTGGCTACTTTTCTCGATCACAGTCATTTTTACTTGGGGAAACTTTTTTAATATCGATTCCCAAGTGTAATAAGGTGCAACTTGGAAGTCTTCCTTTCCCATAGAGATCCATACAGGAACCGAAACTTCATTTAAATATTCGGAAACATCAATGTCCCGAAACACTTCTCCAAAAAGATAATCAAAACCTAATTTGTTTGTGTGGATACCTTCCCAAAACTTACGGGATGGAAAAGGAATTTCGTAAAAACCTTTGGCTTCTTGGCTCACACAGAAATGAATAAAAAAATCTGCAGGTGATTCTTCTATATTCTTTTGGAACCGAATCTGGTTTGCGGTATGCGCCGACTTACGTAAGTCAGATGCATTTTTTTGGAAGTAATCCTCTGCCTCTAACATATGACTCCCATGACTCGGCCCTGTAGAAACCATACAAAGTTTTGATACCCTGTTTGGAAATTTAGCCGCATAAGCTAGAGCCATATACCCATGACCCGAATGGCCAATCACCGGACAAGTGGGGATTTTGAGTTCTGATTGAATGAAAGCAAAATCCTCGAGTAGTTTTTCTAAATCATAATCAACTTTTGTGTCAGGCTTCGACTTGGTTCGTTTGGCAAACCCTCTTTGGTCGACGATTGTGATTTGGTATTGGTCTGCCATTTGTTTTGGGATCACACGAGGATAATACAAAGAGCTGCCGATCCAAAATAGATGCGGTCCTTCTGTTCTATTTTTTGCCACTTGGAGAGCAAAACCCTCTCTTTCTATTGTTTGGTATGTCCAACTCATACTCTCCACCTCCAGGAAATTTTGGATCGAAATTACTTTAGTTGCACAATACAACTATATAGTTGCTTTTTGCAACTAAAAAAGACTTGAAGGATCCAAATAAAATGCGATAACTGGAATTGTGAAAGGAATCTCTAACTATTTGGGAATTTATATGAGTGAAACCCTGCTTCTAATGCGGCGCTATCTCGCGTATGAATTTGCAAAAAAAGGAATCGGGATGCAGTTTGATGAGTGGATGCAGCTTCTTCCTTTGGTAGAATCTGAAACTATGAGCCAGAAGGACTTAAGCGACCGACTCGTAAAAGACAAAACGACAATATCTCGGCTTGTGGATGGTTGGGTCAAAAAAACATGGGTGAAACGAGAAGTTTCCGCAACGGACAAACGGTTGTATCGTTTGCGGTTTACCAAAAAAGGAAAAGAGATTTGGGAAAAAGGTCTCCCCATCATTGCCTCTGCAGACGAGGTGTTCCGAAAGGATTTAAGTGATACGAACGAAAAAGATTTATACCTGCTTCTTTTTAAAATCCAGTCAGCCGTACAAATTGCTAGGCAATGAAAAATATATTTTTAAGACAGAGAAGGGGCTTCGGCAAAAAAGAAACGTTCCTTTTTGGAACTGTCTAAAATTCTCATACGCGAAAGAAACCCTAGTTCCTCTGCCAGTGATTCCAACTTATCCATATACAAAGGGTGAGTTTCCATCATCAACTTACCACCAGGTTTTAATTTAGACTTCATTGCAGTTAACAATCGTTTGTGGAATTCTTTAAAGTCCGACACAAAGAGGGCCAAGTGAGGTTCATACTCTAAAACATCTGGCATAATCTCTGGTTTTTCTGATTCCGGGATATAAGGGGGATTGGAAACAATCAAATCAAATTGTAATTCTTTAGGAAGAGACAAATCCAAATCAGAAACAAAAAAATGTGTTCTGTCTGTTAGGTTGTATTTCTCTGCATTTTGTTTACTCACTTCGATTGCTTTTTCTGAAAAATCAGAGAGAGTCACCACACTAGATTCTATAAGTTGGGCAAGGCTTAAACCAATGCAACCACTCCCAGAACATAAATCCCAGATTTGGATTTCGCCGCTTTCGTTTTTTGGTAATTGTTCTTTTGCTTTCCAGAGGTAATCCACAAGTTCTTCTGTTTCTGGTCTTGGGATGAGGACATCTTCAGAAACTAGGTATTCAAATTTATGAAATCCTTTTTTGCCAGTGATGTATGCAACGGGTTTTCTTTTGCTCCGTTCGAGAATTCGTTCTCTGTACAGATCAATTTCTTTTTGGCCGAGAGGCATCTCAAACTGTGCATACAGTTTGATTCGAGGAAGGCCGAGTAGATCCGAAAGTAGCCATTCTGCGTCCACACGTGGGTTTGGAATTTCCTTTTTCTCCAGAAATTCTGTAGACCGTTTTAAATAATAAAGTAGGGTTCCTGGTAGTTCCGCCATATCTTATGCCCCCAACAGGATTCGAACCTGTGTCCCCAGTTTAGGAAACTAGTGCTCTATCCACCTGAGCTATGGGAGCTTTTACGTTGGTTTACGTTTCTGATTCACTATCCTTTGGAAATCGGAGATATTGTGAATAACAATTTTATCCGGATAGAGATCAAGTTTCCCTGTTTTTACATACTGCATTAGCACCTTTTGGACTTCTCCCACAGGTTGGGCGCACCAATTGGCAATGTCGTCTACAGTAGCAGAAAGGATAATTTCATTATATACATCGTTGTTATACTGTTTTTCGTATAACATAACAAAGACGTCGCAAACTTTACCAATAATATCATCCATAAGTAGGATCATCAAGCGTCGTTTTTGGTCATAAATACGAAAGGAAAAAATATGAAGGAGTTTCATTGCTAATGCCGGGTTTTTGGTCATAAGCATTTCAAAATTGGCGCGGTTAAAATTGAGTGCTTTCACTTCCGTGACAGCAATGGCTGTGGCAGAACGTGGTTGTTCTTCTAAAATTGCCATTTCTCCCAAGATATCACCCGATTCTAAAACATCTAAGGTTTTGATACTTGTTCCAATGGTTTTTGTAATTTTGACTTTCCCTTCTTTGATTAGGTAAAAGTCGTTTCCTGGCTCATATTCACAAAACAATACTTCGTTTGGCTGGAATACTTTTCCAAACTTTCCAAACATGGCTTCCAACATTTGGTCGTTCACTATTTGCCTCCTTTGAGTTTGGATTTAGCATCTTCAGAGATACTATCATCCAAAGGTGGCATTTGAGTAACCTTTTGGAATAATTGTTTGGATTTTTCTTTATCACCGGATGCTTCTGTAGCAAGTGCTAGGTGATACAAATTTTCTTTGAGCAAAAGACCTTTGGGATATTTTTTAATAAAATTAGAGAAATGTGTTATGGCACTAGGATAGTCTTTTGCTTTGAAACTTGACTTACCCATATAAAATAAAGAATTTTCGACAAATTGTTCCTCTTCTTGGGTAACAGAATCTGTTCTTTCTGAAACGAGTTTAAACAGGTCGATTGCGTCTGCATACTTTCCTGCATTCATTAAAGTAGATGCTTTGTCGTATTGGGAAAGGATGGAGTTTGGATCTACGCTTGAGGTGGAGTTTTGCGTTGGAACTGCCATCGTTTTTAACATCTCTTGCAGTTTACCAGATTGTGCCCCAGGCTCCGGTTTATACACTAACTCTTGTATGGTGAGCGGGAAGGGAGTTTTTTTGCGAGCTAAATCCACAAGTTGTCTGGCTCTGTCTACGTACATTCCGTCCGGGTAGTGTTGTAAATACTTCTCAAAAGCGTAAGCCGCATGTTCAAAGTTCCCATTTTTATAAAAAACTTCGGCCACGTTCATTAGTTCGAATGCAGGGTTCTTTGCTTCCCCTTGTCCGAGGATTTCCCTAACTTGGCGGTGGACTTGCCGGAGTTGGCTTGAGAACACCTTTAGCATTTTGATGATTAAATGGGTTTTGTCTGATACAAATTTCTCGAATTCGGGGACTTTGAAGACAAGAACTGTAGCGGCTCCAATGACTTGTGCCGTTTCCTCTCTGGGGTAACGACCGATGGCACTCTTAACTCCGAAAAACTCACCGAGTTTTACATCCTCTTTCAGCTCCACACCGTTGATATTCGTGTAAGTTAGTACAACACGACCTTTTTGTAGTACAAAGATATCCTCCGCCTTGTCTTTCTCGAAGTAGACGATGGAACCTCCTTTGTAATTACGTACTATGGGACCTGACAACTCATGCCTCGCTTGCGCTTCATTTTCAAAAATTAGGTAAAAAAGCCAAACTCTTTTTGTAACCGACACTGTCAGAAACTTGTTTCAAGAGTTTTTTTGGTGAACCAGCAACCAACTTGGTTTTACCTTCAATGGAAAATTCTTCTGTTTCTAAACCGAAATGAACAAAGAGTGACTTGTATTCTAATGACCCATAAATTGGATACCCATCAATCACAACTAAATCAATGTGTTTCCAGGAAAGATCTGATACATTGATATCTTTTGTATTTTTATCGTCGTTTACTATAAGTAAATCTGC
Source organism: Leptospira terpstrae serovar Hualin str. LT 11-33 = ATCC 700639 (assembly GCF_000332495.1). Taxonomy (NCBI): domain Bacteria; kingdom Pseudomonadati; phylum Spirochaetota; class Leptospiria; order Leptospirales; family Leptospiraceae; genus Leptospira; species Leptospira terpstrae. The sequence goes on along the minus strand of NZ_AOGW02000004.1, from coordinate 58,310 downwards.
AGAAAGACCTGGCATCAATGCATTAGGATTTCCTAATCTAAATGCTTTTCTTGGATTTTCTGTGACCATTTTCAAAAGAGTTGATTCTTCTAACTCTTCCCCATACAAACCGAAGTAGATAGATTTAGCTGTTTTTAATTCTTCCAGTAAATGTAAAGATCCGCTGGGTGAATAATCTGTCCCCAAACATACATTAACTCCCATATCCAAAAAGAGTTTGATATTGGTTGTTTTACCAAAGATATGAAGGTTAGAAGTAGGGCACCAAACGACAGACGCTCCCTTTTCCAAAATTTTTTCGACTTCTTTTTGTCCAAAAGGCAAACAATGTACAAGTACAGAGTGTTCGCCTAAAGCATCCATTTTTTCTAAAAGCCGAAGTGATTGTTTGGAATCATCGTCAATTCCTTCTGCAAGATGAGTCACAAAAGGAAGTCCCGCATGTTCTGCCATTCGGTATTCTAAAGCCACTCCCTCACCCCAACCCAAACTATAATTTCCCACAGAGTGTGCGAGAGTATATTCGGAAATCAGTTTTACTGGTAAAATTCCTCGGAACGAATTTTGTACATGATGGGGAATATGATCAAATACAGTGGTGACACCCGCAAAAAGATTTTTATAAGCTCCAAGATAATATAAGATTTCTGGATCTACTTGTTGGCGTTCTGCAAAAACTCCTGAACTTTTGTAGAGATTGTCATAAGACAACCAAGACTGGTGTTTTTCTGTACCTCCCACTTTTGGAAGATAACTTGCAAGTAAGTGGTCATGGGAATTGATAAATCCGGGATACAGTTTTTTTCCTTTTAAGGAAATTGTCACCGCATTTCCGTTAGTTGGTATGTTTTCTTCGATAGCGGAAATTTTTTCGCCATCAACGAGCAGGTCTTTTGTTTCTAATTTTCCATTCCGATAGACGGTACCAGATTGGAAGAGGATGGAGTTTACCATTAGATGCCCCTCTCCAAGATTTTTTCTGGATTTAAGCTGAGTTTTTGCCTGTTCATTTGGAAGTAGAGACCCTTGTCTTTTACTAAAATTCCCAAGCGGTCTTTGGGTTTTACCTGTTGGCCTTCTGTGACTTGGATTCTTTCCAAGTTCCCATAGACAGAATATAATCCGTTCTGGTGTTCTAAAATCACAAAGTTATCATACCCATCCATATAATCCACATGCACCACTTTGCCGGGAAGACTTGCACGAACGAGTGAAGATACACCACGTTGGAATTGAATTCCTTTATGTGGATCATAAGTGAGCTCAGAAAATTTTTTAACCACCTTTTCTCTTTGGACCAAAGGATAAGTTGGTATTTCTTTCAAAACGGATTCAGCGGAAACAGAAACTTTTTCTTCCCCTTTGGGAATTCGTAAAACTTCTCTTTCGTATAAATTTTCTTTTGTGGTTCGGCCATTTAACTTGGCTAAGGTTTCAGGTGAAATTTTGAATTTTTTTGCAATTCCAAACCAGGAATCTCCTTTGGTCACTCGGTAAGAGGAAGGAACTTCTGTTTTTGAGGTTTGTTTTGAGAAAATAGGGAATAGGAGAAAGTAACCCAAAAAAATTAGAATGAATTGCAATCTGTACATCCGGTATCCCTTCTAAATGTATCGACACCTGGCAGAGAGAGGGCAATAAAAAAGGCGGGAGAACCCGCCTTTTCCTAAATCGAACTGACTGGAAGAAGAATGATTATTCTTCTTCTGTCTTGTTGACTTTGTATTTTTTCATCAGTTCGTCTGCTACGTTTCTTGGAACAGGAGCATACTTGGAGAATTCCATAGCAAACTCAGCTTTTCCTTGTGTAGAGGAACGAAGGACCGTCGAGTAACCAAACATGTCAGCAAGAGGAACTTCTGCTTCGATCTTTGCATAACCGTTTTCTTCAGTTGTGTTTAAGATCATACCACGTCTTTGGTTTACTGAGGCAAGGATGGCTCCTTGGAACTCCGTAGGACCTTCTACTTCCACTCTCATGATTGGTTCGAGAATGATAGGAGCTGCTTTTGAGAATCCTTGGCGGAAACCATAACGAGCACCAATTTGGAAGGCCATATCTGATGAATCCACATCATGGTAAGCACCGTCATTGATGACACAACGAACTCCAATGATAGGGAATCCAATGAGAGATCCTCTTTCTAAACAAGAACGAAAACCCTTATCACAAGATCCGATGTATTCGCGAGGGATGGATCCACCTACGATTTTATCTACGAATTCGTAATTCTTTCCTTCTTCTTGTGGGATTGGTTCGATAAAACCAGCCACACGAGAGAACTGACCTTGACCACCTGTTTGTTTTTTGTGGGTATAATCAAATTCAGCGGATTTAGTAATGGTTTCACGATACGCAACTTGCGGTGCTCCAGTCACAAGATCTACACCGTATTCACGTTTCATACGTTCGATGTATACTTCTAAGTGAAGTTCCCCCATCCCTTTGATGATGGTTTGACCGGACTCTTTATCTATTTCTGTTTGGAAGGTTGGGTCTTCCTTAGTGAAACGGTTGAGAGCTTTCGCAAGGTTTGGAAGTTGTTTTGATTCTTTACATTCGATAGTAAGAGAGATCACGGGATTTGGAACAAACATGGACTCCATAGTCACTTTTGCTTTTCCATCAGTGAACGTATCTCCGGAAGCACAATCAATACCGAATAGAGCTACGATATCTCCTGCTTCTGCTTTCGCAATATCTTCCATATCGTTTGAGTGCATACGAACAAGACGTCCAATGTTATGGCGTTTGTTGTTAGAAGAATTGTAGATGGTCATACCTTTTTCGAGTCTACCTTGGTAAACGCGAACATAAGTTAACTGACCATATCGACCGTCTTCAAGTTTGAATGCGAGACAAACTAATGGTTTTTCTGGATCTGATTCTAAGCTGAATTCGTTTTCTTCGTTTCCGATTTCTTTTGCTTTGTTATCAACATCATAAGGAGATGCAAGGTAATCCGCAACTCCATCAAGAAGTCTTTGAACCCCTTTGTTTTTGAAGGCAGAACCCATAAATACTGGAACAAATTTAAGAGCAAGAACACCGCGACGAATCGCTTCTTTCACTCGTGCTTCCGAAGGAGTTCCTTCTAACAACTCTTCTGTGAGTTCATCACTGAAAAGAGATACTGCATCAAGAAGAGCTTCACGTTTTTCGTTCGCTTGGTCTTTTAATTCATCAGGGATATCAGTGATTTTGATATCTTGACCGTTTGGACCTTCAAAGTAATAAGCTTTCATTTCGACAAGGTCAACAATCCCTTTCAGATCATTTTCCAAACCGATTGGAAGTTGCACAGCATGTGCATTCAAATGGAGTTTTTCACGAAGTTGTTCGATCACTCTCCAAGGGTTAGCACCTGTACGGTCTAGTTTATTAATAAAAGCAACACGTGGAACATTGTAACGTTTCATCTGACGGTCTACAGTGATGGATTGCGACTGAACACCCGCAACTCCACAAAGAACCATAATCGCAGAGTCAAGGACACGAAGGGAACGTTCTACTTCGATTGTAAAGTCAACGTGGCCCGGAGTATCGATGATGTTGATAGAGATGTCTTTCCAGGTAGCATAAGTTGCTGCTGATTGGATTGTGATCCCTCTTTCTCTCTCGAGATCCATACTGTCCATGGTAGCACCCACACCGTCTTTTCCACGAACTTCGTGGATGGCATGGATTTTGTTCGTATAAAATAAAATACGTTCGGTAAGAGTTGTCTTTCCAGAGTCAATGTGTGCAGAGATTCCGATGTTACGGATTCTGTCCAATTTAGGGTCGCGTTTTGTTTCTGTCGCAGAGGTCATATTTTCCTCAAAATAATGGTTAAAGTTGAATTGATTCTACCAAAATCTGAAATGGACTGCGTTTGTAAAGTACTTGGGATTTTTGGTCAAAGGGAAAATCCTGGAGAAAGTAGAGATTAGGGGAATATGCCACTAGCGCGCTTGAAGCGATTTTTTCGAACACTATCCTTTGCCCGACTTGTATGTCTGGGGTTCTTTGCCGCCATCCTGATTGGATCAATTGCCCTCTATGTTTCCGAAGAAGGGGAACTCTCTTATGTGGATAGTTTATATCTTTCTTCCTCCTCTATTTGTGTGACGGGGCTCTCTCCCGTTCCCCTCTCTGGACTCAATCCTTCTACCCAGTGGATTATGCTCTTTCTCATCCAACTGGGGGGACTTGGGATCATTAGTTTTACCGTGATTGTCGGATTTCTCATCACCCAAGGAATTTCCAGGAATGCTCGTTTTAATGCCTTTGTGGGTGCGGCCATAGATACCCAGGCAGAAACGGAATCACTTGCTACCAATGAAGTGAACCGGATGTTACTTTCCATTATCAATATTTCTTTTTCGATAGAAATCTTAGGTGCCATTGGGCTTTACCTTCATATGCCGGATGGAGTCGAAGGGGGGAACACTCGTTGGTTCTTTTCTCTTTTTACGGCGATCTCTTCTTTCAATAACGCTGGTTTTTCGATTACTGATGATTTGAGTGCCCTACGGTTAGATCCCTTTTCCTTATACATTGTATCAGGACTTGTGATTTTTGGAGGGATTGGATTTCCCGTGATTATCCTTTTAGAAAAGTTTTTACTCACTGTGTTTGTAAGGATTGTTTACCGCATTGAAGTGATGGCAGAAACTCTTATGATGGAAAAGGCATTAAAAACAGGAAATGTTCCAAGACTTCTATTACTTCCTGCTCAGTTTTCTGCCTTTTTAGAAAATCGCATTGGTGACTATAACAAACATTTGCGGGGGGAAACCACAAGGATCCAGTCCAAAGTTCTTGTTTATGGATCTTTCGCCTTACTATTATTTGGTTTTGTTGGGATTTATTTTTTGGAAAGGTCGAATCCTCATACCTTTCATGGAATGTCTTTTGTTGATAAAATTTCGAATGCATTCTTTATGTCTGTTTGTTCTCGTACTGCGGGATTTTCAACCATGGATCTTGGGCATCTAAATGATGCTACTGTCATCATCATTACTGTGCTAATGTTTATAGGTGGGGGTCCACAAGGAACAGCAGGTGGTATTAAAATCACCACCTTTGTTCTGTTACTTGCTTATTTGAAAAATGTGATCCAACCTTCAAAACCTGTGATGTTGTTTGGAGAAATCGTTTCTAAAAATTCAGTGGCGGTTGCCATTCGAGTTTACTTCCTTGCGACCATTGCATTGGCCTTCGTATTTATATTTCTTGGGATTTTGGACCAAAACCAACATTCATTACACGTTATCTTTTTTGAACTGATCTCTGCTTTTTCTACAGTTGGGTTTAGTCTCAACTTAACCTCCCAATTGGGGGACATTGAAAAGCTGTTTTATGCCGCAGTGATGTATGTAGGCCGAGTGGGAATCTTTACAGTCCTCATTGCTGCCACAGGCCACTCAGGAGTTCCTAAAATGGGAACTGTGGATGATGGCGTGAAAATCCAAGTCGGTTAGAATGGACATAAAAATCAGTTTTAGTATTTTGAGGACGGTTAAGACTTGGTATTTGTGAAATTACGTATGCGAGATCTATTGTTTTCCCCTTGGAAGGCTCCGGTTTTGGAACCTCGGGAATTGGAATTCGAGAAACAAAAAGAATCTCAAAAAAGAGTTTTGGCCCAAATGGAATCTCGATTGGAATCCATCGAACTTCTTTTATCAAACGAGAAGTTAGAAGATGCAAAACTTCTGTTTCGATCCTTAACCTTTGATTTGGTAAACTTTCAATTACAAAGAACCAACCAAAAAGAAATTCTATCTGAAAAAGACCTAAAAGGTTTTTTGATCCCTGAATCAGATAGAAAACTCAAACCATTTCTGTTTTTGAATTCTATCGAGCTTTTATCCCAATTGGATGCTAAGGGAATGGACCAAATTTTGTCCGAAGCCATTGATACTTACGAATTTCTTTTATACGAATCTAAAAAAGAATTTAAAACTCGTTTTTCGACTCTTTTGGATCAGTATCGGATAATACGACAAATTCGATTTTTTTTCCTAAGTTCTGCCGTTGTTTTGAGTGCCTTTGGATTCATTTACTATCAATACAAATACCCAGCGATGAGAGACCAATCCATCAAATTGTATAGTTTTATCAGTAAAGAGAAACCAGAAACTTCGGAATCTATGATGGTCTCTAAACCTGTATCCAAAAAAGACATTGGTAATTGGGTGGAATATGAATGGGAACTCCCTGAATCAATGTCCACAATGGGTGGTCTTCGGATTGATCCATTGGAACAAAGAGGAATCCGTTTTGTTTTGGACCAAATCAGTATTTTGGATTCAAAAGGAAAAGAAATTTACTCCAAAAAAATGATCGTGAGTGCAAGTTTACTTCCAGAAGACTATCAAGATTTTTTACAAATTTTGGATATCAAAACTGCCGGCAAACAAAGCCATGGGGAACTTGTGGAAATGATAACCACGGGAAGTGACCCACAAATCCATTTAGTATTCCCAATGCTTACGGATGCAAAAACCATTAAACTAAAAATGAAATACATAGAAGCCCATAAAGTGAAGAAAAAATGATCTACCTATACCTCAAATTAATGCGAGTCCCTCAGTGGGTGAAAAACATTATCCTTTTTGCCGGATTGATTTTTTCTAAAAAAATCTTTGAACTTCCTTCGTTAACGAAAGTTTGTTTGGCTTTTCTTTGTTTTTCTTTGGTTGCTAGTTGCCAATATGTCTTTAACGATTTTTTAGATCAAAAGGAAGATGCAAAACATCCTGAGAAAAAACATAGGCCACTGGCCAGTGGAGAATTGGATTCTGGTATTGCTTTAGCCATCACCGGTGTGATTTTACCCATTGCCCTGATCGGTGCGTACAAACTGTCCCCTGTTTTCTTTTATCTTACAATTTTCTACCTTCTTTTCAATATGTTGTATAGTAAAGTCCTGAAACATATTGTGATTTTAGATGTTATGAGTATCTCCATTGGATTTGTGTTACGTGCCATTGCCGGTGCAGTTGTCATTGGAGTGGAATTTTCTCATTGGTTATTACTTTGTACTTTTATGTTGGCTCTCTTTTGGGGATTTTCCAAACGTAGAGGAGAGATCAATATCCTTAAAACGGATGCGGGCAAACACCGAAAGATTTTAGAAGAATATTCTATCGAGTTTTTGGACTTGATGATGGCAGTGGTTGCCACTCTCACACTAGTAAGTTATGTAATGTATACAGTAAGTCCTGAAACTGCAAAAAGTTTAGGAACACCATATATGGTTTATACAGTTCCGATTGTTGTTTATGCTATCTTTCGTTCGCTTTACATTATATATATCAAGAACATGGGTCATAACCCCACAAAAGCCATCCTCACCGATGTGAGTGTCTTGGTTTCTGGGTTTATCTGGTTACTCCTCATCTTATTTTTGATGTTTGGGAACATATCGGGCCAACCACCAGTCTTACAATAAAGACTATGAAAATTTGGAAGCAGTTACCGTACGGATGGAAGGTGGTTTCCGCCTTTGTTTTCTTTTTTTCGACCACCCTTTGTTTTGCTTATTTTAAGGGTCGGGACACGAGGCCGGGTGTTCCCATTGAAATCCTGGCCACTACACCGACAGAGGCCAATTCCTGGAAAGGGCATCCCAAAGTAGTTTATTTTTGGGCGACTTGGTGCACGATTTGTAAAGCTTACGCACCCATTTTAGAGGCAAATTTAAAGTTTTTGCCAAAATCTACAATTTTCCTTTCTGTTCTCGAAGCAGAAGATTCAGAAGAAACCAAAGAAATTTTATCAGAACTCACCCCCGATGCCAAACATCCCGTTTATGCTGCAGACTACCGGATGTTAAAGGAATGGCGAATTTCTGCATACCCCACAACGGTATTTTTGAATGAAGAGGGGAAGGTTGTATTTTCTGATACGGGAATCCTTAGCCCGATTGGGTTTTGGCTTCGTACTTTTCTTTTGCGGTTTTTCTAATCTGTCGATGATATAACATGGATTCTTCCTTCAAACCCAAGCCGCTTTTGAATAAGTCGGAACTGCGACAGATCAAACGCAGTAAAACTCGGGTCGAAGGAAAAAAGGTCATCACGGATGACGTAAAAAAACTCAAATCCCTCAAAGTCACACCAGAAGTCAGTTTCCAAGAGTCCATTGATTACTATAAAGAACCCATTTGGATCGAATATTACATTCCAAAAGAATCTAGGTTTGCCTTTGAAACAAAGTATCTTTTTATCCTACTCGTAGATCCAAAAATGACTAATGATCTATGTGATGCAGAAAGGAAACGTGCCGCTGCCAACCGCGAAATCGTAGATGTGTTTGCCTATATGGAATCCCATCCTGAATCTATTCGGCTCATTGAAGACTCGTATCATTCTACGATTTCTATGCACGAAACAGTCCATCATATCTTTAAGGCTTATAAAGAAACGGGAGCTACTGAGGATTTAAAAACTGCTTGTTACCTAACAGAAGCTCTCCTTAAGTATGAACCTACCATTGCAGGTCTTACGTATTTTCGAGATTATGTAATTTATAATCTAAATTTTTTCATTCGCACATTGAATCGGTTGAAGATTGAATTTGCTTTGGAAGATGCTACTGTTTCTCTTCTCATCAAACGCCGTAATGAACTTTGGGAATTAGAAAACCGAGAGGAAGATGAAGACTTTGACTTGTTAGCTGCTCTTTTTTTTGAGCAGGCCTTTCCGAATCGGGGAGCAGGCGAACTTTCTAGTGATGATATGTTGCTCTTTGAGTGAGATTACTTCAATTACAAAAACCAATGAAATAAATCTAATAGATTTTGGATTTGCGGGTGAGCTAGTTTTTTCTTTAAAACCGTAGTTTCTGTCAATTGCATGGCAATGGGAATTTGTTTTTCTTGGAAAGTAAAACTAAGTTTAGAAACCGACTTAGAAGTTTCCTTCCAAGTTTCTTGTTCTTTGGATTCCTCGGACATGGGGAAACTATGAAGTAAAACATTCCAAAAATCTGAAAAGGAAACAAGAACTTCCGAAATGGTTCCAATCCCTGTTTTTAAATCTCTATAGAGATGTTCTTTCATAAAGTCCTTAATTCCAATGGATAAAAACTGTTTTTCACTTTTAAGTTTAGAGAGTTCCGGGACTACCGTTTTTGGATCCAATACATCCCAATCTAAAATAAGAAAATGACAAGGTCCCGTTTGGATTCGTTTGACGAGGAAGTCCAGACTTCCTTCCGCAAAAACAGTTTGTCCCATTGATTTTAGAAATACTGACAGGTGTTTATCTAGGAGTTGGTTTTTTGTATAAACAACCCAAGTCAGTTTTGACATAGGTAAGGTTTTATAAGGTAAAGTGTGGATTTCTGTATATGGTTTTTCCCAAAGTAGGGAAGCTCCCATGTTTTTATAATTTTCTTTTTCTTCGTTTGTAAAATTACCGCATAAGATTGGTTCAATGCTCCAATCTAATAACTCTTTTATGATTTCAGGTGTTGGTTTGGAAAAAAGACGAATGGAATCGGGATGGTCTTTCCAAGTTTTCTGTGTACATTCTTTCACCACGAGTCCTTGTACTTGTAACCATGAAACAATCAGGTTTTTTTCAAGGTCGGGAAGTTGTGTCAAAACAGCACCGAATAGAGTGTCCATTACGATTGTATTTTAGTTGACCCCCTAGGCTTGAAAGTCATTTTAAAAAGCATCTCCGATGAAGCTCCTTAAGCGATACGCAAACCGCAGACTCTATGATCCTGAAACTAGTTCCACCATTACTTTAGAAGATGTGGCCAAGATGATCATCGGGGGAGAAGAAATCAAAGTCCAAGACAATATGACTGGAGAAGACATCACTCCGAAGATTTTGGGACAAACCTTTCTCAAAGTCAGCTTAGGACAGCGGAACGAAGATTTTTCAAATTTTATGTTAACCTCACTCATTAGAGAAACAGGGCGGGATGTTTCCGGACTTTTTGAACGATTGATCTTGGGAGGAATCGGTGCCAATTATCTAACTTCCGAGCGGTTAGAAAAAATTGTTACTTCTATGGTCGAACTTGGGGAATTGAAGGAAGCGGATTTCAGTCACTACCGAGAAGACTTACTCCGCAAAATGGCCTCCCGTGCCAGTGAAAAAAAGGAACAAATCCAAAGAGATTTGGAAAAGTTCAGCCAATCTATTTTGGAAGAAGACAAGGCCACTCTTGGAGATCTTTCCGAAAAATTAAAAGAAGTCGCAGAAAAATTAAAAGAAAATTAACAGGAATCGGTTAGAATGACCGTCCCAAATCAGAGGTGGTTTAGAATGATTCGAAAGTTTGTTTTGTTTTTCAGTGTTCTCCTGGTGCCAGTGGCAATTTTTTCAGAAACTGAGGAGCGTTTTTTTGAGATCCAACGTACCAGACTCTCTTCCTCTAATATCTCTGAAATTCGAGATGCTATCGACAAACTAACTTTCGTTAAGTCGAACCAAGGGATTCGTGACATTATTTCTGCTATGGAAGGTTCCCCAAATTTTCCCACAAGTCCAGGGAATGCCCCAGCGGTAAAATTTTATGCAGCAAAGGCATTGGGAATCAAAGGGGAGAAACTTGCTGTTCCTTATTTAATCAAAACCTACCAAAAAGAATCGGCCAATATTCCCGAACACAATCCACCGAAATCTCGCACTTGGAAAGATGGTGTGGCTGATAGTACATCTTTATCTAGTCCTTATTTTTATGAAGAGGGAGAGATTCCTATCACATTGGCTTGTGGAGAAATTTTGAGAGCCCTGGGATCTTTACCCAAAACTGCGGAATCAGAATCCACGATCAAGTCAGCACTGACAAGTCCCAATTTTTATCTTCGCAGTTCTGCTGCTGATGCTCTATATAATTCTGGAAAAAAAGAGGCTCTCTCTCCTTTGTCGGAAGCACTCAGTAAGGAGACAGTTCCCTATGCAAAAATTTCGATTCTTTCTGCACTTGCAGGCCTTGAACGATTGCCAAACCAAAACTACAAAGCGATTTTAGAATCATTAACAGACAAAAACCCTGAGGTTCGTGCCAAAGCATCGGAAGCACTGCGGAGATTGGACTTCCGGATCTCGGCACCTTACTTAGAAAAGGTGATTCAGTCCGAAAATGACTCCAAGGTCCTGAATCAAATGAAATCCGATTACCAATTCCTAATTTCTATTCACACTCCGTAAGTTTTCGTATTTTTCATTGTGGACAAATCCGCTTTTTCTCCTAAAATGTGACAGAGCGGAGAAATTATGAAAATAAACAGCATTCTAGAAGCCATCGGAAATACACCTCACGTTAGACTGTCGCGACTTTTTGGAACCGACCATGAAGTATATATGAAACTCGAAAGACAAAATCCTGGTGGATCCATTAAAGATCGAATCGCTCTTGCTATGATTGAAGAAGCAGAGAAGTCAGGAAAATTAAAAAAGGATTCTTTTATCGTAGAGCCTACTTCTGGAAATACTGGAATTGGTCTTGCTATGGTAGCAGCTGTTAAAGGGTATGCAATCACTCTGGTGATGCCAGAACATATGTCCGTGGAAAGAAGAAGGATTATGGCAGCTTATGGTGCAAAGTTTGAACTGACTCCTAGAGAAAAGGGAATGCCTGGTGCTATCGCCAAAGCACAAGAAATAGTTGCCGCCAATCCGAATGCATGGATGCCTCAACAGTTTGAAAACGAAGCTAACATTGCTGTTCACAGAGAAAAAACTGCAGAAGAAATTGCAAAAGATTTTCCAGAAGGTTTGGATTACATCATCACTGGAGTGGGTACAGGTGGTCACATCACTGGATGTGCTGAAAACCTAAAGAAAAGATTTCCTAAATTAAAAGTATTTGCTGTAGAACCAGAAGGTTCTCCGGTTCTTAGCGGTGGAAAACCAGGTCCGCACCCTCTGCAAGGAATAGGTGCAGGTTTTATTCCCAAAAATTGCAAAACAGAACTTTTGGATGGAATCATCACTGTGGGTAAAGACGAAGCATTTACCATGGCTGTGCTCGCTGCAAAAAAAGAAGGAATCTTTATCGGAACTTCTTCTGGTGCAAGCCTTGCTGCAGTTTCTAAAAAACTAAAAGAAATTCCAGCAGGTTCTAAGGTTCTTACTTTCTGTTATGACACAGGAGAAAGATACTTATCAGTGGAAGGTCTTTTCGTTTAATAGGAATTTAAAATCACCAAACTCCTAATAGTCGAATCACCGACAAAAGCTGCAACAATCGCTTCCTACTTAAGCGAGGAATGGGTTGTTGTTGCTACCAAAGGTCATATCAAAGACCTACCTCCCAAATCTTATGGGGTGGATTTTAAAAATCAATTCGAACCCGAATATGAATGGTTAAAAGGAAAAAAAACTGTTTTTTCCGCCATCAAAACCAAAGCCAAAAATGCCTCTATTATCTACATTGCTAGTGACCCTGATCGAGAAGGGGAGATCATCGCCAAACATTGTTATGATGAATTAATTAAATTAAAAAAACCAATCTTTCGACTTCGGCTGAAAGAAATATCTAAAGAGGAAGTTAACCGTCAGATCCAACTAAAAGCCGGATTGGATTTGGCGGAAATTGAATCACAAATTGCAAGACGTGTAGTGGATCGTATTTTTGGTTTTGAAGTTTCACCCGACTTATGGAAACAATTAAAAATTTCCTCTTTATCGGCGGGTCGAGTTCAATCCACTGTCTTACATTGGATTTGCGAAAGGGAATTAGAAATCCAAAACTTTTCTAAAGAAATCTATTACCAATTAAAATTAAATGGATCGGTTTCCAACCAGTCAGTTGTTTTGGACCACCAAACCAAAGATAAATTAGATTCGAAGTCGATACAAAAGCTCCTTTCGGAAATAGAAATCCTACCAGAACCAACCAGGTTAAAAGAAATAACACTATCCCAGATTAAAAAGAAAAATATCAAAAGAAATCCTCCGCAAGCATTTTCCACTGCTAGTTTGCAAGAAACGAGTTTCCGTGTTTTAGGATTTGATTCCAAAAAAACAATGAAATTAGCACAAATGTTATTTGAAGGAAAACGAATTGGTTCGGGAGAGAGGATCGGACTCATCACTTATATGCGGACTGATAGCACCCGTGTTTCCGATCAAAAACGGGAGTTAGGTGAGAAGTATCTCAATCAAAATTATCCTGGTTTGTGTTCTTTGCAAAATAACACTCCTAAAAAACAAAAAAAATATTCTCAAGATGCCCACGAAGCAGTCATTCCCACGAATGCAAATTATAGTCCAGATTCAATATCTTCCTATTTATCGCTTGAGGAGAAAAAACTATACTCACTGATTTGGGAGCGTTTTTTAGTTTCTTTGATGAAGCCAGAGTTAGGTGAAGAGACAGTTTATGAATTTGAGAAAAATAATCATACCTTTGTCCACAAAAATGAATTCATAACAGACCCTGGATTCAAAGCCTTTGCCAAATCAGAAAAGAAAAAATTGCAAAAACGATTAGATTGGAAATTGGGAGATCGTTTTCAATACGAGTCCTACTCTGTAGAGGAAAAACAAACAGAACCACCCGTTCGTTATACACAGGGAAAACTTGTGCAAAAGATGGAAGATACGGGAGTCGGTAGACCCTCTACCTATGGAAGTATCCTCGAAACTTTAAAAACCAGGAAATACATTGTCGAATACCACAAATCCATTGGCCCTACGGCACTTGGTTTGAAAGTGAATGAATATCTTTTTCTTAACTTTCACGATATGATTGGTGAATCCTTTACAAAAGATTTAGAAGAAAAGTTAGACCAAGTCACAGACAAAAAAGAATCACGAGTGTCTCTCATTCAAAATTTTTATGAAGGTTTGATGTTTATTTTAAGAAGTCCTCGAAAAAAAACATCTCTCGTTTCTTCTCAGTCAAATACAAAAGAAAATGTCATTAGTTCCGAAGAATCAAAAACAAAGAAATCCTTATCCAAGCAAAAAGGAAAAAAATCAATTGTTACACCTCCTCCTTCGAATCTAAACAAACAAAACATTTGTCCTGTGTGTAAAGAGGGTGTGGTAAAAACCAAGTTAGGGAAAAAAGGAAAAACCATTTATTTTTGTTCCCGGTATCCGCATTGTGACTACATCACCTATGAACTATAAACAAAAGAAAACTCTTATCCTTGTGAATTTAGGTGGGCCAAGAACCACTGAGGAAATAGAAGTTTTTTTAACCGATTTGTTTACAGATCCATTTGTTTTTGATTTGCCATTACCTGAATTTTTACGGCTTCCTCTTGCACGTTTTATCGCAAAGAAACGAACCCCCAAGGTAAAAAAAATCTATGAGTCAATGGGGTTTGGTGGTGGTTCTCCTTTGGTTGCAGAAACTGAAAAACAAGCAAAAGCACTAGAGCAGATATTGAATCGCAAAACAGATTTTAATTGGACTGCCAAAGTAGCAATGACTTGTGGATTTCCACATATCAGAGATACAGAATTCGAAAAACCAAGTTCCGATACCATCTATCTACCGTTATATCCACAATATTCTAGATCTACAGTGCTTTCTACACTTAGCCATTTAGAAAAAAAATTTAAGGAATGCCCAGTGGGAAGCGGGGGTTATGTTCCTAGTTTTGCTTCCGATTTAAAGTTTCACCAAATCACAGCTAGGTTTATTTTTGAATTCTTTACTAAATCATTAAACAGAGATGAATTTTTACATTTTCCGGAAGTTACCTTCAATGGTGATTGGAAGGATTTGGATTTTATTTTTTCCGCACACGGCGTTCCTATGCGCCTGATCCGTAAGGGAGATCGATATATGCAAGAAATCGAATCTTCTGTAAAGGGAATTACGGAACAACTTCGTTTGTTAGGATATCGTGGGCAAACACATATATCTTACCAGAGTAAGGTGGGACCAGCTAAATGGACGGAGCCAAGTTCTTTACAGATCATTGAGTCTCTCGCTAAAGAGGGAAAACAAATCGCAGTTTATCCTATTAGTTTTGTGAGTGATCATTTAGAAACTTTAGAAGAAATTGGAGAGCAGTTTAAGGATCTTGCTTTAGAATCTGGTGCAAAATCATTTACTCGAATTCCCGCATTTGGAATCTATCCACCGTTTCTAGAATATTTGGCAGAAAGAGTGCTTGCGGCAGATATTTTAATCAGCTATTGTTCTTGTAAAGAAATGGGTGGTGAGTCACTCCCTACTTGTCGATTCAAATAGAGACCGAAGTCCAATTCCTTTACGATAGTTCCCAAAAAATCGAATGTCTTTCCCTTCGGCAATCCATTGTGATTCTAAAACATCCAACCGTTTGTTGAATAAAAATAATTTTCGATCGTAAGCCGGAAAAGCACCTGTCCATGAAGTGATATACACAGCCTTCGGGGAATCTGTTTTTCCTGTAATTTGTTTTCTATCTTCCTCGAGAATGGATTCCCAAGAAATTTTATCATCGGTTTTTGCTACACTTGGATAAATCCAAGTTTCGGAATGGAGATCATTATTTGCCCTTCCAGGAAAAATATCGGAATTACATAATACACCAAGGGCATGAATTCCTTCGTTTTTTCCAAAAAGAATTCCAAAACATGGATCTATTGTTAGGTGGTTTTTTCCAAATCTTGTGATGGTTGTGATAGAAAGTAAATTAGGTGTTTCCTCTCTATCGATTTGATTGCCTAGGAGTGGAATTAGATTTTTTAATGATATGGAAAGTTTTACTTTCCCTTTCCATTGTAAAATTTCCTCCAGACTGTCTAACGAAACATTGGTTTTGATTTGTATTTTTGGTTTTAAATAATCCACCAAATGAGAAATTAAATCTCCCATACCCAAAGGAAAGGAAACGGTTCCGTATGTTTTTCTTTTGTTTTTTAATATTTCTTTTAAAATCGTACTCGATCCGGAACCGTCCCATTGATTAAAAATAGATTCTGCTTGCAGAGATTCGAGTCTTGTACCATAAACTCCACCTATGGCTGGTTCGATGATGTTTTCTGTAATTGCACTGCCAAACATATGACGCGCCCAAGTTTCAAAGTTTTGTTCTTCATTGAATTTTAACTTTTTAAAACAAACAGTGTAGAGTAGCCTTAATCCTGTTAAAATAGAGATCGGTAATCTCGAAAGTTTTCGGTTGGTCCAAAAATAACGTCGTTTCGAGGCGTTGTTCGGAAAAAGAGGGGTGAGTCCAATGTCATCTAACATAGAATTCATGGAATCAGTCAGTAATACCCCATTGGCTGCGAACTCTACAAGACCTTCCTCCACTGTATTTGTTCCTATAAGGCCACCTAACTTATTTGAACTTTCATACAGGGTTACTGCGTCTCCGCGTTTTGTATGGTGGTAGGCGAGAAAGAGTCCCGTGATTCCTCCGCCAATGATACGAATTTCTTCACTCATATTGCTTTTGAAAAAACAGGTTTTGTAGGTTGGCTCAGTTGTAATTTTTCATCGAAAGCCATTGCTACAATTCTTAAAAATGGTTTCCCAAGTTCAGTCACAGAAAGGGAATCTCCTTGCCACTGCACTAACCTATCCAATTCCATTTCTTGTAAGAAGTTATATACATGAGATTTCATTTCACTGGGAACATTTACTTTCCAAGAAGTCATTAAATCTAAAATCAATTGTTTACGGATTTGATCAGATTTCGTTAGTTTGTGTCCGCGGAAAATGGGAATGGTACCTTCCAATACGGACTTACGGTATTTCATTTCTAACTTTTGGTTTTGGAAAAAAAGATCAGGTGTTTCCGAAATAGAAGAAGAACCAAGTCCTAACATTACATCTGTTTTGGATTCGCTGTATCCCATAAAATTTCGATGAAGTTTGTTTGTATTAAAGGCTTTCCACAGTTTGTCATGAGGTAAAGCAAAATGATCCATCCCAATTTCCCTATAACCTTCTTTTTCTAATAATGATCGACCAATTTCGTATAAGTCTCGTTTGACGGCAGCTTCTGGAAGGTCTTTTTCTGTAAATAGTCTCTGGGATGCTTTGATCCAAGGTACATGGGCATAGGAATAAAAGGCAATTCGATCGGGTTTTAGTTCCAATGTCCTTTCAATGGAATATTTCATGGAATCCAATGTTTGTTTGGGAAGACCATAAATAAGATCAAAATTTACGGAGTCAAATCCAAGTGCCCTGGCTTCCAGTGTAATGTTTTCTGTAAGTTCAAAGGGTTGGATTCGGTTGACAAGCCTTTGAACTTCGGGATCAAAATCTTGAACCCCTAAACTAATCCTTCGAAATCCTAATTTTTGTAAAAGTTTTAGTTGAGATACTCTTGTCCTCCTTGGATCCACTTCGATGGAATATTGAGGATCTTCTGTAGGATTTAATTTGTTTAAGATAAACTCAATTGTAGATTGGAGATGATAGTCTGATAAGTAAGTTGGACTTCCTCCACCTAAGTGAAGTTCGCTCAAGTTTTTTCCGTTGAGATTTGTTACTTTTTCTGCATAGAGTTGTAATTCATTTTTAAGGGCTGCCACATAAGGTTCTTCCACAGTGTGGTTTTTGGTGATGGAAGTATTACAACCACAAAAAGTACAAAGTGTTTCGCAAAAAGGAATGTGGAGGTATAACGCTAGTTTTGATTCTTTTGTGCTTAGGTGTGTTTCTAAAGATTGAATACACTCTTCCAGAGTAGGGGAGTCCGTCCAGTAGGGAACTGTTGGGTAACTAGTATACCTAGGTGCGGGTGTGTCGTATTTTTCAAGCAAGTGTTTCATTATGCAAATGCCTTTCTAGTTTCATCTATGAGAAGGTGGATGGAGCTTTCTGGAGTGAATTGTAGAACTCCATGTCCGAGACCTGCCACCCAACCTTTTCTTTCTTCAGGATCTAAGTCTTTGATTGGCTGAAGGTATTCCTTTATTTTTTGTTTGAGAATTGAGTTTTCTGCAAATAAAAGTTCTTGGTCAAAGTTTCCTTGGATAAAACCGTTTCCGCTAAACTCTGTTAGTGTTTGTTGGATTGAAAATCGATGATCTACGCCAAATCCTGCTAAATTCGGAATCTCATGGATTTGTCTGACTTGAGCTTCTGTTGAATTTTTAGCATAATAACCAATTTGTTTTGGATAACGATTTGCAAATTCTGTAATTGGTCCGACCACGTACCTTTGGAAGTTGAAAGGATCTAACATCCCTGCGGCAGTATCAAAAATCATTACTAATTCAGAACCACCTTGCAGTTGTAATTCGATATTTTGTTTCAGAAGTGGTACGAGTATGGAGTAAAATTTATCTACAAAGTTTTGGTTTGTTTTTATAAATGATAAATTTCCATCATGTTTTCCAATGCTTGCATAAGTCATGAGAGTGAATGGGCCACCTACAAATCCAATTAAGGAAACATCATTGGGTAAAACTTCTCTGGTTCTTTTAACTGCTTCTTTTTGAAATTTGAGTCCCTCGATTGCTTCCTCATAAGGTTTTAAACGTAACAAATCATGTTCGGAAGTGAGAGAAAAGGAAAGTTTGGGTCCTGGATCATAAGTCAAACCCATCCCTAGTGCTTCCAAAGGAAAAAGCAGATCCGAAAATAAAATGCTTACATCGAATCCAAATTCACGAACAGGTCCAAGAGCCACTTCTGCTGCAAGTTCCGGTTGTTTGCATAACTCCATAAAACTGTAAGTTTCTTTTAGCTTTCGATAATGCGAGTGGTAACGTCCTGCTTGGCGCATAAACCAAATAGGGGGAATGTTTTGGGGTATTAAATTTAAAGCATTTGCAAATCGTTCGTTTCTAAATTGAGTGGTGATCATTTTACTTCCTGTAAGGCCTTCATGGTTTTATTTAAAGTGGCTTCTATGATTTCATCTGTGTGAACCGTGGATAAAAATCCCACCTCGTATCCGCTAGGTGCTAGATACACACCATGGTTTAAAAGTTTATGGAAAAAAGTTGCAAACTTAACTTTGTGATCAGCAGGAATGTTTGCGACTGTACGAATTGGTTCCTCTGTTTTACCTTTTAGCCAAAATAGGCTTCCATAAGTAACTGCTTCCCATTGGGAATCACCGGACTCGGCGAGTAATTTTACAATTCCTGAAGTGAGTTTTTTTGTTTTTGTTTCTAGTCCCGGATAAGGATTTTCGTTCCAAGCTTTTGTTAGAGTTTTTAGACCAGCACGCATCCCAATCGGATTTGCAGATAGGGTGCCTGCTTGGTAAACCGGACCACTTGGTGCGACCAAATCCATCAGTTCTTTTTTTCCGGCATAAGCACCCACAGGAAAACCACCTCCGATGATTTTACCATAACAAACTAGGTCCGGTACAATTCCAGTAATGCCTGCCATACCTTGGAAGGAAACTCGAAAGCCTGAGATTACTTCATCAAACAAAAGTAATGCGCCGTATTTTGTTGTGAGTTCTCTACATTTTTTTAGGAATTCTGTTCTTTGAGGGAGAAGTCCATAATTTGCTGGAATTGGTTCGATGATAAGGCAGGCAATCTGGTTTCCTTGTGTTTGGAATAATTCCTCTAAAGCTATCTCATCATCTAACGGGAGTACGAGGGTATTTTGAATGATTTCTGGTCCTATACCTTTACTATCACTGGAACTGAGTCCTGCAAGACCTGAACCTGATTTAACAAGGAGTTGGTCTAAGTGGCCATGGTAACAACCATCAAATTTTAATATTTTACTTCTGCCGGTAGCAGCTCTTGCTACTCGAAGGGCACTCATCACTGCTTCTGTTCCTGAGTTGACAAAACGGATTTTTTCTGCCCAAGGGATTCGACTAGTAATAAACTCAGCAAGCTCTAAGGAATAAGGTTCACATGCACCGAAGGACCAAGCCTTCCTCACTGTATCTTCAACGACTTCTTGAATTTCAGGATGTCTATGACCAAAAAGTAGAGGACCAAAACTCAAACAATAATCAATGTAATCTTTTCCTTCCACTGACTTTAAATAGGCGCCGTTTGCTTCACTAAAGAAAACGGGTGTTCCACCCACGGAAGCAAAGGAACGAACCGGGCTATGTACTCCCCCTGGGACCACTTGTGTGGAACGAAGAAATAGTTCTTCTGAATTCATGAATACAACCTTTGTGCGATCCTTGCACCATAAGTAATTAAATAGGAAGATCCTGCCCTTCGAAAGACATCCCAGGTCTCCTTTAATCCTTCTTCAAAATTTAAAAAACCTTCTTTGGCTAAATAGACAAGACTGGCATACTCGCCACTCACTTGGTAAGCACCAGTAGGAAGTCCTGTTTTTTCTTTGATGGGTCCTATCAGATCAATTGCAGTCATCCCTGGTTTTACCATGAGTAAGTCAGCACCTTCTTCTTTATCTCGAATGGAAGTGTGGATGGCAGTATCTCTGTCACGTACGTCCAGTTGGTATCCGCTTCTATCTCCAAATTGTGGTGAGGAATCTGCGGCCCCACGGAAAGGTCCATAAAAATTACTTTTGAATTTTGTCGAATAACTCATGATAGGAACCATGGAATGTTCGTTAGCATCTAATATTTTTCTGTGAGAGCCCACGCGACCATCCATCATATCACTAGGTGCAATTCCGTCAGCACCTGCATCTGCATAGATGAGGGCAAGGTCAGACAAACGTTTGAGTGTTAGATCCAGATCAATTGTGCCTGATTTGTGGAAGTGGCAACAATGACCTGTTGTGGTCACAGAACAAATACATGTATCAAGCCAGAGAAACATGTTCGGGAATTCTTTTTTAATCGCACTAATATTGGAATGGTAGAAGTTTTTTGGAAAACCTGTATCCGATTTTTCTTTTGGAACCATAAAAAGTAGAAACTGAGAGACTCCTGCTTTTAAGTCTGATTCAATTTGCGAAAAAATTGATTTATGAGTATCACGAAAAACTTCGGGTAACCCTTTGATGGGTTCCTTTTCGTCGATCCCTTCTGCAAGAAACAGAGGTTGGATCATTTTGTTTACATTAAGTGAACCTGTTTCTCCTAAGTTTCTTAAATATTGGTTGGAACGAAGTCGAAGTGTTTGTTTTTTCATGGCTTTATATACCTTTCTACCCAAGAATCAAAAGATAATGATACAAAAACTTTGGTTTCAGCGGCTTCTTCACCTATCGTCTGTTTAATTTTTTTAAATGTCGATCCTGGACCCACAAAATGTATGACATCTAATAATTCAGGGAACCGTTTGGTAACAATGTCAAACTCGGAACCACTGCGCCAATAGGCTGCTTTGATTTTGGATGTATCAAATGGAACTGGGATTTCTGGTGCCGATACAAAGTATGTTGGAACCACTGGATAAATACTATTGTTTTTGTCTGAATCAACATGAGTGAGTTTAATGAAATTTGTTTTCCTTCCTAAAAGTAAATCAATCATAGGGGGTTCACTTTCACCTAACCCATCACAGGTTCCATTTACCCAAAATCCTCTGAGAGCCAAATCTTTCCATGTAGAAAGTCCTGCCGACCAAAGAATTTGGTTGGTTGGATTTACTGATAAATCAAGTGGAAATGCATAACCGCGAGAAACAAATACATCTACATCTTTGGGAATGGAGTATGTAAGTCTTTCTCTTTGTCTTGCGGCCATTTTGGCCTTTGGTGGCCAAACTTCATCACGATGAAACATTAGTTTTGGTGTATTTGATAATTCCTTTGTAAATAAGGATTTCCCATCTTCGGTTTCCCCTCTAACAAAAGTAATTCTACCGTAATCTCTTGTTAATACAGAAACTCCGATTTTTTGATGACAACCACCGCCATACCTGGATAATATTTTTCTTTCTTCATTGGCTGTAAGTTCTGCATTTACATCAGAAATTTCTCTAAGTAGTGATTCTAAATGTTTGTCATCTTTTCTAATCTCTGCAGCGAGAGCACCTTGTGCGGGTGCACTTGGGAAAATGGAAGAAGGCATTACCATAAACAAGGAGAGGTTTATGGTATCTCTAATGAGTTGTTTTACATCCTTTAATTCAGGGATCAGATTCTCATCATCTTCAAAACTCAATATTCTATCTAAAGCTGCTTTTGCTACTAAGATTCCACCATTTTCATGTTCCAGATACTTTCGCAGTCTTGTTTGTATATTTCCTCTAACTGATTCGATTTTGACCTGGAAGGAGTTGATGGGAGTTGGGAAATAGGATTTTACAAAATCACGAATGTGATGTTCCCTTCTTGGAGAAGAAGTAAGGATTGTAATTTCAGTTGGTGCGGAAATCCATTTATTTCTTTTGAAAAGTAAAACGTCGCGAACATCTTCTCGTGCTAAGACGGGAACAAGGATTGTGTCCTTCCGTTCTCTTAGATCCATATCTTTCCAAGAATGAATGACAATATCAATTTTATGATTTAATAAATCGTCTTGGAGATCTTTTGTAAAAATTCCTTGGCCTGCAAACTGCCAAAGAGGTGTTTTGAGATCTTTGTCACCAGCAGATTCTCTAAATACTGTTTGGAATTCTGTGGTTTTGTTTTTTTGTTGGAGTGCTTTGGTTACGGAAAGAATTTGAATTCGGGAAAGAAGCGAAGACCTTCCTCCGACTTTGATGATCTCAGACAAGTAAATCTTCCCATCCATTCATAATATGAATTTGTTCTTCCTCCCGCTCCCGAGTGAGTTCGGTAAGATAGAATTGTAAGTCCATTTTTACGGATTGGATTTGTTCATCAGTATTTTGTAGATCGTTTAGAATTTTTGAAAGGGGAATGTAATTTTTATAATTGGATTCACTGAATGCAGTTTCACGAAAATCTAAAATTAAAGAAGAATTTACAATCATGGATTCCCAATCAAACGGTAGAAAGCTAGAGGCAATCACAATGGCTTCCGTACTTGGTTTGTAATCTTCCCAATGGTGAGTTGTGATTGAATATTCTTTCTGTAATTCAGACATCTTTGTTTGGTTTCGGCCAATGAGGCGAACTTCCTTTTCTTTTGAAACAAGATAAGGGAGGATGGAAGTGGCGAGTTTTCCTGTTCCCAGTAGAGTTACTGATTTATGTTTTTGTAGATAAGAATCAGCTACACTGCCATAAGTTTGTCTTCCAAGTCCTGTTAAATATTTGGAACGAATTTGTTTCGTATGTTCTAAAATTTGATCTCGTAACCTTAAGAGAGAGAGTGCAAAAGTTGACTCAGTTACTTTTTCTTCTCGAAAACGATCTCGAAATTGTGCCTGGATTTCAGATTCTCCAAAAAGTTTGGATCTAAGCCCTGAAACAACTTCTAACAGAAACCGGTACGCCTCAAAACCATGAAAAACTTCGTAACCTTTGTAAAATCGTTCGGATTCGGTAATCGGAAATAAGCGGCGGTCTCCAAATGCAATGGATCTTTGGCATGTTTGCCAAACCTCTAGACCTGGTTCGTCTAAAGAGTTACTTGTGGGATCATTTGAATGTAATAGAATCAGGTTTGACCACATAATTTTATTCTATCAAATACAGAGTTCCAACTGTCACAAGATTGTCAGTCTCTAAAAAAATAAAATATGATATTGAAACTAAGTCTCAATTAATAAGGAATGGTTTATGATGAACGAAGAAAATTGGAAAGAAAAACTCACTCCCTTACAATTCCAAGTCACTAGGGAAAAAGGCACCGAACGACCGTTTAGTGGTGAATATTATGAACATAAAGAGAAAGGCACTTACCTTTGTGTTTGTTGCGGTGAAGCATTATTTTCTTCCAATGCAAAGTATGATTCAGGTAGTGGTTGGCCTAGTTATTACGAGCCGGTGCGAAAAGAAGCAGTGGCAACAGAATCAGACCAAAGCCATGGTATGGTTAGAACAGAAATTCACTGTCAAAACTGCGGGGCACATCTGGGTCATGTATTTCCAGACGGGCCAAAACCCACTGGGTTAAGGTATTGTGTCAATTCTGCCTCCCTTAAATTTCAAAGCGAATCATAATGGGACTCGGATGACAACCACCTGAAATTTGATTCCCAGGCTCCAGGTAGTCATATGAATTTTGTTATCTGGTTATTTTTGGTGAACTGAACCAAAAATCGCGTGGTATCGATTGGAAAGTAAGTTACCTATGAAATCGGTTGTTAAATTCGTGGGGCTTACTTTTGTAACTGAATCACTAAAGTAAGCGACTTTCCAAAGAAACCTACTTTTCTTTTTTCACTGCTTGCAAAAGGTAAGTGACTTACTCTTTTAACCAGGAAACTTCTACACAGCCTTCAGGTTTTCTGTCGGGAACAACCGCTCGGTCTAAGGCTACTGCCCCGAGGTTGACACCAATGCGAAGGGCAATTCGTTTTGCTAGATGGGAATACTGGTTTGCTTCACACCGGTTCCCCAGCCGCGATTCTAATTTGGAAATTTGCAAAAGAAGACTAGCATTTCCCTCTGACTCTTTCATTCCAATCGCATGTTTGAGCTGAATGGCTTTTTTCAAATCTTCCCTTGCAGAAATGAGTTCGTTTGTTTCCATTTTTTGAATGGCTCGTTCTTCAAGGCTCGTAATCACAGAAGGGATTCGAGACAAACGAGTGATTTTCAAAATGTCTTCTGCAGACTCATCCAAAACGGGATTTGCATGCAAACCAAAGGAAATGATGAATAATAGAGCAATTTGGTATTTAATCATACAAAGGGTGCCTCACGGACTCCATAATCCTACACAATGCATAATTTGTGCCAATTGGAAGAAATACTCATAGACGAGATCGAACCTGACTTTCCAATGAAACTGACTCTGGCCGAGCGATCGCCTTTTGCCTTCCTTCTGGAAGGTGGGGGGAGGAAAGTCCGGACACTAGGGGACAATCGGACCGAGTAACACTTGGGCTTTCGGGATCCAGAAATGGGCCTTGAGGGACGGAAAGTGCAACAGAAAGAAAACCGCCTACTTTGGTAGGTAAGGGTGAAATGGTGGGGTAAGAGCCCACCGCTCTATTTGTGAAAATAGGGGCATGGTAAACCCTCCGATGTGCAATCTCAAGTAAACAACCGCTACGAGCTTGTCCCGCCAGGTTGTGGGTAGAGAGCATTAGATAAATGATCGCATAGAACAGAATCCGGCTTATGGGCCAGAGTCACCTTTTTTTAGAATCGATTGAATCACTTCTTCTTCGTTAGGTGGATAGAAAACACAAACCAAACTTCTGATTTTCAAAATTGTTTCTGCTAAGAGAGTCCTTGTCTCTAATTTATCCCAGTCTTCAAAACCAATGAGGACGCCGCATGTTTCTTCCATACCCACAAATTCTTGGCACGAATAATTTCGCATAGCATTCTCATCTAAAAATTGTTTTAATCCAGTTTTTGCTACTGATTCTTCTGATTTATAAATTACCACAATTTCATCGTTTTCTACTTCTAATACTTTCTTTGCATAACCAAAACACCACCGAATTTGGTCTGTTAGGTCATCATCTGCCTTTATGAATTGAATATCGGAAAGATTACTTTGTATTGGAGATTCGGAAAAATCATTGAGTAGAGTATTCGCAAAATTGACTATTTCGGGAGAGTTTCTTATATTACGGTTGATATCCCAGACATGGATGGGAAGTGAATTCCAATAATTTAACATTGGGGAATCTAAATATTTAAAACGCCTAGAGATAAAGAGGATCCAATTTTTATTTTCCCAAAAATACTTTGACAGGTATAAAAAAACTTCTTTTTCAGGAGGTTCCGTGATTACCTCTTCAATCCCATCAGCAATCAGTAGATCAATGTTGTTGTGGTTTATTTCTGTTATGTTGTTTATGAGTTCAATGTAGTTCTTTTCTGGAAGGT
Organism: Leptospira terpstrae serovar Hualin str. LT 11-33 = ATCC 700639; assembly: GCF_000332495.1. Lineage (NCBI taxonomy): Bacteria > Pseudomonadati > Spirochaetota > Leptospiria > Leptospirales > Leptospiraceae > Leptospira > Leptospira terpstrae. The sequence continues at coordinate 32,617 of NZ_AOGW02000004.1, read as the reverse complement.
TTGCGAGTTCCTCTTTCCAAATTTCGTAAAGTGCTTTTGCTCCTTGCCATAACAATACTTTTTTGCCAGCGCGAGCGTTTTGTAAGGCCAACTCTCCTGCAAGGATAGACTTACCAGATCCCGTACTTCCAAATACTAAATTATGCGGGTAGTTATTAATTCCTTCCACCAATTCAAATTGTTCTTTCGTAAAAAATAATAAATTCTCTTCTTCTTTTTCCTTTTGTGATCGAAAGGTAGGAAAGAAGTTTAGATTTTTTTTAATGATTTCATGTGCTTTGATAAGGACTGAGTCTGGCAGAGGTTCTCTGTTGTAACGGAAAAGTATTTCTTCCAAAATAGAATTTAAGTCAACCTCATCCTGAACTTCTTTCCCACCAAACACATAAAGATGTTGGTCATTTGGTAAGTGAAATTCTTTTCTTTCATTTTTTAAAAAGAAGATAGCGCTATCGTAATAATCCGCTGGAAACAAATCCGCAAGTTGGTTATGGTTTTTAAAAAACTCACGGATTAGGTCCCTCTCCGTGACTACTTGTTCGATGGGGTTTGAATAGGATTTTCCTTCTACTGGTTTCCAATCCCTTTCTCGAACATTATAAAATTCCCATTCTCCTTTTTTTTGTCTCCACTTCCCATTTTTTAATTCGATTGTGATGACTCCGAATGGCGAGACCACAAGAAAGTCAATTTCTCGCATGGGAACATCGGGAGTGATGAGGGTAATCGAATAATAGATATTGCAAGGAATGCGAATTTCCTTGGAAAAACGGCTATAAAAATGGGATTCTAGCGATACGTCTTTGGATTTTCCGTGAAACTGTTTTGGATAGATCATTTTTTAGTTCTGCAAACTGACCACCAGTGTTTCCATTGGTGATATGAAACTGATACCACCAACCGTAATTTTCTGCCTATTGTTTTGTGCCTGTGCCGGTGGGAATATTAAAATAAAGATTCGGCCTGATATGTCAGGAGATCTTGTTTTATACCAGAAAAAAATTACCAAAAAACCTTCGGGTGTTTTTTTTGGATCTGGATTGAAACCAACAGGGGAACTTGAGATCAGTATCAAAGAGAGAGCTTATCAGTTTTCCAATTACACTCACATCTTACCACCTGGATTTCGGTTCATTGAATTTACAGAGGAACAGGTGCAGGAAATCCAACTAGTAGTTGATACGAGTAAGTCTTCCCTTCTTCTTAAGGCATTGGAAATCAACCGGGAGGAAATTGATTCTATTTTGAAAGAGGCAAAACTTAGAGATGATTTACTTCGTTTTAATACTCTAGTGGAATTCATCCAATTTGAAGTTCAGTTTCCTTTCCCTATCAAAAAAGTGAAATTTGCAGAACCTAGGACACCGGGGGAATGGACAGCAAGATTAGATGACAATCAAAAGATGATAGTGAACATTCCCTTACATTCCGTTTGGGCCAATGAACACCAACTAACAACGATTCAAATCTATCCGGATTCGAATTAATCTTTGTGAAAGTATCTGGAATCTAAATTGTGAACAATTTCTTTTAATACCTTTCTTCTTTCCGTATTGTCAGGAAGGATTTCTTTTAAGTTTCTTCTCATTTCAAATAGAGTTTCCATTAACTCATGATCCTCTTCTGGGATAATTTCTTCAAAGAGTTTCCGCAAAGTAGAAGATACACCAGCAAATTTACCATCTGTGGAAATGGCAAATTGGACAGGGCCAATGGATACGGTGGAGGATGAGTAAAAGTCGCAATTTTTGGGATCATCCACAGAGTTCACCCAAATCCCTTTTTCTTTGCCAATTTTTCGAAAATTTAGATTGGTATCGGGATCACTTGTTGCTAAAAAAATAATCTCTCTGTGGTTTAAATCTTCTTCTTTAACTGCTCGTTTTTCTACTTTGATGTTTGGGTATTTGTTTAAAAAAGTTTTTACTTCTTCACTAAAATCAATTGAGATCACATGGAGATTGGCTCCCGTAAATTCAAGGCCTAGTAATTTTTCTAAACAGGCATTCCCACCGCCAACGATAAGAATGTTTTTATTTTCTAAGTTTAAAAAAATTGGATATTTTTTGAAATTCATTCTGTAAATAAACTGGTAATCGTTGATTTTTGTATTTTTTCTTTTCGATTCAGTAGGGGACGGATTGCTTCACCCACATACAGGATTCCTGGACCAGAAGATTGTTTTTGGATGCCGTCTAACATAGTATCGGCGAGAGTCGATGTTGCATAGGTTGGGTTTAAACTTCCTACATTTTCAGCAAGGACAATGGGGGTTGTGCTTTTGATTCCTTTTTCTATTAATCTTTCTGCAAGTTCCTTTGTTTTTCTGCTACCCATAAGAATGACAATAGTTCCTAAAAAATTTTCCATTCCCATCCAACTGCGTTCATCTTCCAAAATCGTATGTCCATCCAGGATGATGATCTGCCTAGAGACCCCACGAACAGTAAGCGAAAGACCTAAATCAGCAGCACCCGTGGTAACTGAACTTACACCAGGGACCACTTCATAAAGAATTCCCGCTTCTTCCAAACTTTGGATTTCTTCGGAAAGTCTTCCGAAAATAGAAGCATCTCCGCCTTTCAATCGTACAACTCGTTTTCCCTCTAAAGCAAATTCGACTAACATCGAATTGATTTCTGGTTGGGTGCGGGCATGTTCGTTTGCCCTTTTTCCCACATAAAGAATTTGTGCATTGAGGGGAAATAAGTCTAAAAATCCGGAATCGAGAAGGGCATCGTAGAGAATGACGTCGGCGGATTCGATTCGATTTCGGCCACGGAGGGTCAAAAGGTCAATGGGGCCCGGGCCACCACTCACAAAACTGACAAATCCTTGTTCTGTCTTATTGGAGGACATATCTGTTATACCTTGCCAAAATGTTAGAAATAGTCAAGTGAATGGCTAATAATTTCTACAAAATCTCCATTTTTTTGGTTTACTTAGGCTCTAACTCTGGGGAAAGATTCAATTTATCAGACTTTTTGGATGTTTTACTGGAATCCAAATCAAAAATAGGTTTTTATGCTATCCGATGAGAAACGCAATCGATTTTTACAGTTACTGAAGGAATCCACGAAAGACGAATGGGTGTGGATGTCTGGATATTTGTCTGCTCTCACTCAGGCAAGCATTGGGGGCAGCAGCGTGGATGTGTCCCTCACTCCTCCTGTGAGCATTGATTCAGGGAATGATCCTTTACATGGAAATTTAAAAACCCAACCCATCCAATGTAGCGTGGTGTATGGAACAGAAACGGGAAATTCTAAAAAACTTGGAACAGAACTCGTTAAAAAATTAAAGGAACTCGGTGTATCGGCCAAACTCAAAAGTACAGATACCTACAAAGCGAAAGACCTGAAAGAAGAAGAGTATTTATTTGTGATTGTTTCGACACATGGGGATGGAGAACCACCGCAAGCAGCAAAACCATTCATTCAAATTTTGAAAGATTCAAAAGATTCATTAACAAAGGTAAAATTCGCCGTACTCGGATTAGGTGATACTAGCTATCCATTATTTTGTCAAACTGGTGAAGATGTAGATTCCATGTTATCCAAACTGGGTGCTGAACGTATCCAACCTCTAGGAAAATGTGATGTTGATTTTGATTTAGTGGCCAAACCTTGGATGAGTGAACTGATTTCCAAACTGAATGCACATTCTAAAACTGCAACGTCACAAAGTTCTGCAAAGACACAAAATCCAACGGTAAAACCTGCTTCTAGCGGTAAGGTTGTTTATGAAGGTTCTGTGATTACCAATATAGTCTTAAACGATATTGGTGCTAGTAAATCCACAAGACATATTGAAATCAAAACTACTGTCCCTATCGATTACCAACCAGGTGATAGTGCAGGATTTCTTGCATACAATCGTGATGAGGAAGTGAGCCGAATTTTATCCCTATTACAAACAGATCGTGAGTCTCGTGTAACTTATAAAGGGGAGACGTGGATGGCTTATGATTTGTTTCGTAAAAAAGTTTCTGTCCGCTTTTTGCCAGACCGAGTCATTCAAAAATATGCAACCCTTATTGGAAAAGAGATTCCATCCGGTAAAATTGATTTAGATGTATTACTCACTCTTCATCCTTCGGAAAAAAAATTAGAACTACAAACTCTCGTCGATGTTTTAGAACCCATAGTCCCTAGATACTACTCCATTGCTTCTAGTCCTTCTGCTCATGGAGATGATGAAGTTCACCTAACCGTTGCAGAAGTAGAGATCGAAACATTTACTGGTCTGAAAACTGGTTTTTGTTCTGGATTTTTAGCTGAATTAAGAGAAGGGGATGTGGTTCCCTTCTTCATTCAAAGAAATAATTCCTTCCGATTGCCAAGTCCAGATACAGATATTATCATGATTGGGCCAGGCACAGGGATTGCCCCTTTTAGAAGTTTTTTGTTTGAAAGAGAACAAAATTCCGGGAACGGAAGAAACTGGTTATTTTTTGGAGAAAGGAACTTTGTCTCCGATTTTTATTACCAAACAGAACTTTTAGAGTTAATGGATACAGGCGTATTACATAAGTTAAATGCTGCATTTTCTCGTGATACAAAACAAAAAGTTTATGTGCAAGATCGGATGGGTGAAAATGCTTCAGAACTTTTAAAATGGATTGAAAATGGCGCAATTATTTATCTTTGCGGTTCCAAAGATCCTATGAGTAAAGATGTAGATCGCAAACTCATTGAAATTTTAACAGAAAGAACATTTGATACGGGAAAAGATGCTTCCGATTATCTCAAAGAATTGGAAGAAATGGGCCGCTACATTAAGGATGTTTACTGAGGTAATCATGGCAGAACAAAAAAAAGAAACATTAGCAGAAAAAGTAAAACGCCTCAGTCGAGGACTTCGAGGTTCACTTAGTGATAGTTTGAAAGATGAACACACGGGTTCTCTTCGTTCCGATGACCAACTATTACTGAAGTTTCATGGAATGTACCAACAAGATGATAGAGATCGCAGAGAGGAACGTGCTGCTAAAAAATTAGAACGGTTGTATTCTTTTATGATTCGATTGCGAATCCCAGGGGGGATGATTGGTCCTGTTCATTGGGAAGCTTTACACAATGTAGCTGGTGAAAATTCAACAGGAACTATTAAAATCACAACTCGCCAAACAGTACAACTTCATGGAATATTAAAATCAAAAATCAAACCTACTATCAAAGCTTTTGATTCTGTATTTTTAGATTCTATTGCTGCCTGTGGAGATGTAAATCGTAACGTAACTTGTACCTCCAATCCAGCAACTAGTCCCTTACACAAAGAAGTGTTTGGATATGCAGGGGAGATTAGTCGGTCTCTTCTGCCAAAAACTAGAGCCTATTATGAAATTTGGCTCGATGAAAATCTTTTAGCAGAGAAAGAAGAACCAGAAGATCCTTTGTATAAGGATGTTTACCTTCCGCGAAAATTTAAAATTGCAATTGCGATACCCCCTTATAACGATGTGGATCTTTTTACCAATGATATTGGCCTTATTGCAATCATTGAGAATGGACAACTTATGGGATTCAACGTAGCCGTAGGTGGGGGACTTGGAACTACTCACGGGAATGCTGACACCTATCCCCGAGTAGGAACTGTATTTGGTTATATTCCTAAAAAAGATATCTTAAAAGTTGTTTATGAAATTGTCACTGTCCAAAGAGATTTTGGAAATAGAGAAGATCGAAAACTTTCTCGTTTGAAATACACATTGGATCGGTTAGGTGTTGAGTTTTACAAACGTGAAGTAGAAAAACGAGTAGGGATTAGTTTTGAACCAGCAAAAGAATACCAGTTCACACAAAGATCAGATGATTTTGGTTGGAAACAAGATGTGGCTGGAAACTGGCACTATACTCTGTTTGTGGAAAATGGTCGTGTTTGTGATGAACATGGATACAATTTAAAAACGGCGCTTCTTGAAGTTTCTAAAACGAGAAGAGCAACATTCCGTTTTACTTGTAACCAAAACTTAATCCTTTCTGATATTTTCCCAAAAGATAAGGATCTCATTGAGTCTATTCTTGTTAAGTTTGGAGTTCATCGTAAAACTGGGGAAATTTCACCCATTCGCAAAAACTCAATTGCTTGTGTCGCACTTAGCACTTGTTCTTTAGCACTGGCGGAAGGACAAAGATACCTACCAAGTCTAATTGATAAAATTGAACCTATCCTTAGTAAACATGGACTTGCAGAAGAACCAGTATCGATTCGTATGACAGGTTGTCCGAATGGATGTGCAAGGCCTTACATTTCAGAGATTGGTCTTGTAGGTACGTCGTATGGGAAATACAACCTACATTTAGGTGCAGATGCGGAAGGATACCGTCTCAACAAAAAATATAAAGATGATTTGGATGAAGCTGCTATTCTAAATGAGTTAGATGGACTCTTCGGTAGATTTTCAAAAGAAAGAAATACCAAAGAATCTTTCGGTGACTATATCAATCGAATCGGAATCTTAAATTAAGATTCCGATTCTTTGGAAGTTTTGTTCCAGTAAGTCGCGATGCCGGCACCGGCAATCAGGTGCCAAATTCCCCACCACGCACATATCATTGCCATTCCTCCCAGACCATCAAAGAAATTAAAAACAATCGCAAGACCAAGGCTTGAGTTTTGAATTCCTGTTTCTATGGCAACGGTCTTTCTATCACCCAGTGGCAATCGAAAGAGTTTTGCAAAGTAATACCCTAAAGAAAGACCAGCCAAGTTCATAATAAAAACAAGTCCAAAGAGAAGATGGATGTATTCTTTAAAAAATTTCCAATTGGTAGCAAGGGCTCCCACGATAAAAAATGCGAGTAATAAAACAGAAATTCGTTGTACCGCACGTTTTACCGTATGAGTGAGTTTTGGAAATAGTTTTTGAAAGAGGATTCCAAGGACCAAAGGGATAAGCAGTAACAAGGTAACGGAAACCAAAATTTCATAAGGACTCACTGAAATTGATTTGAGATATTCTCGCGTCACAGGAAGTAAATTTCCCCAAAAGAAAAAACCAAGAGGTGTGAGGATAAAGGCCAAAGCAGAAGAAAAAGTAGTAAGACTTACAGAAAGTGCTAAGTTCCCTTTTGCCAAATGGGTGAAAAAATTAGACATATTCCCACCAGGACAAGCAGCGACGAGCACCATTCCCAGGGCAAGGCCTGGATGTGGTTCAATCACCCAAATGATGAGCAGAGTGGCAATCGGTAACAAAATGTATTGGCTAAAGAGTCCAACAAACGCTGGTTTGGGATTGCGTAATAGGTGTCGGAAATCTTGTAACTTTAGTTCCAAGGCAATTCCGAACATTATAAAACCAATCAGAGCATTGATTAAATAAACCGAATCTTTGTTAAAGTTAAGGCGAACCGAATTGATATCCATTTATTCTGACCATCCTACAAGGATACGACGTGGCCCTGTAAAGGGGAGCCTTCCATGGGAAACTGAAAAGTTATCAATGATAAGAACATCCCCTGTTTGCCAAGGTATTGCTACCAAATGTTTCCAAAATACATTGGTTATGGATTTCATTTCATTTGCAGTGATCTCTTCGCCATTACCATAAGTTACATGAACATCATGAGACTTTTCTCCTGAAATTCTTTTGATTAAAGTGAGGAGTGTGAGTAAAAGTGCAACACCGAGAGAACGAAAAGTTTTTTGTCTTTTAAAAATTTTCCATACTTCACTCACTGCGGCTTGGTAGTGAAACGTTTGGGAATGGTTGTGCCATGCTTTGGTTTTTGCTTCTGGATGGATTCGAAATCCAGATTGTTCGTTAGTAATAGTTAAGGAATCTATTCCAAACCAATCCAATTGGAATCTGTTTTCATCGGAAATTTTTTTTACTTCGGATAAATCTGTGGTTCCAAACATTTCATCCCAACGTTTGGTTTTCCAAAGTGAGAAGCGGGCCTTATTGGACGGACCGTCATAACGCCTTCTGTAACGAATTCCATGTTTCTCAATTTTTTCTTTGATCTTTGGATCTACATCTTTATAAATTTCTCTAAGATCAGTTAAGGGAGTTTCTCCTCCTGTTTCTGATGCTTTCTCAGCATAAAAAAATAAAAGTTTCGGCGGGTTGTCGAGAAAACTCATCTCGGCATGTTGCATGATCGGGTAGTGGGCGGGGAGTTCACTTGCGGTAAACACATGTTTAACGACCTGATCTCTGGGTGAAGTTCCTAAATAAAATTCTCCTAGTTTTTCCTCAGTGGCGAGAAGGATGGATTGGAAATCCGTCGCCTCATGGATAGGAAAACCGCGGAATAGTATGGCTCCATAGTTCTTTAGGTCCTCTCTCCATTCCTTCTGATTTTTTTTGACCCAGTCAGTGAGTTCGAGTAATTCTTTTTCTTCAGCGGGTTCATAAACGACGGGAAGTTTTGTCTCCCCGATGAAAGATTTCCGGATCCATTTCGTTGCAGTCGTGGTGGCTTGGCTCATACTATTGTCATCTTAGTGAACCCAGCCTATTTATTGCAAGAGAAAATCTGTTATATTGGACTAAAAATCTACAATAACATTCCAGCAGCTACGGTTTGGTTGGTTCCTTCGTCCACTAAGATGAAACTACCTGTTCCTCTGATTTTTGAATACGGGTCATAGGCGACAGGTTTTGCTGTTCGAATCGTTACCTTTCCAATTTCATTGAGACCAAGATTTGCCTGTTCTTTTTTTTCATGAGTGCTTGTTTCTACTCGGTATTCCAAAGTACGAATGGACGCCTTTACGGAATTAGTAGTTTGGCGGAGTAGATACTTGGATCCAGGGGTCATTACTTTCTGGTCCATCCAGCAGATATGGGCTTCCAAATCTTGGGAGGTTGTCGGTTCCTCTCCACTTATAACTAACATATCCCCACGACTCACATCGATTTCATCTTCCAAACGAATGGTAACTGACATCGGAGCATAGGCTGTTTTTAAGGAACCAGCATAAGTATCAATTGCTTTGATTTTTGATTTGAGTCCGCTTGGTAATACAGTTATGGAATCACCCACTGTAAAATGGCCACTACGAATTTGTCCCGCATAACCTCTGTAATCATGGTATTCTGCCGTTTGCGGGCGAATTACATTTTGTACGGGAAACCTAGGAGCCGGGGACTCTTCTTCTGTGTGAAGTTCGATATCTTCCAAAAAGCCTAGAAGTGATTTTTCTTTCCACCAAGGCATTGACGTCGAAAGATCAACCACATTGTCTCCGTTTAAGGCAGAGATGGGAAGGAAGTGGATGGATTTTAAATCTAAATCTTTTGCAAATTCCAAATATTGTTTTTGGATATTTAAAAATACTTCTTCAGAAAAATCTACCAAGTCCATTTTGTTCACACAAACAACGACATAAGGAATTCTTAGTAAAGATACAATATAAGAATGACGGTAAGTTTGTTCAATCACACCTTTTCTTGCATCAATTAAAATGATCGCAAGATCAGAGTTAGATGCTCCCGTAACCATGTTTCTAGTGTATTGGACATGCCCCGGTGCATCAGCGATGATAAACTTTCTTTTAGGTGTAGAGAAATATTTATAAGCAACGTCGATCGTGATCCCTTGTTCTCTTTCTGCTTTTAATCCATCGGTAAGGAGTGCTAAGTTGATTTGCCCATTCACCTGTCCTGCTTTTTCAATGGCTTCTAGTTGGTCTTGAAAAATGGATTTACTATCATATAACAACCGTCCGATGAGAGTTGATTTCCCATCATCCACGCTTCCCGCAGTAATAAAACGTAAAATATCCATTAAAAATATCCGCCTTTCTTTCTATCTTCCATCGCTGCTTCCGAACGTTTGTCATCCAAACGAGATCCTCTTTCCGTAGTCCTTGAAACTTGAATTTCACGAATGATATCATCGATTGTATTGGCTTCTGATTCTACCGCTGCCGTGCAGGTCATATCTCCCACAGTTCGGAATCGAACAGTCCTAGTTTCTACTTTATCGGAATTGTCTAAACTGATGAACTTTGATACCGGAAACACTAGGTCTTCTCGCCATACAATTTCTCTTTGATGAGAAAAGTATAAAGAAGGAAGTTCGATGTTTTCTTTACGAATGTATTCCCAAACATCCAGTTCCGTCCAATTGCTGATCGGGAACACACGAACGTTTTCCCCTACATGGATTTTTCCGTTATAGATATTCCAAAGTTCTGGGCGTTGTAGTTTTGGATCCCATGATCCAAATTCATCTCTAACCGAAAAAATTCTTTCTTTGGCTCTTGCCTTTTCTTCGTCTCTGCGAGCTCCACCAATACAAGCATCAAATTTGAATTCTGCTATGGTATCAAGTAATGTCACAGCTTGGATTCCGTTCCGGCTTGGAAACTTTCCTTTTTCTTCGACAGCTTTCCCTTGGTCGATGGAATCTTGTACAAAACGCACCACTAGTTTTTCACCAGTTTTTGCTGCTAAATCATCTCTGAATTTAAGCGCCTCATCAAAGTTATGTCCTGTATCAATATGTACAAGGGGGAATGGAAATTTTCCGGGACGAAAAGCTTTGAGAGCAAGGTGGACAAGACAAATGGAATCTTTACCACCAGAAAAGAGGAGTGCTGGCCTTTCAAATTGAGCAGCAACTTCTCTTAAGATATATATGGCTTCTGACTCCAGTTGGTCTAAATGAGAAAGTCGATGTAAATCGGTCATGTAACTATTATCCTTTTTTTGGTGTGAGTTTGCCATCTACCCAATGCAAACCGCACTCTTTCTTTGATTCTTGTTCCCACCACCAACGGCCTGCACGAAAGTCTTCTCCTGGTTCGATGGCTCTTGTGCAAGGGGCACAGCCAATACTAGGGAATCCTTTGTCGTGTAGTAGATTGTAAGGTACATTGTGTTCACGAATGTACTTCCAAGTATCTTCAAAGGACCATAAGAGGAGTGGTTGGTATTTGATTAAATTTCTTTGGTTGTCCGTTTCGAAAATGGACATCTCGGTTCTAAATCCCGATTGGTCTTTTCGGAGCCCTGTCACCCAAACTTCTGTATCTTTTAAAATGAGATCTAGGGGAACCAGTTTACGTATCCGACAACATTCTTTACGTAAGTCTTGAGAATCGTAAAAAGCATTGGGACCATTTTGTTCTACAAAAACTTTAATTTCTTTTTCGTTCGGATAAAAGGCTTCAATATTTACCCCATAACGGATGTTTGTTTTTTGCCAAACATCATAAGTCTCTTGGAAGAGTCGTCCTGTATCCAATGTGGCAATACGAATGTCGATTTTGTTAGAAAGGATCGCATGAGTGATGGCTTGGTCTTCCAATCCAAAGCTTGTTGTAAAAACAACTTTTTTTGGATAGTCCAAACTCAATTGTCGTAAACCCTGTTCGAGCGAGAGGGAGGTATAGGTTTCTGTCAAAACTTCCAAATTTCCCATTTTTTTCCAATCCTACCGTCCAATGTTTTGTATATTGGACGATTTGTAAACTATATTAGCGGAAAATACTAGATAGAGAAGTCTTCTACGTAAACTTTTGCTTTTTTAATCCTCAAATAGACGGTCTCTCCCGGCAAAAGGTTCAGGATTCGGTAGGTTTCCTGCTCTAAAACCGATTCAATCAGGGTGCCTGTGTCCACTCGTTTGAGCTCCACTCGCACATTTCGACCCGTGGAATGGATGTATTGGATTTCTGCCGCAATGCCTTGGTCGGCTTCTCTTACAATTTCTACATCATACGGGCGAACGTACGCCACAGCTACAGATTCTTTTATATCCTGGTGTTCAGAACTCTCGAGAGCAAAGTCACCAATTTTAGTTTTTCCTTCTTCGATTCGGCCATGGAAGAGATTCACATCTCCTAGAAAATGGAACACAAAAGGGGACTTAGGTTTGTTGTACACTTCGTCCGGACTTCCTACTTGTTCCAATTGGCCTTGGTTTAAGATGACAATGCGGTCACTGACTTCCAATGCTTCTTCTTGGTCATGGGTGACAAAGACACTGGTGATATGGATTTCATCATGAAGGCGGCGTAACCAGTTGCGGAGTTCTTTTCTGACTTTGGCATCGAGAGCACCGAAGGGCTCATCCAATAACAAAAACTTTGGTTCGATGGCAAGGGCCCGTGCCAATGCCACACGTTGGCGTTGTCCCCCGGACAATTCATGTGGGTAACGGTTGTGGAATTTTTCTAGTTGGATGAGTGTGAGTAATTTAGAAATTTTTTCTTTGATTTCTTCTTTGGGGGGTCGTAATGCCTTGGGTCTTACTTCCAATCCAAAGCCTATGTTCTCCGCAATGGTCATGTGGCGAAAGAGGGCATAGTGTTGGAAAACAAAACCCACTTCCCCATTTTGAATTTTGGATTTAGATAAATTTTCGCCTACAAATTCTACTTTCCCGGAAGAAGGTTCTTCAAGGCCTGCTATGATTCGCAGTAAAGTAGTTTTCCCAGATCCCGAAGGACCGAGGAGTGCTACCAGTTCTCCATCAGGGATCGATAGGTTTACATCTTTTAGTGCGGTGAATGACCCAAAGGTTTTATTTACATGACTGATTTCAATCGGCATTTTTTTGACTCGCGGTTCGTTTTTCCAAAATCAATTTAAAGATGAGTGTGAGTAGTGAGAGAAACACAAGTAAGGTGGCACAGGAAAAAGCTCCTACCGAATCAAACTCATTATATAACATTTCTATGTGCAAAGGGAGGGTGGTCGTTTTTCCTCGGATATGTCCACTAAGGACAGAAACAGCACCAAATTCTCCCATGGCCCTAGCATTACAAAGGATAATTCCGTATAACAGACCCCATTTGATGTTTGGTAGGATGACCCGTTTGAGTAGTTGGAAAAAACTAGCACCTAGTAATAAACCAGCTTCCTCTTCTTCTCTTCCTTGGCTTTGCATAAGCGGAATGAGCTCTCTTGCAACAAAAGGAAAGGTAATAAAAACTGTCGCAAGGATTAGGCCTGGAGTATTAAAAACTATTTTGATTGAATGTGCGGAAAGAAAATTGCCAAAGTAACCTTGCCTACCAAATAACAATAAAAAGATGAGACCTGAAACAACAGGAGAAACTGCAAAAGGAGAATCAATAATAGTAACTAAAATATTTTTACCTGGAAATTGAAACCTAGTGATAGTGAATGCTGCTGTCACACCAAAGATCGTATTTAAAATTACAGAGACAACGGATACTTTTATAGTTAGCCCTATGGCATAGAGTGCGTATTCCCCTGTAATGGATTCAATGTATTTTGGAATTCCTTCCGAAAAGGCTTCTGAAAAAACGGTATAGATTGGTAAAATAAGAATGATCCCAGCCAGAATATAAGCTAAAAACACCAGGAAAATGGGTAAAATTTTGATTTTCATGATAATTTTTTAGATGCCCGGTCTTGGAGTAAATTAATCAAAAACATAAAAAGAAAAGAAGTGAGTAACATCACAAGAGCAATTGAAGTTGCTTTTTCATATTCGTATTGTTCTAGTTTGGTGACGATCAGTAGAGGAAGGATTTCTGTTTTCCCTGGAATGTTTCCGGAAATAAAAACAACAGATCCGTATTCACCAATACTTCTGGCAAATGCCATTCCCGTACCAGCTAAGATAGAAGGCCAAAGTTCTGGAAGTAATACTTTGTAAAATGTTTGAAACGGAGTGGCTCCAAGACAACGTGCACTTTCTTCTAATTCTTTTGGTAATTCTTCGATGACAGGTTGCACAGTGCGAACTACAAAAGGAAATCCAATAAATACTAAAGCAATGACAATCCCGATCGGAGTATAAGCAATTTTAATTCCCCAAGCTTCAAAATAGGATCCAATGATTCCTTTTTGGGAATATATGGTGGTAAGGGCAATTCCGGCAACTGCCGTCGGTAGAGTGAAAGGCAAATCAATTAAGGTATCGAGGAGTTTTTTAAAAGGAAAGTCATAACGAACAAGAACCCAAGCAAATAAAAATCCAATGAAGAGGTTGATGATGGCGGAAATGAATCCCACGCTGAAACTTAAAAAAAGTGCCGAGCGAATTCTATTGTCTGAAAAAACTTCTAGGATTCCCGAAACTCCAATCCCGAGAGAATGGAAGAAGAGTCCTAGAAGGGGGATGATGACAACCGCGGACGAGTAAAAAACTGTCAGTCCTAAACTGATTCCAAAATGTATTTTTTTATATGGCCGCGTTTCTATAAGCATATTTTATTGGGTTTTGTAGATGGCATCAAAGACACCTGCATCTGCAAAATGTTTTTTCTGTGCAGAATCCCAAGTTTCCCCTAAATCGGATAGGGAAAATAATTTAATGTTTGGAAATTCTTTGGAAGAAGCCTTTGCAGTCGCAGCGTCAGTGGGTCTAAAAAAATGTTTAGCGATGATGGATTGTCCTTCTTTTGTATAGAGGAACTCGAGGTAAGTAGTCGCTTTTTCCAAATTGCCTTTTTCTGTAGCAGTTTTAGTCACTACAGCCACCGGTGTTTCGGCTTTGATCGATTCTGAAGGATAAACTACTTCTAAAGTATTTTTTCCTGATCTTTTTTCTTCATCTAAAGAAAGTTTTGCTTCATTTTCCCATGTGATGAGAACATCACCAATTCCTCTTTGGACAAAAGTAGTTGTGGATCCGCGGGCTCCCGTGTCTAAAACAGAAGTATTTTTGAATAGGGCTTTCACAAAGTCAGTTGCTTTTTCATCAGACTTGTATTTACGTTTTGCAAATCCGTATGCTGCAAGATAATTCCATCTTGCGCCTCCACTTGTTTTTGGATTTGGAGTGATGATGGAAACGCCTGGTTTTACAATGTCATCCCAATCTTTGATTTTTTTAGGATTGGATTTACGAACCAAAAATACAATAGTTGAGTAGTAAGGAACACTATTGTTTGGAAGTTTTTTTTGCCAATTGGCATCGATTAACCCTGATTTGGCGGAGATGCTATCGATATCGTAGGAAAGTGCAAGACTTACAACGTCGGCATCCAAACCATCAATCACTGCACGTGCTTGTTTTCCGGATCCACCATGGGACTGTTGGATGGCAAATTCGCTTCCTTTCTTTTCCTTCCATACTTTTAAGAAGGATTTATTGATTTCTTCATACAATTCCCGTGTTGGGTCAAAGGACACATGGAGGAAAGTAGATTCCGCAGCCAGGGAAGAGAGAGCCCCAATGCTAAGAAAAATGCACAATATTGCAGAAATTGTTGGTTTTAAAGTCGAAATACGGGTAATTTTTTTCATTTTTGCGCCCTTTTGATTAATAAATCAAACTCATCCTCCAATTTAGTGAATATTTGTCAAACGAAATTTATTTCATAAAACCCTTAATTTTCCCTCACCAGACATAAACCAGAAAAGGAAGAAGATAATTCTCTCAAGGAAATCTGGGGAAGTTCGATCCTTAAGGGAGAAGGCACCCCCATGAACGTAAAAGTTGAAAACCAAAACTTAATTCAATTCCCACAAGTGGATTGGAAGTCCGCAAGACGGAGTGGGGAAGAAAACCATGCACAAGCGGTGCGCGAAAGTTTTGGAGAAATTTTGGAACGTGAATTCCAAGTGCATTCGGAAAAACCAAAAAGTCCCTCGGAATACAAATCTCCAGGTCAAGAAAATGAAAATACAGCTTCTCAAACAGAAATTTCTAAATTAGATGAAGCCACAAAACAACCGTTAAATAGTACTTCTGAAATCAAAAACGAAGAAACCATTGAAAAAGATAGAATTGTGCAAGGCGAAGATGGTGAGTCTTCTGAAGAAGAAGATTTAGACCGTGACGCTTTGGAGTATAGTCTTGGGATTGTCACCTCGACTGTAGATTGGGATAGGTCCATGGTATCGGCCAACCAATTGAATGAAATGGCAATGAAAGAAAAAACCGTTTTACTTTCCTTACAAAAGTCTGCAGAAAAATCACAAGCCTATTCCCCAAAAGAAGGAAATGCCTTTATTGATGAGGCTAAAAAACTTGCTGAAAGTTTTTTCCTTTCAGAACAATCCAAAAGAACAATCGAGCCCGGTGCGGCAAAGTCGCAAACTCCTTTGGTCAAAGATTCAAATTTAATTCCCTTTCCTAAAAGTGATAAAAAAACCTTAGAAGATAAAAAAACAAATGGGAAACCAGTTTCTTTGGGAACAAAGATGGAAGTGATCCATTCAGGTTCCCAAGTTTCTGATTTGGTTTTTGCGAAAGGAAAAGAAGTGAAAGTAGAAGGATACGACCTTTCTAGCGAACACTCTGTTCGTAAAACCGATGGAAAACTAAAGTCTTCTAAACAAACAAAGAGTGGATCAGAAAATACCGATAACCATTCGGAACTGGATAAATCCAACCAAACACAAAATGCTGATAAGATGATTCGTTCTCTCGGGGTAAAGGACAAAGAATTCCAAAAACAAGATTCTAAGATTCCTACATCCCAAGAAAAACAAAAATCCACGGAAGCCATGTTAGTTCAAAACATTCAAATGGGAACTCCTTCTAAATCAGGGGAAGAGGGTGGCCGCTCTGCTGACGAACGGAGTTCCAAACAAGGGTTCCAATTTTCTACTCTTGAAAATAAGATGACATCCAAAACAGAAGAGATTCGTACTTCTGAAAAAACAACGAAACCGAAAGAAACCAATCTCAAACAAAACATAGACGAACTCATCAAACAAGCTAGGTTCGATATTGTACAAAATGGAAAGTCTAGTGCTGAGATCGTAATGAATCCTAAGGAATATGGAAGACTTACATTGAAAGTCACAGTCGATGGGGATAAGGTAGAAGGACGTATCCTTGTTGAATCAGAAGAGTTACAAAAATCTCTTCAAAACGAAATCCAAACCATTAAAGAAAACTTAAAAGAATCTGGTCTCGACTTACAAGCGCTCATCATTGATTTATGGGATGATGGAAGTGGACTTTCCGATCGTAACGAACAGAATGAACTCTACCAAACGATGGTGGATGCAGCACGGTTTCGTCATTCCGAAAACAAAATTGGGTTAGAAGAAGGGGCAGACCTTCTTGGTTCTCCTTCATTCGAAGAATCCAAGGCTTTGGAATTTTTCGCTTAAAACACCTGTAAATATAGAAAAAAATAGAGGATCCCATGCCAGACGGAATGCAAGACATATCGACACAAAACTCTGCAAGAACTAAATACTTTGAAGGAGACCGCACTTTCAATATCCGTAAACATTTAGAACAACTGGATAAAGAAGAAACAAGTGGACTCAAAGGAATTGAAATTCGGGAAAAACAAAAAGAGTTAGGAAAGGATGATTTTTTAAAACTCCTTCTCACTCAACTTTCACACCAGGATCCTACAAATCCTGTGCAGGACAAAGACTTCATAGCACAGATGGCACAGTTCTCATCTCTCGAGCAGATGAAAAACATTTCTTCTGGAATTGCTCGTATGGAATCTAAACAAAGTTATTCGGTTGTAGGTAAAATTGTATCAGGACCGGATTTAGTTACCGGAGAAGATGTTACAGGACTTGCTGGTGCCATTCTTTTTGATAACGAAGGAAAAACTTACGTTCGTGTGAACGGAAGAATGCTTGATGTAGCAAAAATCAATTTGATTTCTGAACCTTCTTTACTGAAAGCCGAGCCAGAGTTTCAACGTCCGGCAAACGTTCCGAATAATACGCTAAAAAAACAAGAAGCTTATCAGGATTAATTCAAAAAGGTCGATAAAAAAAGAGAGGATATAACGTTATGATGAGATCACTTTACTCCGGAGTTTCCGGATTGAAAAACCACCAAGTAAGAATGGATGTTATTGGTAACAACATCTCCAACGTAAACACACACGGTTTCAAAACCGAACGAGTTACCTTCCAAGACATGATTTCACAAGAGTTACAAGGTGCGTCAGAACCAAATGAAAGGATCGGGGGAACAAACCCGAAACAAGTGGGTCTTGGTTCTCTCATCGCGGCTATCGATAAAATTATGACACAAGGTGCTTTGCAAACCACAGGAAAGAATACAGATGTTGCAGTTTCTGGTGAAGGATTCTTTGTTGTGAAAGACGGAGATAAACAATTTTATACTCGCGCTGGTGCTTTCAACATAGACAAAAACGGTTTTTATGTAAACCCTGCGAATGGTCTGAAAGTGCAAGGATGGAATTCTCGTTTGGATGATGGTGGTAACAAATACATCAACTCCGCAGGATCTTTAGAAGACATCGTCATTCCTCTTTATTCTAAAGAACCAGCTCGTGCGACTCAGAACGTAGATTTTCAATCCAACCTCAATGCAAGTGTTGCTGCTGTTCCATCGGACGCAACAGAAGAAGATATCCAACGTTATATCAATGATCCAGATCCTCGCCAAAGAAGAGGCCATGTAACCTCTATTAATGTTTATGATGAACTTGGAAACACTCGCCAAATGGGAGTAGAGTTTTACAAAATGAGAGAAAACGTATGGAAGATGCGTTTCAAATTGGAAGACTCAAGCCAAGTTTCTGTGGATGTAAGTGGAACCGGTGGGGAAAACACAAAAGTTTCTGGAAACCAAGAGTTAGAAGTTTCCTTCACTCCTGATGGAAAGATTATCTCCGTATCAGATGGGGTGGATTCTCAAACTACAGGAAAACTCAAAGCTGATATTTCCTTTCGCATTCCTGGAAATCCTACAGCACAAAAATTCAGTTTGAATTTAGGGGAAGCTGGACTTGTGGGTGGAATCACTCAATTTTCTTCTGATTTCACGACCAAAGCAGTAAAACAAGACGGATACCCGATGGGATACATGGAGTCTTTCTCCATTGACAACACAGGGACTGTGACTGGTGTATTTTCAAATGGGGTACGCCAACCATTAGCAAGAATTGCTCTTGCTAACTTTACAAACCCTGCGGGTCTCAATAAAGAAGGGGACACGATGTATAGTTACTCTTTGAACTCAGGGGACGCAAACATTGGTGAGGCAGGAAGCCAAGGCCGTGGAAAGATCAATGCGGGCCTTCTTGAGATGTCAAACGTAGACTTATCCGACCAGTTTACAGATATGATTGTGACTCAAAGAGGATTTCAAGCCAACTCACGGACCATTGTGACTTCAGACCAAATGATCCAGGAAGTTCTAGGTCTCAAACGATAAGTTTCTTTAACTAACGGGGGCAACCCCGTTTTTTCCTTGAGTTCTGCAAAATTCTAAGAAAAATAGGTCAAACTAAACTTTTTAGAATTTGCTTAACTTGTCCCGCTTTCAAAAAAATACCCTCCTAACCTTTTCCCTTCTGGCATTTGTCGCCTATGCTCCGTTATACTATTCGATTCGTAATGCGATCCAAAAAGAATCCCTACCGGTTACCTATGAATCTGCGGATACTGTTTCCTTTTTTAGTTTAGGGGACTTTGAAATCGAAGGAAAAATATCCGATCCGAAAACTCTCGAATTGCTTACAAACCTTGTTGATTTTGAATTTAAAAAATTAACGGGTGCTGTGTATTTAGGAAGGCAAAGTTCTCTCTCCATACCTAAAAAAAATCGTTCTCAATTTATATTTTATGGAAGTTTCGAGTGGGAAGAGAAAGGAATCTCCTTCACTCCTAAGCTCAATTCGATAGAACAAAAAGCTAGTTTTTCAGGTAAGTCCATCTTTGTACCTTACGAAGAACGGGGAAAATTAGTTTCCCTCATGTACCAATCCCTCTCTCATCTTCTGGATGAAACCATTCGGTTACATCGTTTGTTAAAAAGATCTCCTGAATGGAAAATCCCCACCCAAGAAGAATTTTTATCGGAATCAGAATTTGTTCGTTTGAGTGAATACAATCCTACTTTACCACAAGAAGAAAGAGTTTCCTTTTTAAAGTCGCTTGAATTCCCTTCGGAGTATTTACAGTTTCTTAAACTCAATCAAAGTTTAGAAAAACGCACGGAGGAATCATTCAAAGATGTATGGAAGACAGTAGGTGGGAATTCGAATCTTTCTTCTTACACAAGGTTTTTCATTGCGAAATCCATTGCTGAGTTTTATTTTTCCAAAAAAGAAATGAGTCAGGTGATTGAGTTTGCGAGTGCCGCAAGAAAAGAAAAAGAAGTTTCAAAATCCGTATTCCATAGTGATTATGCTGATACCATTTCTTTACTGGGCAAGGCTTTCGTTCTAGAAGGTAAAAAAGAAGAGGCGGTGTATTATTTAACCTCGGCAAAAAAACTTTATGAAACTTTGGGACTTTTGAAAGATCCATCTTCGATTGAGAATTCTTATTTTTACGGTCTTCTTCTTTACGACTTATCGCAAACGGAACTGGCATCCTATGAATTGTCTTCGATTCATGGAAAACTCTCAAGTCCTATGGAACAAATTTATTTGGACTACAACTTAGCCAAAATTTACTATGATTTAGGTCGTTATGATGCGGCCGTATCTATTTTACAAAACCAAAGAAAACGAATCATAGAAGAAGGTTTTCCCAATCACGAAATCGCTTTGTATTCATATAATTTATATGGCGCCTCATTGTACAAATCTGGGAAATGGAGTGTTGCCAAATCGATTTGGGAAGCTCTCGTCAATGCCAAAGCCATTTATGGAATTGAAGAAAAACCATACCACCGTTATGCTTTATTCAATTTGGCTGTTCTTACTAAGTTAAAAAATAATCCAGAACAGACGGAAATTTTTTACAAACAATACATAAGGCTTTCTCCCTATGGACAAATTGTTGACCTACCTTCAAACGATACGTTTGAAATAGGAAAACCTATCTATCCTTATACTTGGGAACCTCAAAGCCAAAATACCTTTGTAGAATTAGAAGAAAGAACCATTCGTTCTTACACAGGTCGTTATTTGTTTAATGGCCAAGAGGAAGAGATTCGAGCAAGAACTTATGAAAACAGACTCGAAGATACCAATCTCTTTTTGGATGACTTACTCAACTCGAAAGCCTTTTTATCCAAACCAATGTCCATCCTTCGTAAAACTTTGTTTGGTGATTTGAAACGATTTGAAAAAGGAAACCAAATTGTATTTTTTGATATTGGGCCTGCACTCAACCATCCGGAATATCCTGGTGTTACTTCTCTTGCTGTTGCCAAACATTTTTCGGGAATGGAAGTCGTATTATGGGAGTTACCTGGGGAAGTGGATTTATTTTTAAAAAAAGTAAAACCTGAATTAAAAGACAGATTGTATTCATCTCCTAATATCAGAATTCTTTCTGCCGATGGAGTGGGGGAGTTCCAAACTTTATACACAGATCCAAACAATTGGATCCTTCGCAATCGCCCCATTCCCAACTTAAAAGGAAAAACCATTATCATTCGAGCTGCCAACTCCATTGATATTTATGAACCTTATACTAAAATCCTTCCGCATTTCCAAAACATAGGAAAGGAATTAAAATCAAATCCCGTCCTGTATTTTTTCAACCGTAGTATTTTATTAAAACCAGCTGGTTCTGAAAAGTTCATTCTGATTGGGAACCAATCCATCCGAGGGTTTCACCATAACTTTCAAAGTTTAGACCGAAATGGAGAACCTCCTTACTCCATTCTTCCTTTTACCGTCAGTGAGGAAATTTATCCATGAATGTAGTCGAAACTGAATTTCTATTTTGTATTCTTTCTGGAATCTTTTTATATCATTCTCTCTCTAGAATTTCTGTGGAATGGAAACGTAGAGATTTACTATTTCAATGGACAGCAATCACTGCTCTTGGATTTATTTTTACGGAATCACTGAAGAAATGGGGAATTCAATCGGCACTTTGGAACACAGATTCTATTTTTGGTTACATCACAAAAAGTAATTTATTGTTATTTCTTTCTTACACTTCCTTAGAAGAAAGAATCTTTGCTTTTAAAGTGTATCGCCGCTATTTTTTATCGGTTTTTCTCTATATGTTTTGGATTTTGGTTCTGTTTGGGATTCAATTCTTTCAGACAACGATTCAAATCCAAGACAATACTTTGATTTTACCTTTTGCTATTTCTCTCGGAGCCTTTGTTTGGGCACGTGAGATGTTTTGGCCGTTTGAAGAAAACAAGGAATCTAAGTTAGGTGATGATTCTTTTCGTTTTGTCTATTTAGTTTTTCTCCCGGTAGCCTTTTTGGTCCTATCTCCTTGGAAACTCGAATGGAGTTTTTACAAACAAGTCGCAACCATTCTCATCTATGGGATCTCCTCTCATCTGGGATTTCAGTTGGTGTCAAAATTTAAAAAACAAATGGTACCGGCAGAATCAGAAATAGGAATCTGGATCGGAGCCCTTGCCTTCTCGACTTGCCTTGGAACAGAAATTCTCGTGGTCCTTCCATTAAGTATCCTTTCGGGTATCTTTGGAAGACTGCTCTATGCATACCTTTCCACTCTTTCTTGGTCCGAACCAGGAATTCGGGGGGTGATGAGTTTTCTTTATCCTTCTATTTTGGGAATTTTCCTCCCCTTTTTACTTGTGGAACGTGGCCAGTGGGTTCATGCACCCTATGTATTGTTAGGAGTCCAAATTCTCTATTTTTTGAGTTTTTATTTGGTCGCCTCCTTTAGTTTTGGGATCATCCTTTTAAACAAACAAAAGTAAGACTAATTTTGTAAAAAACAATCGACAGTCGATTTTTTCATGTCGATAGTATGACTGTGACCAAATCTTCGGATTCGAAATTCATCATCACGGATGATCCTTTTTTTGAAGGCAAAATTGCCGATTATTCCAAAAAAATCAAAGCTAAGGTTTTGACCCTTGTCGACTTGGATCAAATTGAATCTAATTCGAACGGTCATATCGCCAAAGTGTTGTTCTACATCTCACGTTATGAGTTGGAAGCAAAACACAAAGAGATCCACCAATTCTTAAAGAACCATCCTACCATTATGTCGAACTTTATTGTTCGCGCCCCCATTGATTATACTGGCTACATTGCTCTTGATATTGAAGAAGATTTATTTTTTACCAATGTTCCCGATGATGCCCCTCTGATCTTTTTGGTAAAGGCACTGGCGAATGCATTTACTAGCCTTCAAATGGTGGTGGATAAGTTTGAATTACAAAAACGGATCAACGTATCCACGAATGAAATTTCCAAACTCACAAAGATTGGAATTAGCCTTGCAAACGAAAAAGATTTCACCAAACTCCTTCGTGATATTTTGAATTCCGCCCGTGAAATTTCTAATTCCGATTCGGGATCATTGTATTTGGTGGAAAAAGACGAAAGGGGAAATCCTAGAAATTTAAGATTTAAAATTTCAGCTCTTGATTTGAGTTCCGATGAATTTATTTTACCAATTAACAAAAAGAGTATTGCCGGTTACGTAGCATTTACTGGAAAACAACTCAATATTCCGAATGTGTACGAATTGTCCGGTGGAGAAGAATATAAGTTCAATAGTGATTTTGATAAAATGAGTAATTATTATTCAAAATCAATGTTAGTGGTTCCGATGAAAGACCACCATGATGAAGTAGTGGGTGTCATCCAACTCATCAACCGTAAAAAAAACTTTCAAACCAAATTAACTTTAGAGGAAATGAAAACCAATTCAATTCTGGAATATGATAAATATTCAGAAGAGTTGGTGATGGCGGTTGCGGGACAGGCGGCTGTTGCCATCCAAAATAATAATTTGGTTCATGACATTGAAACCTTGTTTGAAGGATTTGTGACTGCCAGTGTTTCAGCGATTGAATCCAGGGATCCAACTACCTCAGGTCATTCCTTCAGAGTGGCACAATACACTGTAGGACTTGCAGAATCGGTAAATGCGATCCAAACCGGTCGTTTTAAAGATATTTATTTTAATGAATCCCAAGTGAAGGAAATTCGTTACGCTTCCCTTCTTCATGATTTTGGAAAAGTTGGGGTTCGAGAAAAGGTTCTCGTTAAGGCAAAAAAACTAGAAGATTACGAACTGGATTTAATTCGTTGGCGTTTCCAATTTATCTTAAAGGATGTGGAAGCAAAACTTGCACAAAAAAAAATTGAATACCTGAAAAAACATGGTAACAATGGTTATGTGGATTTTGAAAAATCCATCCACCTAGAGTATACGTTAGAAAGAGAAAAATTAGAAGAAATGGTTCGAGTGATTTCAGAATCCAATGAACCTACAATTTTAGAAGAAGGAAATTCTAACTTTTTAGAAGAAATCTCCAAAATGAGTTACCACACAACAGACGGTGGCCAATTGAATTTACTCATGCCAAAAGAATTTGGATTTTTATCCATTCGACGCGGGTCATTGGATTTTGAAGAAAGACGAGAAATTGAATCCCATGTGGAACATACATTTCAGTTTCTTTCAAAAATCCCTTGGACCAGAGAGTTAAAAATGGTTCCCGCCATTGCCCACGGCCACCATGAAAAATTGAATGGATCGGGTTATCCGAGAGGTCTCTCAGCCGTGGAGATTCCCGTACAAGCTAAGATGATGGCCATTGCAGACATCTTTGATGCCCTTACGGACCAAGACCGCCCGTATAAAAAAGCGGTGCCTCTAGACCGTGCTTTTGACATTCTCAAGATGGAAGTAAGAGACCAACATATCGATGGAGATTTGTTAGATATTTTTATCGGAAGTAACTCATACGATAGAATTTTGCACAAACGATAAGAAAAACGCGAAAAAAAGTTCGTATTTTTCTATCCACTGAATTCCCTTTTTTGTCTAAAACGCAAGGAGGGTAAATATGAATTTTAATCTAGAAGGGAGATCCGTAATCATCACGGGAATCACGGATTCTTCATCACTCGCATTAGTCATAGCAAAAGAATGTAAACAATTGGGTGCAAAACTCATCTGCACAGGCCTTGGGAAAACCGAGTTCCATCAAAATCTTTCGGAAGCAGGTCTTTCATTTTTAGAACGCACATACTCCGATTTTACAGAAACTGTCAAACGTGAGTTAGGTGACGATGTGATTACCTATCCACTCGATGTTACCATTCAAAAAAATATTGATTCCTTTGCTGAGTTTTTACTAAACCAGGGATTACAAATCCACTCAGTTTTACATTCGATCGCTATGGATAAAACCATTCGTCAAGGAAAGGTAAAGCCCATCATGACTGTGTCCCGTGAAGAGTTTATGGATGCTATGAATGTATCTGCTTTTTCCTTACTCGCACTCATTCAAAGTTTTTATCAAAGAAATTTACTCGTGCAAGGCGGCTCTATCGTTGCCTTAAGTTATTTAGGAGCCGAAAGAGTAGTATCCCATCCATACAAAAACATTGGAGTGGCGAAGTCTGCTTTAGAGCGACTGGTAAAAGAAATGGCTATGGAACTGGGAAAAGAAAAACAAATCCAAGTGAATGCCATCCGATTTTCTCCTTACCGAGCAAGTAAGGCTGGTTCGGCGATTGAAGGTCTTGAACAGGCGGAAAAAAGTTGTGATACTCTGGCTCCCTTGGGAAATGCTTCCGCAAAAGATTTAGCAGAAGAAGTGGCCTACTTATTTCGGCCAGGAAACAGGATCACCGGAGAAATTCGTCATGTAGATGGCGGGTATCATATCCGTGGATAAAAATTAGAATTAAGAAAAACTATCTTTGATCAAAGTTTCGAAGTGGTTGCCTCTTTCTTCAAAATTTTTATACAAATCAAAACTGGCCCCTGCTGGTGAAAAAATCACTGACAGGGGAGTTTGGTTTTGACTTTCTTTTGTTTCCATTGTTCTATCGATTGTTGTTTTTACATCTGCGATGAGTGTGGGGAGGTCAGAAAAGTATTTCACGGGAAGACCTGTGGCATCAAACGCCTCTTTCCATACTTCTACAGCTTTACCATATACCCAAAGTGGACATTCCAATTCCTTCCATCGACGTAAAAATAAATCGATCGGTTCTATTTTGGGAATTCCGCCAAGTACCAAAAACAATCCATCCCCTTTTTTGAATCCAGCAATTCCAGAAAGCATAGAATGGATGTTAGTAGATTTGGAATCATTGATAAATTGGATTTCTTTGTATTGAGTTTTGAATTTTGAACTATCGATTCGATGGAATCTATGAGGAAGTCCTAAGAAGGTTTCAAATTGACTTTGGATTTCGTTTTTGCCCATTCCCATGGATTCCGCAAGGGCAATCGCAAAACATAAATTCATCAGATTGTGTTTTCCTTTGAGTGGAAACTGAGTCGCATCATAAATATGATTAGGAGTATGCACTTGGTTTGGGTCTAAACTCACAAAGTAATTTTGATTCTCACCTATGAAATGTAAGTTTTTGTTTTTTGGAATTCCATTCGGTAGAAATTTAAAAAAGTTTGGATTTATAAAGGATGTATGGTTTGGGTTTTCTAAATTTTGAATTTTCCATTTAGCTTCTGCGTAGGACTCCATTGTTTTGTGTCTTTCTAAATGGTCAGATGCTAAATTTAAAATGGCAGATGCCGTTAATTCCAAGTTAGGTGAATCATCTAATTGATAACTTGAAAGCTCAAGTACCACTAAGTCTAATGGTTCCAAACAAAAAGAAGTAAATGGAACACCGATATTTCCGCCCATTCGTGAATTAGGAAACTTAGATTTTAAAATGTGATAGGCAAGTGCTGTGGTCGTTGATTTTCCATCAGTGCCCGTGATGCCAATGATAGGGCCTTGATAAAAAATTCGTGCCAATGAAATTTCACTCAAAATGGGGAGCTCTTTTCGTCTGGCTTCTTCTAAGATGGGATGGTTCGGTAAGATGCCTGGGCTTTTGATGATACAGTCAATCCCTTCCAATCGCTCTTGTGGGTGATTGTCTGACAAAACTTCTGCATAAAGATTGGCATTGGCTTTCTCCGGAAACTTGTCCGCCAGTACACATATTTTTCCTTTTAAGGATAATAATTTGGCGGAGGAGTCCCCAGAGGATCCGCCACCTAAAATCAGGAATTTTTGCCAATGGTCTAGGTCAGATGCTCTTGGAATTGATTGAGAAAACATTGATTGACACTCCGCTAAAATACGATGATTTTGTAAAATCATATCAGGTTGGGTAAATCGGTGCTGAAACACGAAGTGAAAGACGGAAAACTAGTCGTTTATCTGGAAGGTCGATTGGACGTTTCTGTGGCAAATGAAGTGGAAGAGGGCCTTATGGAACTCATCGATAATGCAGGACATAGAAAGGTACTTCTTAACATGAAAGACGTTGAATACATGTCTTCCTCTGGATTCAGAGCTTGTATTTCCACACTTCGTAAACTCAATTCTAAAGAGGGTTCGTTAAAAATATCCAACATCAAACCCGCAGTCAAACGTATCTTTGATGTCATTGAACTTACTTCTCTTTTTGATATCTATGACTCAGAAGATGCCGCTCTAAAAGCGTTCTAAGCTTTTTCCTTGAATCCTGTCTTACATAAGATAGTAGAAACAAAACACGAGGAAATTCGTATGGGAAGGGGAAAGTCCCTTCCTTCTCGGACAATTCCCATTAGACCTTGGGAATCTCATCTCAAAACCAATTCCATCTCCGTCATTGCTGAATGTAAAAAAGGAAGTCCCAGTTCCGGAATCCTTAGACCAGATTATGACCCAGTCCCAATTGCCTCTATTTATGAATCTTCGGGAGCTGGTGCCATTTCCGTTTTAACCGACTCAAAGTATTTTTATGGATCTTTAGCAGACCTTTCTGCTGTATCGGAATCGGTAAAAATCCCTGTGATCCGAAAAGACTTTATCATAGACCCCCTCCAAATCGATGAAGCTTATGCTTATGGTGCTTCCGCTATTTTACTGATTGTTCGAATCCTTTCCCAAACTGAGCTAACTTCCTTACATAAATACGCTAAAAGTTTAGGTCTTTCTGTCCTTGTCGAAACACACAACAAGGAAGAAGTAAAAACGGCCCTCGATTCTGGAGCGACAACAATTGGAATCAATACTAGAGATTTGGATACATTCGAAATTCATAAAAATCTAATTGAGGAAATTGCACCAGAATTAGATAATTCTATAATTCGTGTGGCTGAATCCGGAATAAAAAGTTTTGCCGATTGGCAAAAATACAAAGGTATCGTTGATTCTATGTTAGTTGGGACTTATTTTATGAAAAGTAAAGATATTGCAAAGGATTTTCATTCACTTTTGTTTGGGAATTAAGGCTTTTTTTCAAACATTCTAAGCCTATGTTAGCAAATTTTCAATTGAATTTGGGGTATCCCTTATCTTGGCAAAGAGATTTCAAAGATAATTTCGCTTTTCTCCAATTGTCCTTCTACTAATCTATCCCCCATGAACTGGAAGCAATCCTTCAAAGGATTCGTTTTATTTCTGCTCTATATAGGGACTGCCAAACTGGGAATGGAATTTTTTTCCTTCCAACCGGTGAATCTGGCAGTGCTCTGGATTCCTTCCGGTATAGGGCTCATTGGTTGTTTGTTTTTTGGATATCGTTTTTTGCCTGTGGTTTGGCTTGCCAGTTTTCTTGTCAACAAAGACGGCCTCATCAGTAGCCAACATGGTTTGGACCCTTTTGGTTTGTATTTAAGTATTTGCCTGACAGCCGGAGTTGATACACTCCAATCCACTCTTGCGTATACCTTCTGGATTAAAAAAATCAGAAAAAGTCTTAGCTCGGCAAAAGATAATTTTTACTTTGTGGTTTACGTTTGTTTTCTTTCTAGTTTGATTTCTATTCTTTGTCTTGGTGGAATTCTTTATTCCTTTGGATATTTTTATAAACTAAATTTTTCAGAAATCGTTCGCACCTTAATTGTAATTATTTTCGGAGATACGATCGGAATATTTATAGTGGTTCCGTTCTTTATGGCTTGGAGAAAATTCCGTTTTGAGGATTTTTCGATCAAATTAATCCTTTGGACTGTTGCTTTTATACTGGTTCAGGCAGTGATTGTATACCACTTCCCTTATCTTTTCTTTTTATCTTTTTTAATTCTTATCTATTTGGGTTATCGGTTCCAAATCCGAGGTGTTACCTTGGGTGTATTTCTTCTGTATCTATCCAGTATCCTTATGACAAGAATGGGTGTTGGTCCATTTGTTTATCCTGGTGTTTTTGATTCTTATATTTATTTAATTTCGTTTTTGATTCCATTTTCGATTTTATCAGAATTTATCACATTACAATACCAACGGCTGATTACTTATCGTTTCGAATTAGAAAAAAAAGTTTTTGATCGTACCAAATTACTCAGAAAACAAGTTTTTGAAAAGAATAAGGCCATTGAAGCCTTACACACATCAGAAAAACTTCTTAGTGAATCGAATCGCACCAAGGATATATTTTTTTCCATCATTGCACACGATTTAAGAAATCCACTTGGGGCTTTTAAACAACTTACGGAAATCATGTATACGGATTTTGATTCGCATACAGACACTGAAAAAAAAGACACTATATTTGAAATTCAAAATTCCGCATCGATGTTGTATGGACTATTAGAACAACTTTTGGACTGGGCAAGAACGCAAACAGGCAATATGCCTTTCCGTCCCAAACAAGTGAATCTTATCGCATTAATTGCAAAGATTGTAGACCAAGTAGAACCTACAGTTAAGAAAAAATCCATTCGTATCTTAACAGAAATTCCTTCGGAACTTGCCTATGTTTATGCAGATTCTGAAATGATCCAAGCAGTTCTCCGAAATTTAATAACCAACTCGATTAAATTTACGAACGAACATGGTGAAATTAAAATTACAGCAAAACAAGATGAAGATGGAATTCGAGTAGAATGCCAAGACAATGGTATTGGAATGGATAGTTCTGATTTAGAAAAACTATTTCGTGTGGATGCACAAGTAACAAGTATTGGATTAGAAGGCGAAAAGGGAACAGGACTTGGCCTCATCCTTTGTAGTGAATTTATCAAATTGCATGGCGGGGAAATTTGGGCGAAAAGCGAAAAAGGAAAGGGGACTACTGTAAGTTTTCGCTTACCTGATAGACCTTAGGTTTTGGTTTAATCAGGTTTTCTCATTTTATTTTCCTAACTTTTTTGAAATATAAATTTTGAATGTTAGGATCATTCAAGTGTTGTTGGTAGGAAGATAGTAAAAATTGTTTTTCCTGGTTTTGTTTCAAGTTTAATTGTCCCTTGGTGTTTTTCTACCACTTGTTTTGTGATATAAAGCCCAAGTCCGGTTCCTTCGCCAATGGGTTTTGTTGTAAAAAATGGATCAAATATTTTAGTTTCCAAATCTTTTGGAATTCCTGTACCAGAGTCTTCGATGGAAACAAAAACATAGGCTTTGCCTTTTGTTTCTGTTTGTCCAATTTTAATTTTTAAGTTTCCTTTCCCGTTCATGGATTGGATGGCATTTTGGATCATGTTTGTCCAAACTTGGTTTAATTCGTCGGGATAACATTCAATAGGCGGAACCTCTTCAAAATGAGTTGTGAGATCGATTCCTTGTTTCATTGAGTTTTCAAAAATGGTAAGAACCATATCGATAGAATCGGAAAGGTTTATGATATGTTTTTCTGCATTGGGATCAAAATGTGTAAATTTCTTTAGTGATTGTGCAATTTTCACTGCACGAAGAGCCGCGATTCGAATTGTCTTAGTTCCTTGAAATATAGAAACGGCACGTTCCGCTAGGTTAAGT
This sequence comes from Leptospira terpstrae serovar Hualin str. LT 11-33 = ATCC 700639, assembly GCF_000332495.1. Classification (NCBI taxonomy): domain Bacteria; kingdom Pseudomonadati; phylum Spirochaetota; class Leptospiria; order Leptospirales; family Leptospiraceae; genus Leptospira; species Leptospira terpstrae. Next base: position 2,156 of record NZ_AOGW02000004.1, on the reverse strand, counting down.
AAATCATCTCCGTCTTTATCAGTGAGAATAGGAATCCAATCCTTGGGAATTTCACGTAATCCAAGTGATACAAAAAAATCAGCTTTGTTTTCTGGATCAACGATTCCCAAATTCTCTATTTGTTTTACTAGGTCCTGTTTGTACTGTCTAGTTTCCTTTGTTGAAAGTATTTCATTTTGGTTTAAGGCTAAATTGATTATTGATAAAAATAGGGGAGCTACATCGTTTGGGATTGGATTTATTTTGGAGAGGAGGCGAAAGTGTTCTGTAATTTTTTCTTCTATCGCAGTGCCAGATGCAATGACTGCACTGAGTGGGGAATTGATTTCATGGGCAACACTGGCAACCATAACACCGAGTGATGACATTTTTTCGGACTGAACTAGTTGGTAATTGGCAGCTTTTAAGTTCAATTCTGCTGTGATGATTTCATTGGATATATGTTTAGACAAAAAGAGAGATTGGAAAAAAACAAATAATAAAATTCCGTAAGGAAGTAACATAGGTTCTGTTATATGTAATAATGATAAAATGATATCATTACTCGCAGAACCAATGAGTAAAATGGATGATAAGCCCAAATAGATATATCCATACCTTTTATCTTGAATGTAACGAAAAATTAGATAAACTGCGAGGGCCAGAAGAAAAGTGAGGGCGGTGAGAACATAGAGATGGAGGTAACTGATTGTATAAATGGGACCGAATATAGTGATGAATACTGGGATAAGAATGATTCCGCACATTCCATGGATTACGTAATTAGGAATGTACTCGCGAGTGAGACTGTAAAAATAATATAACCCTGAAATGGCCCCTGCATATTGACTAAAAAAATTAATTCGAAAGACGAGTTCACTTGAATTTTCGCCCACAATCAAAAATAACGACCGAGTCCCTGTGGCAAGGATTTGTAATGCCATAATTTGGCAAAATAGGAAAAAATAAAGAGAACCTAAGATTCTACCGCGGGTAAAGTAGACTCCTAACTGATAAAGTCCCAAAAAGAAAAGTCCTCCCACAATTAATGATTGTTCAAAAATATCTTTTTCTCTTATTTTTATTAGAGACTCACTTGTTCCTAGTTGTGGAAGGAATCGGATTCCTCCTGCTTGGTAGAAACGATTTCGAAGTAAAATAGTTAGGTGAAATTTTTCACCATTAGTTGGCAAAAGTTCAATTTGTACTGGCCTACGATCAATACCTTCATTCTCTCCATATATATTTCCAATAGAACCGATTAAGATTCCATTTTGAAATATTTTACAATCGGAGAACACAATGTGAAAATCTAAACTTAAATTGATTGGTTCTTTCGGAGGGATGATCGTTAAAAAGTAACTTCCAATCCCGAATCCAGTTGCTAAACCATTTTGATTTGGATTGTAAGAATTCCAATGTGGGTTGTCTGGAATTGTTACAATGATGGTATCTTTGTTTTCGGTCATAGCAAGTTGGCTAGGTGTAAATTTCCATTCTCCGATCAGAGGTAGCGTTGGCTTATTTTGAAAGTTATAATTCGTTAGATCAAGAACACCTTGGACTAATTTTGGAGATTCGCTTTCTATGTTTTTACAAGTAAGATGAGAAAGATAAAAGAAACAGAAAATTGATATAGTGAATATAACTTTCATTCTTTCTATTATTCTCGCTATGGTTTTTATAAAGTGAAGAAATAGATGCGTCCATAAACAGAATCCTTTTTTACCAAGGGTCAAGTTTATTTTTTTGTTAATGAGTGTTCCGTAATCCATTGGCTGGAAAATGATACAGGTTTTCGCTCATTACCTGGGACAAAACGGGTGTTTGGTTGGAAGTTTGGTGCCGTAAATTGGTCAGAAACGAAGTTCTTTATTCTTTTGAATTAATGAGAATCCCATTAAAGACTTTTTCCTGAAACCCGCTTACGGCTTTTGATTTATAGGAAAAGTGGAATAAAAAACTGGTATAAAGCAGGATAATTTTTATAAAAATGGATTGACTGTGAGTGTACATTCCCAATGATGGTGAAACGGTGATTGACTAAAGGCCTGGAAGGGAACCGAGCAATTACTAATTAAGATCTTTTACAACATACACAGTAGCGTGACTCCAAGACAATTCTAGCGAGAAAAAACCGAGGGAATGGAAACGTTCTCTCAAATGAAAGACTTAGG
>NZ_AOGW02000003.1 GCF_000332495.1 Leptospira terpstrae serovar Hualin str. LT 11-33 = ATCC 700639 | reverse complement strand
AAGAAAAACTAAATAAAAGGGGAAACGTAGTAGCTCCCCTCTCTAACTCCGAACGTCGTATAACAACGGGGAAACGCTGCGCTTCGGCACAAGGCCTCGCTTGGGCTGCGCCACATTCCTCTCCGTCACGCTTTCTTGCGATCGCAAGAAGCGCGCCGACGCTAACGCCTGCGTTCGCAGGCTCAGCTACGAGGAACGTCGTCTCCCCTAGTTCGTTATGCGTAATTTGACAATTTAAAAAAAAATAGAGCAAAGTATGATTAAAAACAAACGTAACGACATAATCAATATATTTTTGATTTCACCGATAGGAAAAATTGGAACTCCAACTTATGAAAAATTTAAAGATTCCTTAGATTATATAATTAACCCAGCAATAATAAATTCTGAGTTTAATTTAAAACTAACGAGAGCAGATGAAATACAAAAAACTGGATCGATAATCAATGATATAGTCACTCAAATTGCAACAAGTTTTATCGTCATAGCAGATCTAACTGATCTAAATCCTAATGTATTCTACGAATTAGGCGTGAGACACGCATTAAGCCCCAGAACTATATTAATTTCGCAAAGCGAAGAATTTATACCCTTTGATCTAAAAGATTATAGAACGATTATTTATGATACTAGTGCAAAGGGAGCAAAGTTATTTTCGGAATCATTAAATGCCTTCATAAAAGAAATTTTTGAATCTCCGGAACATCTCGATAATCCGGTCTTAGAGAAATTACCAAAAATACACAGACAATCTATATCTCTTGAAAAACAAGAATTTGAAAAAATTCCTATGTCAAAAGCTTCTGAAAAAAGGAATAAAGAGAAAAAAAATACAATAGAAAACAGATTAAAAAGATTATTGAGAATAGATGGAATTGAAGCACAGAGTACAATTGGACATCAAGAAATTGTATTTGCTGATAGAAAAATGGAAAAAAATATACCAGGTTCCGAAGGGTCATTTGCATTGCATTGGAAACTAAATGAGGATAAAAAAACTATTTCAAACTACTACTATATTTCAATTAGTGAATCTTTATTAAATTGGGATGATCTTCGAACGGATGTTAGGATGCTTATAGCAGAAACAAGTGATTTTCCATCTTTAATTGAATTCATCATAGTTTCAGGTAATTCGGTTCCGAGTACATCAAAAGAAAATATAAAAATTAACTTCAATAAATTACTCTCAAAAATACCTTCGCATAGAAGAAGGTACTATAAATTGGAACATTGGGATGAAAAATATTTAAAAAAAAGGGAAAAAGAAGTAGGTATAGTCGATTAAGAGTCAAACTACGCATAACAGCCGCTAACCACTTCGCTTCGGGTCTTTGCCCTCGCTCGGCCTTCGGCACATAGGCTTTTGTCACTCCTCTTGCATACGCAAGCGTCGCGCCAATCCCTAACGCCTCTAACGAGGCTCAGGGCCAGCCTACGTCGGTTAGCTAGTTACGTTATGCGAAATTCAATGAAAGCAATTTTAAAGGAAAATAAAATGAAAGAATGGATTCCAATTTTTCTATGTACATTAATTGTCTCGTCAATTACTGTGAATTGTGACGGCAAAAACAAAAATACTTTAGAACAAAAGGAAAGAATTACTTGGTTAAGAAAGTATTTAAAAGAAAGTGAACTTCTTAAAGATGATTCAAAAAATCTAACTAAAACTTCAGCTTACTTTTATCAAAATAAAATTCTAAACAGCGTAGCCGAACCAGAAGAATTATACTCAAAAACAAACATAAATACAATCATTGATTTTAGTAAGAACGCAAACAAAAGAATAAAAATTCGTAAATTAAATGAGTTTTTAGCAATTATATCAACACTTGGTTTTGATTCAGCCGGAGAATTGTTAAAAGAAGATCATCTCTGGTTAAAGCAAAATGAAAAATGGTCTTTATTTGAACTTGAAAACGAAAATGTTCAATTTCCAGGGCAAAAAGTAATGTTTGAAGAAATCAAATATAAAAAAGGAAAATTCATAATTCTTCATGGAGGTTGTTGCGATACTGAATCTATAGCAATTCTTGAAGTTTTAAATAATAAATCACTGGAACTTTTATTCAACAATACTCTTTATGGAACAAGTTATAAATTCTTAAAGAAAAACGGGAAATTAGAAATTTTCGAGAGAGATATTGAAAACAATATTATAAATGAAATCTCTTTGGAATCCCATTGAACTTCGCATAACAGCACCTAATCGCTTCGCTTCGGCACTTACGGCCTCGCTCGGTCTGCGACACATAGGCTTCTGGCACTCCTCTTGCTTGCGCAAGCGTCGTTCCAGTCCCTAACGTCCCGTTCCGGGACTCAGGGTCAGCCTACGTCGGTTAGGCTAGTTCGTTATGCGATATTTTGGCAAAATATTTTCCAAGATAATTTAAACAAAACACATAAATTAATAATACAAAATGAGAATTTTACTTTCAATATTAAACTTTATTGCACTACTCGGAGCAATCATTTGGTGGAACACTTCTCCCGATTGGGAACCAGCAGTTACATCGATTGGACTATTAGGAACGCTTCTAGCTCAAGTCTTCACAAGTGATCAGATAAAATCTAAATTGAAATTTATACAGAAATCTGGAAAAGAATCCTACAATTATCAAGCTGCAGGAAATCAAACTGTTACTGATAACAAAAATATCCAAACTGGAAATCAAAATGCTCAGATGATGCAAGCCGAAAATATGACAGTCCACATCGGTATTGATGAAAAAAGAGCAAGAGAGATTTATCAAGAAATGAATTTACAACTCAGAAAAGAATACACACAAGAAGCTTGGACAGTTGCCAATTCAAGAGTAAGCGAATTTGAAAATAAACTTATGCCAAAAATGGAAAAAGTAAATGGCGCACTGGAAGCATTTGCTGATCCTAGTTTTCAGTTATTATTAGTTGAAGCACAAAAGACAGCTGCCGCTACAGAAAGACCAGCAGACTATGACCTTTTATCTGAACTACTTATACATAGATTTAAAAAGGGCGAAAATAGAAATATAAGAGCAGGAATTAGTCGCGCAGTAGAGATAGTTGATGAAATCTCCGATGATGCGTTATTAGGTTTAACAGTTTCACATGCAGTATCAACATTCTTCCCGGCAAGTGGAGATATACATCAAGGATTAGATGTTTTAAACGATTTATTCGGAAAATTATTGAATGGTTCCCTTCCTAAGGGAAATGAATGGCTCGATCATTTGGACATACTAGATACTGTTCGACTTAGCTCATTCGGAAATCTAAAAAAAATAGAAGAATATTATCCTCAACAATTATCCGGCTATATTGATTTAGGAATTGAAAAAGACTCAGAAAATCACCATAAAGCTATAAACATATTAACTGAATCAAAATTACCTCAAAATATTTTAATTGAACATCATTTTAATAAAACTTTTTTACGAATATTTGTACCAAATAAATATGAGATTAGTAATGTAAAACTAATGCATAAAGTAAATCATAATGGAAGAGCCTATTCAGTTCCGGTTGAATTATCTGAAGATCAAAAACAATCGCTTTATTCTATTTATGACCTTTACAAACAAGATGATAACCTTAAAAAAGAAAATGTACAAAAATTTAAAGAAGAATGGGAAAAACGACCAAATCTAAAAACATTAAAAGAATGGTGGGACAATATAGGCACTAGTTTTCAAATTACATCAGTTGGGAAAGTCTTGGCACATGCTAATGCTCAAAGAAGTGATAAAAATTTACCTCCTCTAAACTAGTATGTATACATTTAATTGTCAAAAGCCAAAACAATCGCATAACAGCACCTTCCCGCTACGCTTCGGGACAAGCCCTCGCTCGGCCTCCGGCAAATTGTCCTCCTGTCACTCGGTTGCATACGCAAGCTCTGTGCCAGTCCCTAACGTCCCATTCGGGACTCAGGGTCGGACAACTTCGGGAAGGCTAGTTCGTTATACGATAGTCGAAAAAAATAAACAATACCCATGTTAAAAAAATATACAATAATATTCTTATTATTAAAAATCACTTCATGCAAATCGATAGATTTAAACTCAGAATTGGAACAAAAAAACTATTTTCAAATAAAAACATCCACACAAACAACTTTATATTTAAATCAGAACACTAGTTCACTCATTATTGAAAAATTAAAAAAAATACATATGTAACGTTATTAAATTCCTCCGCAAATCAC